>CAZSGH010000015.1:0-3930 GCA_964606405.1 uncultured Francisella sp.
TTTTGATGAGATTTTAATCTATGAGCGTTTACACAGTTTAATTTACAGACTCTAATTAGATTTGATTATCCTATCATTTTATTAACCATTATTGGCATCTATGCCATTGTTGATTTTGTTGTTTTCGGCTACTTAGTCTTGAATTAGTATTGTTTTCGCTTTTGTAGTTGTTGATGTCTTGACGGTGCTATTAGCTCACCCGTGCTACGCCGCTATTTACTAAACTGGGTAAATTCTTCCCTTCTTTTTCGTATTAGCGTAGCGTTTACAGCGTAAGCTAAAGGAGCCTTAGGGTGGATTAAATGAATTTAAGGAAAAATACATGAAAAAAACATTACTAACCCTAGTCAGCTTGCTGTTGGCAACCGCTGTGCAGGCACAAACTTGCAACCCCAATATGGTTAAAACCAAACCCGATAGCCAATACACGCTATCGGCGGATGGCACTGAGGTAACCGACACCAAAACAGGTTTAATTTGGCAGCGTTGTGTCTTGGGCACGAGTTGGAATGGCACGACTTGTAGCGGTACAGCTACCACTTATTATTGGGAAAACGCACTGGCGCAAGCGGCGACTGTGGCAGCCAATACCAGCCTGGCATGGCGATTGCCCAACCAAAAAGAACTGAAAAGCCTTGTCGAAACCGCTTGCTATGGTCAAGCTATTAACGAAACGGTCTTCCCCGCAACACCTATGTATATTTGGTCGTCGTCGGCGTTTGTCTACAACACCTACGGCGCGTTGCTTGTCTATTTCAACTATGGCTACGACTATTGGGACAGTAAGAACTATGGTCTTGCCGTGCGTCTTGTGCGCAGTCAGTAGTTGGTTTTTTTGCCCCTCCGTCGCAAAAGGAGGGGAGTAGTCGGCAAAGCCTGACGGGGTGAGTAGTTCCTCCTTCACAAAGGGTGAGGGAATTTTATGCTATGATAATGGCATGACGTTTTGGAGGAATAAACATGCAAACCCTAACCTTAGCGGTAGAAGACCGTTTAATCGACCAAGTGTTGGCGGTACTTAAACGATTCTCTCAAGACGAGGTTCGTGTTGTCGCGCAACAACCCACCGATTTGTTCAGTCAAACCGCTGGTATTTTGCAAGGGCAGGCTGTTGATCCTATTACGTGGCAGCGTCAAGTGCGTTCCGAAGAATGGCAATAAAATACCTTATTGATTCTAACGTCATTATCTATCATCTTAATGGTGATGGTAGGGCGACGGAGTTTTTGCGCCAGCATCTTCAACAATCGGCGATTTCACAAATTACCTACTTAGAAGTCTTATCGTTTGCCTACAATGAGCAAGCAGCAAAATTGGTGCAGGCTTTTTTAGATCAGTTTGTATTGCTGGATATTACTAAGCCAATTACGCTAGCTTGTATCGAAAATCGCAAGCACAAGAAAATCAAAGTTCCCGATAATGTCATTGCCGCTACCGCGCAAGTTCATCAACTCACCTTGGTCACGCACAATATAAGCGACTTTTCGAGCCTGTCCGTTTCATTACTCGATATTTTCGACGGCGCCGCCTGACGAGATTAGGGATTGGGTATTTATGCTATGATAATCGCATGACGTTTGGGAGAATGCTATGAGCACAATCACTTTTGATGGTTTAGAGTTTGTTGAAACCCTTACCAAGGCAGGAGTGCCAGAAGCGCAAGCTAAGGCAGAAGCCAAAGCCATTAGCAATGCATGCCTTTAAGCAGATTATGGACAGCAAAGATATGGCTACTAAGCAAGATTTATTGTCTCTGCAATATAACATGACGGTAATAGAAAGTAATTTACGTAAAGACATGGCAGAAATAAAAAGTGAAATGATGCGCGCTATGCTACTGCAAACTTTCGCCATTGCAGGTTTGGTCATTGCCGTTGTCAAGTTCATGAACTAAGTGCGTGTTGCTGCGTAATCTGATGGGGTGGCTTTCTCTCTTCCATCGGTAGAAGATGATCTGCGTTAAATTCTATATCATTTGTGAGAATCGGCTTTTATTAAAAAATAAATTCGGGTATAATCACGGATTCCCTTTCCCTTAAAACCCGAAATTTAATGAAGCAGCGATGCTTTTGAAAGGAAAAAAACGGAATGAAAACATTTGTAGCCAAGCCACACGAAGTCAAACGTGACTGGTATGTGGTTGATGCTGAAGGCAAAACATTAGGTCGTCTAGCTGCTGAGTTAGCTTCTCGTCTACGTGGTAAGCACAAAGCAATTTATACGCCTCACGTCGATTGTGGCGATTACATGATTGTAATCAATGCAGAAAAAATCGGTGTGACTGGTGCAAAACGTACAGACAAAATGTACTACCGTCATACTGGTTATGTTGGTAACATGAAGTCTGCATCATTTGAAAAAATGATCGAACGTTCGCCAGAGCGCGTATTGGAACTTGCTGTTAAAGGCATGTTGCCAAAAGGCCCGTTGGGTCGTGATATGTACCGCAAACTAAAAGTGTTTGCTGGCAATACTCACCCACACGCTGCACAACAGCCTGTGGCGTTAGATCTATAAGAGGAGTTTGAGTTATGGCTATGGAACAGTACTTAGGAACTGGTCGTCGTAAAAGCTCGACTGCTCGCGTTTTTCTACGTCCAGGTACAGGCAAGATCGTGATTAACGGTCGCACATTAGAAGCGCATTTCCCACGTGAGACCGATCATATGATCGTTCGTCAACCGTTTGAAGTGACTGGTTCTGGTGATCGCTTTGATTTAGTTGTTAACGTCGTTGGTGGCGGTACTACTGGTCAAGCGGGCGCGATCCGTCATGGTTTGGCGCGTGCATTGGTTGCCTTCAATGAAGAAAACCGTGCAGCTTTACGTGCTAAGGGTCTCATGACTCGTGATGCGCGTGAAGTTGAGCGTAAGAAAGTCGGTCTGCACGGTGCGCGTCGTCGTCCACAGTTCTCGAAGCGTTAATTCGCAACTTTCGATTCGAAAAAGCCCGAACTTGTTCGGGCTTTTTTGTATTTACTTTTCGCTTATTCCCCCATTAAAAAAACTGTCTTTTGTTTTTATTTCTGTCTCGTGATAATAGATACTGTTGGGGACTTCTAATAGCCTACAAAGGTTGGGGGTCTGGGGGAAGGGATGCACTAAAAAACTTGTAACCCATTGATTAATTCCTTCCACCAGAGAAAAAATATACTTGGTATCGCTAAAAATTCCACGAAGTGGGGTTTTTAGCGGTGCCCTGTTGTAGCGAGGAGTTATGAATATGCGTTATCCGTTGTCGTTAGTTTTTGCTGTGTTGATGGCAGCGTCGGTTTTTAATGTGGCTGTGGCAAGTGATGAGTTAGGATATACCGATCCTGTTGATGGTGTGCCTTGGTATCCACCCGTACGCATCGATTTTAATCAGCTAGAAAAAGAAGCGGCTAATGAAGCAAAAGAGGCTCAGCCAACAGCGCATGAACGTTGTTTGAAGCGAGCAGGCACAACATTGGTTGGTGAAAAGCTGATGTGTTCTACCCGTTCATCGCTGGATGCTGCCTTGCGTAAGGCAGGCGCTATCGCTATCCCTCATTCAGGGCAAAAGGATGTCTTAGTTTATGATGCCAGAGGTTTGTGGCCTGGTAGCGCTTACGTTTCTGTTGGCTTTACAGGGCAACGCTTTTCGGTTGTCGATATTGCTTATGCGCCATTGGTGGGTTGGTATGAGCAGTTGTATGCTCAATTAGTCAAACAGTACGGAAAACCAAAGCGCATAGAAGGCAGTCCTAAAGGCGCTAAAGGCGTAATGTGGCAACGTGATGATAGTGTACAAGTTTGGTTGCATCAGCCACAGCCGCAGGTATTGCTGGTAAGTTATGTGCGTCCTGATATGTATAAGTATTGGACGCGTCCGCGTATCGTCGGTAAGTGATAAACCTGTTGCGCTGTCGCCTTGCGTTGTTGCGCGGTGCTCAACTCAGTCATGTACTTT
>CAZSGH010000015.1:4030-53872 GCA_964606405.1 uncultured Francisella sp.
CGCCTAGCAATTTCGCCAGCTCACGACGGTTTATGGCTTGTTGTCTGTTGCGCTGTCGCCTTGCGTTGTTGCGCGGTGCTCAACTCAGTCATGTACTTTTGTGTACATTCCCTCGTTTGCGCTCCGTGCGCCTAGCAATTTCGCCAGCTCACGACGGTTTATGGCTTGTTGTCTGTTGCGCTGCCGCCTTGCGTTGTTGCGCTGCCTCTCAAAGTCCGTCATTCCCGCAAAAGCGGGAATCTATCTAATTGGTTTTATTGATCCCCGCATACGCGAGGATGACGAATATTGAGTTATTAGAGATTCCCAGAGCTGTCGTCAGTGATTGGCGGTTTAAGCAAATAAAAAAGCCCGAAGTCATTCGGGCTTTTTTGCTATGGTTAACGCAACTTAAGCTGCTGTCAGCATGGCATAAAGTTGGTCTTTCAAATGAAGGCGTTGTTTTTTGATGGTTTCTAAATCAAAATCACCAGCATTTTCTGCACCGTTTTCGATGCGCAAAATCTCTGTGTCAGCTGCATTGTATTCTTCGAATAGTTTAGCAAAGTGTGCATTTTCCATTTTTAACGTATGGATTTTGTCTTTAAATTCTGGAAACTCATTAGCGAGTGATGGATGGTTTTCTACGTGCATGTTGATGCTCCTTTTTCATTAACTTGTTATTTTACGCGTATTCTATGACGCAAACATTACTTAAAGTCAATTTTGCGTCAATTATTTACGCTTTTGCTCACGTTCAACCGCTCGATAGCCAATATCGGTGCGATAGAAAGTGCCATTAAAGTGAACTTCACGTAATGCTGTGTAAGCAGCCTGTTGTGCTTGTTCGGTTGTAGCGCCCAATGCGGTAATGCATAACACACGACCACCACTGGTTATGATATTACCGTGATCGTCGTTAGCTGTACCTGCTTGGAATACTTTTGCTCCTGTTGCCTGTGCTGCATCAATCCCTGTAATGATGTCGCCTTTTTGTGGTTCATCTGGATAGTTTGCCGCAGCCATAACCACACCAAGGGCAACGCGGTTATCCCATTGCGTTGTTGTCACGTCGAGTTTTTCGGCTAAGGCAGCTTCGACTAAATCAACCAAATCTGACTGCAGGCGCATCATAATCGGCTGTGTTTCTGGATCGCCAAAGCGGCAGTTGAACTCGAGTGTTTTGGGGTTGCCTTGTGGGTCAATCATGCAGCCTGCGTATAAAAAGCCTGTATAAGGATTGCCTTCGCTTGCCATGCCCGCTAATACGGGCTTAATGATGCGCTCGATAATGCGAGCTTCAACGTCTGCTGTGACCACAGGAGCAGGCGAGTAAGCGCCCATGCCGCCCGTGTTAGGACCTTTGTCGCCATTGTCGCGTGCTTTGTGATCTTGGCTGCTTGCCATTGAGATGCTATTTTTACCATCGCACATGACAATAAAACTGGCTTCTTCGCCCGTTAAGAACTCTTCTACGACGAGGCGTGCGCCTGCACTGCCAAATTTTCCGCCTAAAATGTCATTAACCGCTTCTTCGGCTTCTGCGAGTGTCATGGCAACAATCACGCCTTTACCAGCAGCTAAACCGTCCGCTTTGAGCACAATGGGTGCGCCTTGTTCGCGTACATACGCCAAGGCTTGCGCTTGTTCTTCGCCATTAAAGACGCGATAAAATGCAGTGGGGATCGCGTGGCGTGCCATAAAATCTTTGGCAAAAGCTTTCGAGCTTTCTAGTTGTGCCGCAGTTTTTGTTGGTCCAAAAATGGCTAGACCCGCTGCGCGGAAGCCATCGACAACCCCCGCTGCTAAAGGTGCTTCAGGTCCAACAACGGTAAGTGCAATGGCATTGGCTTGAGCAAAAGCAACCAGTGCGGGCACATCGGTCGCACTAATGGCGACGTTTTGACACTTGGTTTCGCTGGCGCTACCAGGATTGCCTGGTGCTACAAATACAGTGGTTACTTTGGTTGATTGTGCTAATTTCCAAGCAAGGGCGTGTTCGCGTCCGCCATTGCCGATAACAAGAATATTCATAATAACGGGTTCTTATGTAGGATTAAATGTATGTGAGTGCATTATAAGTCTTGCCTAAGCGCTTAAACATAGGAAAGAGAGAAGTTTTTTCGCATAATTTTACCTTTAATGATAATTTTGAGTGTGAAAAGGGTTAGAATCAGACAATAAGTAGTCGCTTTTTCTAATATCGCCAGCTGGTTGGGAGATTTTGTCATGAATAAATTAACGGTTCGCATGCAAATGATGTTGGGCTTTGGCTCGTTGCTCGTGTTGCTCGTTATGTCGGTGTTGTTTTCGGTTTTTCAGCAAGGAAAGTTGGCAGATATAACAGAAAAGCAATATAAGCATCCTTTTATGGTTACTAATGCGGTTTCACGTGCCGATGGTAACATTGTGCGCATGTCGCGCTTGATGAAAGATATTGCGATGTTAAAAGATGATGCTGAAATTGTTAAATTGACGCAGCAAGTTGATGCGCTTGAGCAAAAAGTTGTTGATGATTTAACGTTTGCGAAAGCGCGTTATTTAACCAGTCCAGAAGAAATGGAAAAGCTCATCCAACTATTCAAGACATGGAAGCCGATTCGAGATCAAGTGATTGCTTTGAAGCGTGAAGGCAAAGGCGCAGAAGCGGGTGAGTTGACGCGTACTGCTGCTGGACCTAAGTCGGTTGAAATTTTTGCTGGTAGCAAAACCATTTATGATACGGCAATGAAAAAGGCAGACAGCTTCCAAGAAAAAAGCGTGGAAGAGCGTGCTTTTTCACTGAATATCACCTTGTTGTTAGGTTTGTTGACGGTTATTGCTGGTGTTTTGATTGGATTGGCGATTGTTCGTTCGATTACACGTCAATTGGGTGGAGAGCCTTCTGAAGTGGTTCAAATTGCACAGCAGTTATCTGTTGGTAACTTTAATATTGCCGCCAGCCATCAAGCCGTTGATGGTAGTGTTTTGCGCGCAGTGATTCAGTTGAAAGATGTCTTGCATGGCGTTATCTCAGAAAGCAACCAAGTGGTTATGGGACTCGCTCAAGGGCAGTTTGATGGTCGAATTAAGGGCGCCTACTCTGGTGAGTTAGAAACATTAAAAGTTGGTGTGAACCAGTCTGCCGAAATGGTTGCGACAACGATGGGACAGCTCACTAAGTTGATGCAGGGGCTTCATGATGGTAACTTTGATACGCAAATCGATTGTCGTGCAGAAGGTAAATTCCGTGAGATTGCCAATCATGCCATGAATACCATGGAAACAATGAGTAAGGTGATTCGTGACATTAATCAGTCGATGTCTGCGCTGAATGAAGGTAACTTTTCGTTACGTGTCACGGCAGATGCTAAAGGTGATTTGTTGACCATGAAGACAGCCATTAACCAAACGATTGATACGTTAGACTTTTTAACAAACGATTTGGTTTCTTTGGCGAATGCGCAATTGCAGGGTGATTTAACACAGCATGCGAAGGGTAGTTATAACGGACGGTTCAAATCGTTACAGGATGCACGAGCCGCTTCTACCGATAAGATTAAAGAAGTGATCGCTTCGGCAATTGAAGCATCTTCGATTGTTACGGATGCAGCGAATCAGGTTGCGCGAGGTTCTTCAGACTTGTCTAATCGTGTGCAACAGCAAGCGGCAGCGTTAGAAGAAACCAGTGCAACAATGCACGAAATGGCAACGGCAGTACAAGCAAATACGGCAAATGCGCATAAGGTTGCTGGATTGGCACATCAGGTTCAGGATCAAGCTGGTGAGGGTGTTGCGGTAATGCAAAAAACAATTGGCGCAATGCAGTCTATTCAAGAGTCTAGTTTGAAAATTGCAGATATTGTGAGCTTGATTGATGGTATTGCTTTCCAAACCAACTTGTTGGCACTGAATGCTGCAGTTGAAGCGGCGCGTGCTGGTGAGCATGGTCGTGGTTTTGCTGTTGTTGCGGGTGAAGTTCGTGTTCTTGCACAAAAGTCGGCCGAAGCAGCGAAAGACATTAAAGGGTTAATTGACGATAGTGTTGCACGTGTCAGAAATGGGACGCAGTTGGCAGAAAAGTCTGGTGAGGTTCTTGGTGGTATTACCGCAACCGTTGAGCAAGTGGTGACGATGATCGAAGAAATTGCTACCGCATCTAATGAGCAGAGCGATGGTATTGGTCAAGTTCATTTAGCCATTGCGAATATTGATGCAGTGACACAGCAAAATGCTGCGTTAGTGGAAGAAACCACCGCAGCTGCGGGTAGTTTGAGCCAAGAGGCTGATGGGTTGCGTCAAAATATGAGTTTCTTCAATATTGGTTATCAGCCTAAGGCATCAGTAACAAGAAAGTCAGCGCCTGTGGCGACGTCAAAACCAAAGAAAGCCTTATCCTTACCAGCACCTGCTCGTGCGAGTAAGACAGAGGAATGGGGTGAGTTTTAACAGGTTTTTGTGCGTTTATCGTTACAAAAAAGCCGCCAAGGAATTGGCGGCTTTTTTGTTTGAGCGACGTTTATTATTTTAAAACGGGGCGTGCGTTAATTGGCTGTACTGGACGATTATTCGCTTGTCCCATCAGCTTAGCAAACTGCTCGATTTGTGCCTGAGAAGCCGTCATGGCTTGCTTCATGACAATCCACGTTACGCCTTCAGAGCAAGGTGGTGTCGTTAATGAGCCATTAAAACGATAATAGTCCTGATCGCTTGGTAATAAACCTGCCGCATTAACTGGGGCTGATAGTGGGTTTTTGCCATCTGCCTTTTCAGGCATCATTGCCCATGCTGCAGTAAGAACCGAATTAGCTTCGCCTGCATTAAACATAATTCCAATGACAGCTAAGTTGCCTTTGTCATCGCTGTGAACCAAGTGACCTTCTAAGGGGTAAGACTTGCCATCAATTAAGTTTTCGCTGGGTGAGTGAAAGTGGAACTGCTTGAGCTGGTAAGTATTACCACGCAAGGTGATGCTGCTGCCAGCCGCAAAGTTGACTTGAATGGTATGACCATTATGAATAACTTCTGAACCGTTTGCGCTGTAGTTAAAGGTGATTGCAGGCGTATCGGCATCGAGGGTATTGGTAATATCAATTGGTGACTGATTTTTACCTGCCGAGCATAATGCGAAATCGGGATGCAGTTTTCCCCAATTGTCAGCGCCTTCTGCGCCCTGATAACCCCAATGAGGACCATGACCACTAGCCAAAGCAAGGTTTGTGCAAGTAAGCAGGGCTAAGGATAACAATGTCTTTTTCATGAACAGTTCCTATTGATATGAGTATTGAAAATTACCGAGTCATTTTATTCTTTATCAGGAATAAACTTCAAGACGTTGCCATTAATACAGTAGCGTTTTCCTGTTGGGGGTGGGCCATCATCAAAAACATGTCCTAAGTGAATGCCAGAGCTGGCGCTGCGCACTTCCACCCGCTTCATGCCATGTGCATTGTCTTCATGGTAGCTAATGGCACCATCTATGGGGTTAAAAAAGCTAGGCCAGCCTGTGCCGCTGTTAAATTTGGTGTCGGTTCTAAAAATGGGTTTGCCTGTAATGGGGTCGACAAAGGTTCCTTTGCGCTTTTCATCGAGGTGAGAGCCAGTGAAGGGGCGTTCTGTGCCTTGTTCGAAAGCAATACGTTGTTGGTCTGGGGTGAGTAGCTGAAAGCCAAGCCATTTCCAGAAGCGGGGTTGGTTACCGTCGTAGCCTGTATAGCGGGATGCTTCCTTGCCATCTTTAAAAAAGACAATAGTGGGTGTGGCAAACAGCGCTTTTTCTAAGGTTAGTCCCGTTGGTGTTGTGCTGCTAGATACTTCTTCAATGGCGATATCGGCTTGCCAGTGGTCGAGTATCTCTTTTTTAAATTGTTTGCAGAAGTCGCAATCGGGGGCGGTAAAGACGAGGAGTTTTGTGTTGTTGAGTGGCATCTTGTCCTCTTGTGCGCAGGCACTTAACGAAAGCGTTAATAACATCATTGCAATTGCGTAAAGCCATTTCATAAATGTTACCTTTTTATGTGAGGGGACGGTGTAAAAAGTGTATATCTAATAATTCAATGGGTAGGAGGTCTGGAGGAAGGCATTGTAAAAAAATACATGTGATTTATTGATTAAATGCCTTCCTTCAGCTAAAAAATAAATTTGGAAAGTCTAAAAACAAGCGCAGCGCAGTGCTTAGACTTTTCCTAGAGGCAACCTTGTGGTTGCCTTTTTTGTATTTCGTTATTAATGACGGAAGTGACGCATGCCTGTGAAGACCATGGCCATGCCGTGTTCGTTAGCGGCATCGATGACTTCTTGGTCGCGCATCGAGCCACCTGGTTGAATAATGCATGAAATACCCGCAGCAGCGGCATTGTCGATGCCGTCACGGAAGGGGAAGAAGGCATCTGATGCCATTACCGCACCTTGTACTTGCAAGCCAGCGTGTTCGGCTTTAATTGCCGCAATACGAGCCGAGTTAACTCGGCTCATCTGACCAGCGCCAACACCAATGGTTTGGCGGTTTTTAGCGTAGACAATGGCGTTAGACTTAACGTATTTTGCCACTTTCCAAGCGAAGACTAAGTCGTGGATTTCGGCTTCGGTTGGTACGCGTTGCGTAACGATTTTTAAGTCGGCTTCGGTAATCATGCCCATGTCGGCAGATTGCACTAATAAGCCACCATTAACGCGCTTGTAATCCAAGAAGGCTGTGCGTGTTTCTGGCAATGCGCCACAAGACATAACGCGAACATTTGGCTTGCTTGCTGCAATGCTGAGCGCTTCTTGCGATACTTCTGGTGCAATAATCACTTCGACAAACTGACGACTAATAATCGCTTGCATGGTTTCGGCATCGAGTGGGCGGTTGAAGGCGATGATGCCGCCAAAAGCCGACTCAGTGTCGGTCGCATAAGCCAAGTCGTAAGCTGTGCGGATGCCATCTAAACTCACTGCGACACCACATGGGTTGGCATGTTTGACGATGACGCACGCTGGCTTAACAAATGACTTAACGCATTCTAATGCAGCATCGGTATCGGCGATGTTGTTGTAAGACAGTTCTTTACCCTGCAATTGACGTGCGGTTGAAATAGACGCTTCGGTGTTGTTGCGTTCTGTGTAAAAAGCCGCTTTCTGATGCGGGTTTTCGCCATAACGTAAGTCTTGTGCCTTCACAAACTGACTGCTAAAAGTACGCGGGAAATCGGCTGGTTGCTCAAAAGTTGCTTCGCCTAAACGAGCACCGAAGTAGTTCGCAATTGCACCATCGTAACGCGAGGTGGTTTCGTAAGTTTTAATCGCTAAATCGAAACGCGTTGCATGCGAGAGTTGTCCGTTGTTGGCAGTCAGTTCTTCGACAATGCGACCATAGTCAGCAATATCGGTGATAACAGCAACGTCGGCATGGTTTTTAGCCGCTGCACGCAACATGGCAGGTCCACCGATGTCGATGTTTTCGATGGCATCTTCTAAGCTGCAATTTGCTTTTGCAACGGTTGCCTCGAACGGATACAAATTCACGACCAGTAAATCAATTGGCTTGATGCCGTGCTCTGCCATGATGGCATCATCGGTGCCACGACGACCCAACAAGCCACCATGCACTTTAGGGTGTAGGGTTTTAACACGTCCATCCATCATTTCGGGGAAGCCAGTGTAACTAGAGACTTCTGTAACAGGAATGCCAGCGTCTTGAATGGCTTTGAAGGTTCCGCCAGTGGAAAGTAAGTCGACGCCCATGCCATTAAGTGTGCGGGCAAAGTCGATAAGACCAGTTTTGTCGGATACACTTAATAAAGCGCGTTTAACGGGTTTGAGCATGTTATTCTCCTGAGGTGGATGTCGAGCTGCTGTCTGTCAGCAAGCCGTATTGTTCAATTTTTTTGTGTAGTGTGTTGCGGTTGATGCCCAGCCACTTAGCACTCATACTCTGGTTATTGCCTGTTCGACGCATCACAAAGTCGAGCAATGCTTGCTCTACCTCTTGCATCACAATCGCATGCAAATTAATGGGTATTTGCCCGTCAAGCGTGGCAAAATAGTGCTCAAGCGATTGACGGGTCGCTTCGTGTAATGCGCTGGGTTGATGCATGATATTGGGCTGGTATTGTTTTTATGAATGAGTGGTTAATTCTAAACCAATTGTCTTGTAATGTTAAGAAAAGTTTTTATGGGGGGCGTTGTGTATGCTTGATTGGTTGTTTGGTAAAAAGAAAGCCAAAGTTTTATCATTACAAGATCAACATAAATTGCCAATAGCGAATATTAAGATTGATGGGCAGGGTTCTTATGTGTGGCAGCATGAACGTTCTGTGCTTGATGTGTTGGATAAAGCGGGTTTGCCTGTGCGTTCAAGTTGCCGAAGCGGAAATTGCGGTGCTTGTATTGCCTATTTATTGGATGGACAAGTCGGTTATACTAAAACCCCCAATTTTCCGTTAGAATCGGGTGAAATATTAATGTGTTCTTGTTTGCCTGTTAGTGATATTCGGGTGGGCTTGTTGTCGCAACCTGTGTCGCCTCGTCGTCGAGGCACTTAAGAGAGGGCTTGATTAATGATGCAAACGGGTGAAAGCGAGTTATTTGACTTGTCTGATTTGGATGAAGCAATGATTCGTCATGTGGCGCAAGCCTTTATTGCTTTACACGGTATGCGGCGTATGTCAGACGGTAAACTGATTTCATCAGGTTCTTCGGAATCAATCGCGACAGCTATTTATGAATTGCTCGATAATCCCTTGCGTGGATTGCGTCAGGTTGTGCCGATGATTTCGATGCTAACGACTAATCTTGCTTTGCCATTTAATGATGAGCTATATGAGTTAGAGTTAAAGAAATTGGCTGATCGTCAGCGTTTGGCCGATGAAATTGAGCAGGTTTTATCGTCGAGTCAAGATGCTGTATTACGAATTAATGTTGCCGACTTATTGGCTCAGTTAGAGTCACATGAGTTTATCGAAGCCATTCCGTTAATTGAAGCGCGACTGGAAAAAGATGCCCACGTTGGTGTTGTTGCGACGCGAGAAGAAGTGATTGCGCGTATTCGTCGTTTGTGGCGAGATTATTCTGACAGTGAGATTGTGTTGAATTTGCGCTTCGACGGCGATGTACAACAAACGCATACACAAGCGCAACATATTGTGGCCTCGACCATGCCTGCCTCGACCGATGCCAATGCGCAACAGTGGTTGGCGCGTCGAGGCGAGAGCGAGACAGAAAATTTCGATGATTTTATTCGCGCTTTTACGCGAGAAACGCCTGAAATGCAGGTCGCTATCGAGAAACGTCTTTCGACAGATACAGGTACCGTGAAGCTGTCAAAAATGGCTGTTGACCTGAAGCGTAATGAACAAGTCGAGTCGGCATTTTTTGAGTGGTTGAAGCGGATATTAGGATGGTGGGTTTATCGTCGTTAAAACCTAGGGAGCTTCTAAAAGCCTCGCTTCGCTCGTTTTTAGAGTCCCTGTTTTGTTTTTTTTAGCTGGTGGAAGGGAGTTAAATTAAATTGTTACATGTGCTTAATTATCAACCCTTCCCCCAGACCCCTATCCCTTGTATTTCTAGTGATGCCCCCTACTGTGCTCTTGCGTTGTACTGGTTTTAATTGCCGTTAACAAAGTCCCATAGTAGTCGCATGTTGAGCACAATAATTAAGGCAGTAATGCCAGCGGCGACTAACTTTAGCCAGAGCGGATTACTAAAATCGCCCATCAGGTTTTTATCGCTCGTCATGACCCATAAAGGGACTAAGGCAAAGGGCAGTTGTAAGCTTAAAATAACCTGACTAAAAACCAGTAGGCTTGCGGTGCCATGTTCACCAAAATACCATGTAACCCACACCGCTGGAATCACCGCCAGCCCGCGTGTCACCAATCGGCGTTGCCATGCGGGTAAACGAATATTCAAAAATCCTTCCATCACGACTTGACCCGCAAGGGTTGCGGTGAGGGTAGCATTTTGACCCGATGCCAGTAGCGCCACCGCAAATAAGGTCGATGCCAATCCAGCACCAAGCATTGGGGTGAGCAGCTGATAAGCGTCTTGAATTTCGGCAATATCGGTTTTGCCATTGGCATAAAACACCGAGGCTGCTAACACCACAATCGCTGCATTAATAAAAAAGGCAAAGGATAAAGCAATAACGGTATCGAAGCTGGCATAGCGCATGGCTTCTTTTTTTGCTGCATTGTCAGCACCGATGGCGCGCGTTTGTACCAACGCAGAGTGCAAATAGATGTTATGTGGCATCACAGTTGCGCCTAGAATGCCTAAGGCAAGATACAGCATGGTTGAGTCGGTCAGTAGTCCCGATGTGGGTGCAAGCCCTGCCATTGCCGCTTGCCAGTCGGGGTTGGCAAGTGCCAGCTCAAACGAAAAACAAACCGTAATACTGGTAATGAGGGTAACAACCACAGCTTCGATTAGGCGAAATCCGCGTTGCTGTAGGGTTAAAATCAGCAATACATCCAGTACGGTAATAAGGATGCCTGCAATGACAGGAATGTCGAATAATAGGTTTAAGGCAATCGCACTGCCTAACAGTTCGGCTAAATCGGTGGCAATAATGGCGAGTTCTGCCATAATCCATAAGCCAAAAACAGACGTTTTGCTATAACGCTGGCGGCAGAGCTGTGCTAAGTCTTTACCTGTTGCGATGCCTAAGCGTGCCGCCATGATTTGCAACACAATCGCCATTAAGCTGGCGATAAGTACCACTGACAACAAGGTATAGCCGTATGCCGACCCTGCTGCTAATCCTGTTGCCCAGTTGCCTGGGTCCATGTATCCAACCGCGACCAAAAAGCCAGGTCCCATAAATGCCCATAAGCGACGACTGCCCACTTGTGTGGGTATGGCAACGCTGCGATGCGATTCGGGTAGGCTAACTTGGGCTGTTGTCTTCATGATGTTGCGTCAATTCCATGATGTTATTTTCTTGTGGCTTTATTTTACAGCCTTGGCTACAATTTACAACTAGTATCACATGGTTCACCCCTAAAAACCCAATGGGTAGCAAGCCTGAAGGAAGGGGATGCAGAAAATAGCATGTAACCCTTTGATTAAATCCCTTCCTTCAGTTAAAAATAAACTTGGAAAATCTAAAAACGAGCGAAGCGAAATTTTTAGAGGTTCCCAAATAATAAAGTGTTCGTTATGACTCCTAGCCTAGAGCAACTGCCCGATGAACAAGCGCAGGCAGCACGTTTCCAACAAGCCAGAGATGCACGTAATGCAGCGACGGCACAGGATTATGTCGAGTTGATTTCTGATTTAATTGCAACGACAGGTGAAGCGCGCTCGGTTGATGTTGCTAAACGCTTAGGGGTGAGTCATGCAACGGTGGTGAAGACGGTTAATCGGCTACAAAAAGAAGGGCTGATTAACACCAAACCTTATCGAGGGCTGTTTTTAACGGATGAGGGTGAAAACTTAGCAACGGAATCACGTCATCGCCATCAAGTCGTTACTAGCTTATTAATAGCATTGGGGGTTGATGAAGAAACAGCACAAACCGATGCCGAAGGCATTGAGCATCATATTAGTGCCAAAACTTTGGCAGTCTTTGAAGGCTATTTGTCGGGAAAAAAAGCATGAAGAAGACTTGGTTGGGTTTGTGCTTTTGTTGTTGCTCTTCTGTGGCTGTTGCAGCATCGCCTGATTGGACGACATTACAAACAGACATGACGGGTGCGCTTGATGATCGTCAGGCGTTGTTTAATGAGTTTTTTAACGATGAAGCACCGCAGTTGCATCCGCATGACTGGCCCGATGCCGATAGTCGTTTTATGTTTATGGCGCAAGGCAGTAGTTTACTGGTCGATCGTAGCAATCGGGTAAGCAGTGAATGGCAAGATAGGCACGATCATGCACATAACCAATGGAATGATTTGGTTGTCGAAGGTAAGCCGAAGGGCAATTGGCGTTATTTTGTTAATGTGAATGCCACAGCAGAAGAGGCTATTTTGGATGAAGGTTTTGCGACGACAACCTTAGGTTCTGGTGTGCAACTTAAAGTGGGTCAGTTTTTTTCTGGATTCGGGCGACTTAACAGTCAGCATACACACGATCGAGATTTTGTCGATGCACCACTGATCTATAAAAACTTATTTGGTGCAGGTACAGCATTGCAAGAAAAAGGCGTTCAGTTGTCGGTGTTGCCTGCGCCAACTTGGATGCTGGGTGTTGAGCAGTTAAGTGCTACCAATCGTGACCAATTTAATGATGACAGAGCAAAGCCAGCGTTAAGCACGGCATTTAGTCGCTGGGCTGAACACTGGGGCGCTGGTTTGTACAGTTTGTTGGGGGCAAGTGTGGCTCAGGGTCAGATTGCGGGTGCTGCCAATCAACAGGCTACGCAATGGACGGGTATTGATTTAACACTTAAACAGTGGCTAGCGAATGATGATTATTGGCAGGTTCAAGGTGAATGGTTGAGCCGAGATGCTAATGGTGCAGCTGTTAGCGGCTTTGAAAATCAGCAAGGGTATTACGTGATGGGCTTATATCGTTGGCATCCGCAATGGCGCGCGGGGTTACGTTACGAGCAGACGCAATCAGAGCATCAACAATCTGCAAATGCGACACGCCAGAATCTATTGCTTGAACATGATCCCAATGGCTGGTTACGCGCCCGTTTGCAGCTCGGTCAGGAAACACAAACAACAGGGTTAGAAGGGGTTTACTTGCTGCTTGGCTGGCAAGCCAGTTTGCATTGGCTGCCATAACTCATGAGAAAATCTAAAAACGCCGCTTCGCTTTTTTAGATTTTCCAAGTTTGTTTTTTTGCTGGAGGAAGATTTTTAAATCAATTGGTTATCTGTTGTTTTTTGTAATCCCTTTCTCCAGACCACCATCCCGTTAGGTTTTTAGAGATTACTTTTATATAATACCCTTTTGAACTTGCGTGAATGATTGCTATGTCTCCTGTTGTCGGTATTATTATGGGTTCTCAGTCGGATTGGCCGACAATGCAACAAGCTGCGATGATGCTTGAACAGTTTGGCGTGCCTTACGAAACCAAAGTGGTTTCGGCGCATCGTACTCCCGATTTATTGGTAAGCTATGCTAAGTCGGCTGCCGATCGTGGTTTAAAAGTGGTTATTGCAGGAGCGGGTGGTGCTGCGCATTTACCAGGTATGGTTGCCAGTATGACGCGTTTACCCGTATTGGGTGTTCCTGTTCAATCTAAAGCCTTATCTGGGTTAGATTCTTTATTATCGATTGTGCAAATGCCCGGTGGCATTCCTGTGGCGACCTTAGCCATTGGCGATGCGGGTGCGAAAAATGCAGGTATCTTGGCAACGCAAATTTTGGCGACAACCGATAGTGCATTGGCTCAGAAAGTCGATGCTTTCCGAGCTGCGCAAACCAATGCTGTGTTAGAACAAGCGGATCCTGCGCTATGAGTGTCGGTCCTGTCATTGGTGTGATTGGCGCGGGTCAGCTGGGCCGCATGTTGGCATTGGCGGGAACACGCTTAGGGGCGCGGTTTGCCTTTTACGAAGATGTGCCTAGCTCAACCAGTCAGACCTTGGGTGCTTTATATCATCAGGATCAGCTAGATGCTTTTATTGATGCCGTTGATGTCGTCACCTTTGAGTCGGAAAACACCCCTGTTGCCTTGGTGGAACGTATTGCGGCACTTAAACCTGTTTTCCCGCCAGCGAAGGCGCTGCATACTGCGCAACATCGTGGACGTGAGAAGACGCTGTTTCGCAGTCTTGGTATTCAAACTGCGCCTTTTGCGATTGTGAATAGCCTTGCCGAGTTGCACGATGCTGTTAACGCGATTGGCTTGCCAGCGGTACTTAAAACCACCACCGAAGGCTACGATGGCAAGGGTCAGGCAGTATTGCGCTGTCAAGATGATGTTGATACTGCATGGCAGCGCATTGGTAATCGCGAGCTGATTTTAGAAGGCTTTGTCAGTTTTAGTCGCGAGTTGTCGATTATTGCTGCACGAAGCGCTTCGGGCGACGTGGCGTTTTATCCCTTAGTTGAAAATGCGCATGTTGATGGTATTTTGCGCTTAACGGTTGCGCCAGCACCGAATGTCAGTCATGAATTGACACATCAAGCACAAGCAGCGATTCAGTCGGTCATGCGCGAATTGGATTATGTGGGTGTTTTGGCGTTAGAGCTGTTCGATACGGACAAGGGACTTGTTGCCAACGAAATGGCGCCACGGGTACATAACTCAGGACACTGGAGTCAGGATGGTGCTTGGACGGATCAGTTCGAAAACCACTGTCGTGCTTTGTTGGGCTTGCCGTTAGGCGATGCAGGGATGGAAGTGCCTGTTGCTGCGATGATTAACCTCATTGGTGATTTAGGCGATTGGCAGTCGGCACTCAAAATTCCGCATGCAGCGGTGCATTTGTACGATAAAGCGCCTCGCGCTGGGCGCAAGTTGGGGCATATCAACGTAACTGCATCGTCTTTCGTGGATTTACAGCAGCGTATCGAAGCGATTAGAGCGCTTCAACCTTAGTACCTAGGGGCAAGCATGATGAAAAAAGCCTGTCCCGATTGTGATCTGTTGGTAACCATTTCGTCATTAGGACACAACGAGCGTGCTTTGTGTCCACGCTGTGATGCTGTGTTAGCACGCGGTGGGCGTTCGATGGATTCAATTTTTGCCTTAATTCTTTCTGGATTGCTTCTTTGGGTTTCTAGTCTCGTTTTGCCCATACTGACACTCGATGTGAATGGGGTTCAGCAGCCTTTGTCATTGTGGCAAACTGCCTTTGCTATGTTGGATCAAGAAGCTTGGTTGTTAGCAATTTTGGTTGCGATGACCAGTTTTGTCGCGCCTTTTTTTCATTTGGCGATGATGCTGTGGTTGTTTTTACCCTTACGTTTTGAGCGCAAACCGCCTTTCGTTGGTTGGGCATTTCGTTTATTGTATGCAAATCAGGGTTGGATGATGTTGGAAGTCTTTTTCCTGAGTTTGTTGGTTACTGCTGTCAAGTTAGCGGATTCGGCACAATTACTACCAGGATGGTCATTGTTGGCGTTTGTGGCGTTAATGTTAGTTATGAGTGCGATTCAGTTATTGTTTGATCCTGATGTTTATTGGCGGGCGGTAAAACAATGTCGTTAACTGCCTTGTCTCATCATCTTGTGCCTTGTCCTTATTGTACTCAGCTCAATCGCATCGAAACAGATGCGCTCGTCGCCTGTGGTCGTTGTGGGAGTGCATTGCAACGGCGTGGTGCGCCCAAGTTGCTTTCTGTCTGGGCATTATTGTTGGCTGCTGTTATTTTGTATGTTCCTGCGAATTTATTGCCTGTCATGACAATGGTGTCTTTAGGGCGTGATTCGAGTAATACTTTGATGGGCGGGGTTATTCATTTTGTGCAAACAGGTGCGTGGTTGTTAGCCTTGGTGGTGTTTGTTGCCAGTATTTTGGTTCCCTTGTCAAAGATCCTTGTGTTGGCAGGTTTGTTGCTGAGTGTTCAGTTTCGTTGGTGCGCGCGCTTGCGCGATAAAACACGATTATATCGTCTGATTGAATTTATGGGCAAATGGTCGATGGTCGATGTGTTCGTGATTGCGTTATTGGTAGCTTTGGTGCAGTTTGGTGAGTTTGCGACGATTAAAGCGGGGGCGGGCAGTTTGTCTTTTGCTGCAGTGGTATTGTTAACCCTTTGGGCAACGTCAATTTTTGATACGCGTTGGTTATGGGATGTATGTGCGGATAAGCAAGGTGGTGAACATGTCTGATGTGGTTCCAGCGCGAGTGATTCGCCGTTCACGCCAGTGGTCATTGGTGTGGTTGGTTCCCGTTGTTGCGCTCATCATTGCAGGTTATATTGGTTACGAAGCATGGCGCAGTCAGGGGCAAACACTAGAGGTTGAGTTTGCTACGGCAACGGGTATCGAGGCGGGTAAAACCCGTGTTCGTTATAAAGATGTGGATGTGGGCAAGGTTACTCAGGTTAGCTTAAGTGATCATCTCGATCATGTTCGCGTTCGCATTGCTATGGATCGAACGATTGCGAAACAATTACGTCAGGATGCTCGCTTTTGGGTGGTGCGTCCCCGTGTCACGACACGAACGATTAGTGGATTAAGTACCCTTTTGTCGGGAGCTTATATTGCGCTGACCCCTGGTGAGTCGAGCGAAGCGTTAGATCGCATTGTGCAGGGGTTAGATGAACCCCCGACATTGAGTGGTGCTTCTGATGGTCGTCAGTTTTGGTTGAGTGCGGATCGTTTGGGGTCGATGGATGTCGGTTCTCCCGTTTTCTATCGTGGCATTGCTGTGGGGGAAGTGGTCTCTTATACCCTTGGCAAAGACGATAAAATGCGTATTCAAGTCTTTGTGCGCAGTCCTTATGATCGTTTGGTTCGCAGCGAGACACGATTCTGGAATGTTAATGGTATTGACATCAAAATGAGTAGCGAAGGTGTTCGAGCGCAGATGGAGTCGTTGCTTTCTTTTATGCAAGGTGGCTTGGCGTTTGAAAATATTTTACAGCTCGATGCAGAACAACCTGTTAATGAAGGACATCTTTTTGCGCTTTACCCTGATAAAGATAGTATTACTCAAGACACGCCAAGTGTCAGACTGAGCTATTTGATGCTGTTTACGGGTAGTGTCGCAGGACTCAGTAATGGTGCTCGTATCGAACATAAAGGATTAGAAGTCGGGCGTGTTCTTGATGTGCGTGCGCGTTTTGATGAACACCAATTGACCGTGGAGCTTCCAGTTTTGGTCGAGTTGTGGCCAGAGCGTTTGGCGTTGGGGCGAGATGCTGAACAGACACGAAAGTTGCTGACGGCAATGATTCATAAAGGCTTAAGAGCGCAACTTAAGCCAGCAAATTTGTTAACGGGTCAGATGTTGATTGATATTGATTACCAAGAAAAAGCACCAGAGGTTGCGTTAGTGCAAGATCATGGTTACGTTGTTTTTCCGACGGTACAGACGGATATGGAGCAGATTATGCATCGTATGGGGAGCGTAATGGCTCAGCTCGAAAAAGCGCCCATTCAAGATACGATTCATGAATTACACCAGACGGCCAAGGGCTTGCATCGGATGCTGGATAGCAAACAAGACTCGTCGGTATTGCGTCAGACAGAAGTGTTATTGAAACAAGTTAATACGACGCTGAGCAAGGTTCAAAGTATGCCAACACAGGTTAATGATACCTTAGCGCAAACACAAACCACCCTGCAAATGCTCAATAAAACGCTAGCAACAACAGATAAGGCGCTGTCGGATGATTCGCTACTACAACACGACATGCGTACCTTAATGCAAGAAGTTGCGCGTGCTGCAGGTGCGATTGAAACCTTGGCTGATACGCTGCAACGTCAACCCAATGCCGTTATTTTTGGGAAGGAATAAAGATGAAAGCGATGATGTTTGTTTTACTGATGAGTGTCTTGTTGGCGGGTTGTTTTTCATCGTCTGTGCGTTATTATGCCTTGCAGGATGGTCAAGCAAGCGCGCTGTTGAGTAACACGCATCCACCAGCGCATCGTGTTGGTGTTAGCGTGGTGACATTGCCGAAACTGCTCAATCGTCCGCAGTTAGTTGTACGTCTATCGGATAGTGAGCTTAAGTTCGAAGAGCAACACCAATGGGGCGGACGCTTACAAGAAGAAATCAGCCAAGTGTTAACAACGGCTTTACAGTCATTGCACCCACAAGATGCTGTTTATCTTTATCCTGCCGATAATCGCACGATGCCAAACCAACAGTGGTCGGCAGACATTTTGCAGCTCGATGGTATGCTTGGCGGGGTGGTAACCCTACAAGCAAACTGTCGTTTATTGGATAAAAGCAGTCGTTTGCCTGTTTTTGAGCGTAGTGTACAGCACAAGATACAAACAAAAGGCTATGAAATCAGTGATTATATTAATGCCCAGCGTGACTTGTTAAAGACGTTGGCAGCAGCCTGTTCTTGGGACTCTCTATAAAAAGTAGTCACTCCCGAGAAGATGGCGAAAACTGATATTTAGAAAATGAACAATCCTATGAGTTGTTAGCGCTATCATGAAGTTCTTTTGTTATAAAGATACTTTGAATGACTTGTTGTGCGGGTTGGGGTTTCCCATACAAATAGCCTTGGTGCGTAAAGTTGCCGAGTTGATTTAGAAAGTCTGCTTGTTCTTGTGTTTCAACGCCTTCAATAACAAGTTGCAGATTTAGATTTTGAGCGATAGCAATGATTGTTTTGACGAGAACGACATCTTCAGCATTATGCGGTAATTCGTTAATAAATCCTTTGTCTATCTTGAGTTCTTGAATAGGAAGACGCTTGAGATAGAGTAACGATGAATAGCCTGTGCCGAAGTCATCAATAGAAAAAATGATTACTAGTTTACGAACTTCGTCCATTTTTGCAATTACTTGCGTTAAATCAGACATAAATACGCTTTCAGTTACCTCTAAAATTAAATAGTTCGGATTAATTTCCGTTTCGCTGATAATGTTATATATATTGTCGACAAATTCGTTGGCGTTAAAGTGTTTTCCAGAGATATTAACTGATAAATGAAAGTTAATATTCGCATTTTGTAGTGACTTGAGATGCTCGCAAGACTTTCTGAGTACCCACCGATCAAGGTCAATGATCAAATCACTTTGCTCCGCAATAGGAATAAAATCATTTGGAAAAATCAATCCGCGTTCAGGGTCTTGCCAACGAACAAGCGCTTCAGCTGATACAACCTGACCTTGCGTGTTAACTTGTGATTGTAAAAAAAGCTGTAGATGATCTTGCTCAATGGCATAATGAAGACGTGTTTCGATATCCAGATACTTTTGAGATTTTTCTTCCATTTCTGGTTGATAAAACATAATATTCTTTGTTTGATATCCTTTAACCTGATGTAGTGCAATCATTGCACGCCTTAAAATGCTGTCGGCTGTATCTGCTTGTGCCTGTGGAAAACGTGTTCCACCAAATGACGCGGTAATATGAATGGCGTTTTCGTTTGGCAATATAAATGGTGCTAAAAAAGCATTTGTTAATGCTTGTGACAGTTGTATTTCGAATGTGTCTTGGGGGATGTTTTGGCAGGCTGTTACTAATATCAGAAACTCATCACCGCTATTTCTACCCACGGTACAATGTTTGGGAAGATGTTGTGTTAGTCGAGCCCCAATCATTACCAGCAGTGTGTCGCCTTGCTCGTAACCTAGCGCATCATTAATCATGGTTAATCGATTAATGTTGATTTTAATAAGCATACATGTATTTGTGTCTGGCTTTAACTCTGAGATCATGCGAGTCATGCTGTTGATAATGTTGAGGCGAGAAGGGAGTTTAGTCAATTCATCAAAAAATGCTAGTTCGCATAAGGTGTGAACTGAGTTGTGCATTTTGTGACTGATGATGTCTTTAATCGTGCCGAATGTGTTTGTCTTATTTGTTTTGTTTGCAACAACGTAGAGCGAAAAAGCAATTGGAATAGCAGACAAACTCATGCTTGCACCAAACCAAACTGGTAATGTCGTTACCATTGGCAACACAATACCACTGATTACAATGAGTGCTAATAGCGAAATAGTATAAAGGTAAGGTATTTTGTGTGAAGCTTGATTGGCTATTTGTCCGTTCTGACAATAAAGCTGTTGCGCGTGTTCTTTTTGTGCGTCCGTTGCAGGGTAGCGAACAGATGCGTAGCCTGTGATTTCAGTACCTTCAAATACAGGGCTAATGGTCGTAGCAATCCAATAGTAATCGCCATTTTTGCGCCGATTTTTGATGACGCTAGACCAAGAGTGTCCTTGCTCTATGGTTCTCCAAAGATCAAAAAATATGGATTGTGGCGTTTCTGGGTGTCGTAATATTCGATGTGGTTTTCCAATCAGCTCGTTGTAGCTGTAACCGCTAATTGTGACTAGGTTTTCGTTACAACTGATAATGTTCCCATATTTATCTGATGTTGATAAAATGATCGTATTGGGTGGAATGTGATATTCTGATGTCATAGAGTTTATTTCACCATTTTTTATGAAAATATCGTGTCATTTTGTTGGATTTTTTTAATTACTGTTGCAAGATGGTCGAAGCTTTCGTGTGCGATTTCTAGCGCACCATTAACGTCGCTGCCAAGTTCTCGCCCTGAGCTACTAGCCATAGATAATGCTTCAATCGCACTATTTAGTGACTGGTTGAGAGTGCTTAATTCTCGTTCGATCCGTTCGAGTTTCGCTAGTGGCATAGGAATCACTCTTATTGATTAGAATAATGGCAACCTTTCATTGTGCGCCATTACTATATGATAAGAATGGCGACAAGTAAGATATAGGAAAGGCCTGAATCAGACAATGATGGTTAAAAGCGACCGATAGCGATTCGTTTTTTGGGTTGTGGATAGTCTGAACCATGATTCTGCGAGCTGTGCTCCCCCGTATTAAAAAATGCCATATTCTGTTGTAGGTTTTCTGCTTCGTTGCGTAAGCTTTCTGCCGCAGCCGTCGTTTGCTCTACTAAGGCAGAGTTTTGTTGCGTCACCGCATCAATTTGTGTGATGGCTTGATGCACCTGCGCGATTCCGACACTTTGTTCATGTGAGGATGTGGCAATTTCTTCGATCATGTTGGCAACCTGTTCGACTGCATGAGAAATACCGTTGAGCATATCGCCTGATTTATTGGCAAGACGTGTGCCGTTTTCGATACGATTAACGCTGTTATCGATCAGTACTTTAATGTCTTTTGCTGCATCAGCAGATTTGCCCGCCAGTGCTCTTACCTCGCTGGCAACGACGGCAAACCCTCGACCATGTTCGCCAGCTCGTGCAGCTTCGACAGCAGCATTTAAGGCAAGTAGATTGGTTTGGAAGGCAATACTATCAATTAGGGTCACAATATCGCTAATTTGATGACTAGACTCTTGAATAGATTGCATCGCATCAATCGTTTGTTGCATCACTTGTACGCCATCGGATGATTGGTTTTGCACTTGATGTGCTAAGTCGGCAACCTTTCGTGCATTGGCCGTATTGGCTTGTACAGCCGTAGACATTTGGTGCATGGTTGCGCTGGTTTCTTCTAACGCCGATGCTTGCTCTTGTACGCGAGAAGAAAGGTCTGCAGCACCAAATGCAACTTGTTCGGCTGCGGTATTTACAGTTTTGGCAGAGTTTGTCGCTTGAGAAACGATTATTTTAAGACTATCGCTAGAAGCATTAATCGCATTTTGTAAAGAAGCAAGTTGACCCGAAAAATCAGCCTCACATTTTTTGGTTAAGTCACCTTTTGCCTGAGCAGATATAATTTCTGTAATACCATCAATAGCCGTAGATATAATATCCATCGTCGAATTAATGCCCTGTTTAATTGCTAAAAATCCACCTTGTGCTTCAGCGTGAATGCGGTGGTCAAATTCTCCTGCTCTCATACCATCAACGACTGCTGAAACCTCATCAACAATCGTTGCTTCAACGGTTCTGTCTAGCCATTCGACAACATAGCCCAAGCGGATATTATTTAAGTTGATGGGGGTGACGGTAAGTCGAATGATTAATCCTGCAATTTTAAGGTCGGTTTGGAATGCCGAAGTGAGTCTTTCGACCATCATGCGCTGGTGTGATGGGTCTTTATGAAAAATATCCATATTTGCACCTACGAGGCCGTTGACCGAAAAACGCGGTAGCACAGATTTTAATTTGGCTTCGTTTCGTGTGAACATATTGCGCAAGGATTCGTTCATGCTGGTAATGTTAAAGTTAGCATCGGCAATCATGATGTTGGTTGTTGCTGCATCGAGCGCTGTGCTCATGACTTGTGCCTCACGCATGGCATCGTAGTTTTTGGCATCTGTTTCGGCAACGCGCGAGCGAATCATGTTTAGGGCGAAGCCCCAGTGTGTATTGTCTTCGATTTTAGCTTTTAGGCGACCATTGGCAAGAGATTCAATGCCTTTTTGTAGGGCAGGTTGTATGCGATTGCTGAGATGTAATTGGTAGGCCATGTAGCCAATGCTTAATAACCCGACACTACCACTAATGAGAATATCAACCAGTGGTAGGTTGCCGAGTGCTATCGGCACACTAAATGCAAATAATGCAGCACTTACCGATATCGCTAAACTTCTATAATTTGATGTTAAGCGTGTGTAAGGAAATGCTGTGCGTCCCATTCTAACATCGGCATAAAGACGTTCTGCTGCCGTGATTTGTTCCCGAGTTGCAGGATAGCGAACAGATAAATAGCCCGTTGTTCGTCCGTTGTCGATAATGGGGCTGGCATTAGCGGCTACCCAGTAGTGATCGCCGTTCTTACGTTTGTTTTTAACAATACCAAACCATGGACGACCAGCTTGAATGGTTTGCCAAAAGTCGATGAAAGCTTCTTTGGGCATGTCGGGATGACGCAGAATGCTGTGGGGTTTATTTTTAAGTTCGGAATCAGTATAGCCAGAAGCATCACGGAAGCCCGCGTTATAGTCGACAATGTTTCCTTGTAAATCAGCAGTCGACAAAATGACTGTGTCGGCAGACAGGTGATACTCTTGTTGGCTGGCCATGTTACTTTCCTTCGTTTACTCGTTGGTGGATAATGTACGTACTGATGTGTTTGTAATAGTATTGTTCGCCACTCAGATATTGCTGTTTTATTATTGTCTAACGAGAGGAAATAATCAATGTATCAATTAAATGAAATAATTAAGGTAATAAATTTATTTTATGTAGTCGCTGTGTTTTTTAACTTGGTTTTAAGTATAAATATTTAGACTTTTTACCTATCTTGTTGTATAATAAGGGATAAGGGATAAGGGATAAGGGATAAGGGATAAGGGATAAGGGATAAGGGATAAGGGATAAAAAAATTTTGCCCTATTTGTCTTGTTTTTGTCTGATTTAATTATAGCTTTGGCTCGAATGCTGCCTTAATCGCCATAATTGCTTCGGTGTTTTGAATGAGGGCTTGTACACAACGGGTATCAAAATATTGCCCACTATAAGCTTCTAAGTAAGCAAAGGCTTCTTCTTGACTACGTCCACGGTGATAAGGTCGATCTGATGTTAGTGCGTCAAAGACATCGGCAACGGCAGCGATGCGACTTTCGATAGGGATGTTTTCTGCTGTCAAGCGATAAGGGTAGCCTGTGCCATCAAGACGCTCATGATGGTAGGCTACAATATTGCGCAAGATGTGGACATGACCTTCTGGATCTAACTCAAACTCATTAATGAGTGTGTCGACGATTTCGACCCCTTTAGTGACATGTGTTTGCATAATGACAAATTCGTCGCTGGTCAGTGTGCCATGCTTCAGTAGGAGAGCGTCGGGAACGCCAACTTTGCCAATATCGTGTAATGGCGAGTAGAGAAAAATGTACTGAATGACTTCATCGGATATGCCTACTTCGTCAGCAATGCTTGTTGCGATTAAGCGAGCGTAATGTGCCATGCGTGCCATGTGTTCGCTGGTCTCTTCGTCTTTAAAGCGCGTAACGGCCTGAGTCATATTGACGGCAGCATGTATCATTTTTAGTGGCAAAATATCGACAATAACCAAAGATTGAATCAGCTCACTGTATACAGATAGGTGGTTTTGCATGATGGGCGTAAAAAACGCAGGCTCGTCAGCGTCGTAAAAAATAAAGCCGAGCAGCTTGTGATTTTGTGTGAACATGGGCAGGGTAAAGCTAGAACGAAATCCTGCTTGCAGGATTTTTTGTGAGTGTTCGCTTAGGTTGTCTGCAAAGACATCTAAATTATCGATAATACGTGGTGTAGCGCTATCCGCAATTGCTTGTAGGCTTGGAATCTTTTTGAGTTGCTGTGTGTAGTGGTTTAACGGTGAGCCGCCAGTGGTGGCATTGACGAAAGTGTGCAGCTCATCCGTTTGAGCATTGTACAGCGCAATGGCAATACGCTTGAGTTGCGGCCATTCTTGGCGTAACTCTTCGTGCAGTAAAATGACTTGTTGACTGGTCTGTTGATACTGCTCTGCGTTCATCTGTTACCTCGTTGCGCATGGCTTTATTGCGCAGATTAAAAAACTGCTGAGTTTATCCAAAAATGCACACTAATACTGGCAATATAGCCCAAAGCAATCGCAGGTGTCCAGCGTAAATGACTCATAAAGGTATAGTGTCCGTGCGCTTGTCCCATAAGGGCAACCCCAGCAGCAGAGCCGACCGATAATAAACTACCACCCACGCCCGCTGTAAGCGTTACCAGTAGCCACTGACCCAGCGACATATCGGGCTGCATATTGAGCACCGCGTACATCACAGGGATATTATCGACGACAGCAGAAATAACACCGACGGCAATGTTGGCAGGTGTCGCCCCTAAGTCGCCGTATAGCCACCCCGATAGCTGCGCTAAATAGCCAGCAAAGCCAAGACCTCCCACCGCCAATATCACGCCTAAGAAGAAGAGCAAGGTATCCCATTCGGCTTGCGCCATATGTCCAAAGAAATCAAAGGTATGATTGTGTTGTCCTGGTTTGGCATCGTGGTAGCCGTGTTGTTCAACTCTGTTGAGATAGTAAGAAAAGAATTGTAAGTAAGATAAACCAAGCAACATACCGATAACGGGTGGTAAATGAAGTGTTTGATGCAGTGCTACAGCGGTTGCAATGGTGAGTGCAAATAAGGCGATAATGCGTTTTGCACCAGGTCGCATACTGGCTTTGCTGGCGAGGCTTTCAGGCGCTCCTTGAGGTAGTGCCAACGACATTATAGCGGCAGGTACTAAAAAGTTAACCGCAGCGGGTACAAACAATAATAAAAAGTCTTCAAAATGCGCCATCCCTTTTTGCCAGACCATTAAGGTGGTAATGTCGCCAAAGGGTGTGAAGGCTCCGCCAGCATTGGCGGCAACCACCACGTTAATGCAGCCGAGCGCAATAAAAGTAGAGTTGTCTTTACCGAGTGCCAAAATGACAGCACCCATAATCAGTGCTGTGGTTAAGTTGTCGGCAACGGGTGAGATGAAAAAGGCGAGTAAGCCCGTAATCCAAAAAAGTTGGCGGTAGCTGAATCCCTTACTAACCAGATAGGCGCGTAAGGCTTCAAAAATATTACGTTCTTGCATGGCGCTAATGTAAGTCATTGCTACCAAAAGGAAGAGTAATAGTTCGGCATATTCTAAAATGGTTTCTTTTAATGCTTGTTGTGCGCTATGGGTATCGCCAATGCTGCCGTAAGCAATGGTTAGAATAATCCAGATAGCTGTACCTGCAAGTAGAACGGGCTTGGATTTTTTCATGCCCAACTTTTCTTCGAATACAACAACAAGATAAGATAAGACAAAGAGTGTCAGGGCAATTATGCCAGCCCAATTGTTGGTAAGGTCGATGGATGGTGCTGTATTTGCTAGTGCAGGAAAAGGTGCGAATAGCAATAGTAAGGGCAATAAAGCAGACATGAGAAAACCAAGTGCATAAAAAACAGGCTAGATTATAGCCTGAGAACCTCTAAAAACCTCGCTTCGCTGGTTTTTAGAGCGCTCAATTTTATTTTTTGGCTGAAGGAAGGGCGTTAATCAATGGGTTACATGCCACTTTTTGCGAACCCTTCCTCCAAACCTCCTTCCCATTAGGTTTTTAGATGTGCCAACTTGGTTTAACTGAAACTATCCGACATGAGTGCATTGAACCAAGTGTTCATTCTGGTGAAGTTTTTATTATCGATTGCCGCTGCTTCGATATTCGCCCCTGTAAATGCGCCATCAGACCATTGCTTCATTGTTTTGCTATTGCTGTCGTAGTGAAAAACGGCAGTTAACCAACTGGCGGTTGTGTTGGTAATAGGTGAATAACAAGCCGAGTTAGTGACGGGGGCTTGGTCGGGTTGCTGTCCTTGGAATGCGCGTAAAATAGCATCCACACAGACTTTGGCTTCTTGGTTGGCAATGTGTCCTGCTTTGGGCTGTGTTGTGCTACTTGCATCGCCAATAATGTGAATAGCATTCATGCCCGCCACCGTAGACTCATAACTTAATACATCGACAGGTGCCCAGCGTCCACCGTTTAACAATGTGCCCATGACTGAAGGTGCGCGATGGGGTGGGATTAAGCTAATCACTTTTGCATTAATGCTTGTGCCGCCATTATAGGTTACTGTGCCAGAACCATCATTCGCAGTGCTTTTCGTCACGCTGATGCCTGTAACACCAGAATGATATTCGATGATGCCAGCATGGGTTTGTGTAAATGCGCTATGAAAACTATGTGGCTCGGCTTGAATGGCATTATAAGGTGCTGCAAGCGTGCTTGTGGTTATGCCGACGTTTTCATCGAGCACAATCACTTTAGCGCCTGTTTTACCATTTCTTTTTAAGTAGTCTGCAACAAGGCAGGCGCGCTCGTAAGGACCTGGTGGACAACGATAAGGTTTGGCAGGAATACTCATGACGAATACGTCGTTATTGCCCATGCCGGCAACCAAATTCGCCAACTTAGTTGTCTGTGTTCCTGCTTGCCATGCATGTGGATAATTGCCCGCATAATCTGTAGCTGTTAAGCCATAAGCATCATCAAATTGGATGCCTGGTGCCATAATCAGGCGGTCACAACTCAGTGTTGTGTTGTCAGATAGGCTAACTGTGATTTGTCCGCCATTGCTGGCTGGTGTAAAGCCTGTGACACTCGCTTGCTTTAATGTGATGCCGTATTTAGAAATAATGCCAGCGTATGGGAAATTTAAGCTGGTCATCACCCGCCCGCCAGATAATACTAAATTACTCATGATGTTTGAGGTGTAAGCCGTATTGGGTTCCACTAAGGTAACACTGACGCCTGTTCCGCCCCATAATCGTAAGTATTTAGCCGCGGTTGCGCCAGCCATGCCACCGCCAACCACGACCACATGTTTGTTGGTGATACCTGTTGTGGCTGGTGTAAAAGAGATGCCATTGGTCCCTTTGTTGTTAAATTTGTCGTTGTTGTCATTGCTATCATCGTCGCCATCACGATCTTTATCGTCGGCGAAGGCGTGGCGTCCCATCATACCGATACCTGCGGTTAACATAAGCTTGGCTAAAAAATCACGTCTGTTCATGGTATTTAATCCTTATTGATGTTTGATTTGAACGCTGGCGATATAGCCAGATAGTTCCCAAAGTTGTTGTTTGCTGTAACCCAGTGCATGTGCAGGCATGATTTTGGGTTTGTTTTTAAATCGTTGTTCGATCAGTTCTGCAAATAGTTTGCTTTGCGACATGCCTGCTAATCGATCGAACCCTCCGATGCCATTCGTGCCATGGCATTGAAAACAGTTCGAGGCAAGCAATCTTCCTGTGCTGCTTTCTGGCATGCTAATGACTGCGTTAGATAATGGCTTTTGATGTCCATCGGCAAATACGCTAGGCGTTATCATGGCAATCATGATGCTGATCATGGATAAATGGCGCTTCATACTGTTCTCACATTTGGTTAAAGTAAGCAATGAGTGCGGTGAGTTCGGTGTCGCTATAGCCATGCGCGTGCGCTGCCATAATGTCACTCGAGGCTACCTTATTCAGATAATCCCTCACTTCACCAGCTTCCCCACCAGCGATGCGTTCAAAGCCGCCAGTACCATTGGTACCATGACATTGGAAACAATTCGAGGCGAGTAATCGTCCATTGCTAATGTTCGGTTGGGCAGTAGTAGAAGAGGGGAGGTTGGTCACAATCGGTGAAGCATTTTGTGGATCAATGGGAACGGCATTGTTTTCATCATCATCTAATTCTTGTTCTGTGACAGTGCCAGATGCGAGTTGCGTATTGGTTTTAATGCTGCCATCAAGGTCGTCTTTTAAGCGATCTTTATAGCCACTATCTTTTTCCATCGCACGTTGCAAGGCAACGCCTTTTTTGTAAACTTCGGGTTTGCTGTTATATAAGGCGATAGGGTCTGTTTTAAGGTCGTCTGATGTGAATCCCAGCGATGTTGCGACTTGGCTGCGTGCGGTTGCCAATGAGATGGTAGGCGATACTTTTGCATGAATAATCGTGGTTAATGGTGTGGCAACTTGTTGGGTTAAGCTGGTATCTACAACGGTTTTGAGTGTGCCAACAAAATTAGCGCCAGTATCCATATCGGTACCCCCCGATACAATAATGGTCTTTCCTGCGACGCTGGCTGCTGTATATGTCCCTAAATCTAAAGTAAAAGCACCTTGTGTGGTTGTTCCTGTAACATCACCAGAATCACAAACACCACTGTTATTCATATCGATACAAACGGTAGCACCCTGCAAGTAACCATCAACAGCCACTCCCGATAGCGTATTTGTCACACCGCCTGTCGCCCCACTGCCGCCACCACCACAGCCAGTGAGTAGCGCTGTCGTGATGCTTAATGCTAATAAGTTTCTTTTCATGATTGAGTCCCTTTCTTTTTGGGTAACGTTATGAGAGCATGTATTTCCGCTGTGTTGATGCGTTTTTGTTGTGCCATTGTGATGGTTTGTTGAGCAAGAGACATCGGACAAAAGCGCAAACGAGTCTATTAAGGGTATATCGGGCAAATGATGGATAACCAAATGAATACTTTTTATCGCAAATTAAGCCGTTGGTTTAGTGACAATGTTTTAATTGTTTCTTTATTTGTCATTCAGTTGACAGTTAGTGTTTGGGATATGACAGATGATGTTCGTCAGAATATTTCATCGTCGCATGTTTCTAATGATGTGTTGTTTGCATTGTTTTCGTTATTGGGGTTGCTGATTTTATCGTGGAAATTACATGCCAAAGATAAGGTATTAGCACAGTTGTCCGATGAAATATCGGGCGTTAAAAGTACACTAGGACAACAGCAAGAGCAGGCAGCTAAACTCATGGGCGAGTTGTCGGGAATTATTCATCGGCAGTTTGATGCGTGGCAATTGTCGGATGCTGAAAAAGAAGTTGCGTTGTTATTGTTAAAAGGCTTGTCGTTAGAAGAGATTGCCGCCGTTCGAGGTCGTGCCGAAAAAACGGTTCGTCAGCAGGCTTCGGCTGTGTATAACAAAGCCGGGATTGCGGGTAGGCATGCTTTATCGGCATACTTTTTCGAAGACTTATTAGGGAAATAATGTGATGGTTTCAAGCGTGAGTATTCGTCGTAAAGCCTGGTGGCGAATTGCGCTGGTCAGTTTGTTTATGTCGATTGTTTTGGGCGCTGCTCAGTATTTTTATCAAATGCATCTTATCGACATGCAAAGCATTGAACGGGCTTCTGCAGAGTCGCCCAAAGCACTGCAGGCCTTATTGTTGGCAGAGAAAAGTCCTGCTGAAAGTCATGAGTTGAATGAAGTCTTAGATGCTTTGCATGACCACTTTGTGATTGTCGAAATTTATGATGGTCAACATACTAAAATGCTAGAGCATGTTGATGAGGCGATGACATGGGTCGAGAAGTCGTTAAAAGCTTATCCCGCTCATGGTTTTGGTTTTGGTGATGAGGTGCTTTATCGTCGCTTGCTGTTATCCGACCAGTGGTTTTGGCAGGTAGTGATGCCACTCAAAAATGGGCAGGGACAACTCGAAGGTTTTTTTGAAGGTATTTATCATCTAAGCCTATCTGAAGAAAAAACGCTGTATCAGTCTGTGTTGTTTTCTGTCGCGATGGTGGTAATGGCAACCTTAATCACTGGCTTGAGCATGTATCCCTTGTTATTGCGCTTAACCCGTAATTTAGAAGACAAATCTAAGGCAGTGTTATTAGGTAACGTCGAGTTGATGGAAGTCATGGGTGAAGCGATTGCGCGACGAGATTCGGATACCAATATTCATAATTATCGTGTTACCCTTTATGCCATTCGTTTGGCAGAAGCCTTAGGTTATCCAGTAGAAAAAATGTCAGCACTCGTCGCTGGTTCGTTTTTGCATGATGTGGGCAAAATCGGTATTCCTGATGCGATTTTACTAAAAGCGGGTAAGTTGACGGAAGACGAGTTTGCCATCATGAAAACCCATGTGAGTATCGGGGCAGAAATTTTGGCGCGTGCGAGTTGGTTAAGTCATGCGAGAGATATTCCACAGTATCACCATGAAAAATATGATGGTAGTGGTTATATGACAGGTTTGGTTGGTGAATCGATTCCTTTGTCGGCGCGTATTTTTGCTGTCGTTGATGTGTTCGATGCCTTAACTGCCGACAGACCTTATAAACAAGCCATGCCGTTAGAAAAGGCGATTGGCATTATTCAAGAAGGTTCGGGTAGCCATTTCGATCCAGAGATTGTTGCTGTATTTGTGACACATGCTGCGCAGTGGTATGCCGATATTTATCAGCAGCCGAGTGCCGCGGTCGAAGCAAGCTTGCGCGCGCGCGTTTCACAGGTTTTTTCTGGCTAGTTGTTTAGGTTAATGATGGGCTTTTAACCAAGCTTGCGTGAGTGCTTCCGCTTGAGCGCGTTGTTCTGCTGGTAAGGCTTTGGCGAGTTTTTCGAGTGGTGCTTTTGCTTTATCGTAACCATTCATGCTGGCGAGACTGAGCCATTTATAAGCCTGTAGGTCGTCTTGATCGACACCCTTACCCAGTCCGTACAGAATACCTAAATTATTCTGAGCTGGAGCATGGTTTTGTTGTGCGGCTTTCGCGTACCATGCCACCGCGTATTTGTAATCTTTTTTAAGCAGCAGTCCTGTAACGTAAAAGGAACCAAGGTCGTTTTGGGCATCGGCATGACCTTGCTCAGCAGCACGCGAAAACCAAGCAAAAGCACGCTTATAATCTTGTTCGACGCCTTGTCCGCTGCTATATGCTTTAGCAAGTTGGTATTGTGCTTGCGCATTGTTTTGCTGCGCGAGCTGCATCCACTCAGCCGATGCGGCTGCATAATCTCCTTTCTGATAAGCAGCGTTTGCCTCATCAAGTCCAGCAATGGCATTCTGTGAGAAAGAAGCCATCACTAACAAAGAGGCGAATAGTGTTCTGCTGATCATTCTATGATTTTCATCGTTTTCACGTTTAATTAAACTCCTCAGGATCATACCCCAAGTTGGGTGCTAACCAACGCTCGGCTTCACCAATGGTCATTCCTTGCTGTGCTGTTTAACAGGCTTTACTCCGCCACGACGACCTAAACCAAAACCAACTCGGTACAAATCAGGCATATCAATGCGACCGTCTTTTTTGATGTTGATAACTCCTATTTTTTCTAGATCATTTTTTAGCCCCAACCAGCCATCTTCACTACTTTGTATGGGTAATCTACTCGTATCTTCTCTGGTGCTTCCTATTTCATTTCTAAGATGCTCTAGTTCTTCAGGAAAAGCCTCTTGCCATTTTGCTTCTAGCGTAGAAAATTCACAGGGTAATGTAATGCCTCTTAGAGGTTCCGTAACCTGGCCTAACCACCAGTAGTCCTCCTTCAGCTCTGTAACTCGGACTTGAGAGGCTTGTTGCACCCCTTTTTTAATGCCTTCATAATGTAGAGCAAGAGGATGGTCGCTATATGTTTCTCGTGAAAGTTCGGCGGCATTTCTGAGTGCAATTAGAAATGATCTTGGGGAGGTAATGCCTTGTCCGTCGGCTAAATGACTAACTGTCCAAACATAAGGGACTCCTCTTCTAGGATCTTTACCCATCCATTCACCAGCCAGTAATGCGAATAGTTTTCGTTGTTCATCTGTATTTCTCTTAAAAGATGCGCTAACGTAAAAAGGAGGTGTTGCTATATCGGCTTCTAATTGGCTAACCTGTGTGTATAGGTCTCGTAGACACTGACCGTCATTACCATCAGCATTGCATAACGTCTGCCATAATAAACCGTAAAGGTCATTACTCGACCAAGTTAATTCGACTTTAGTTGCAAGTAACTTAGATGCATCAGGAAAGCTAAGAATGTTACGAGCAAATTGGTCTGCACGTAAAAAAACTTTTGCAGTTAAATGAGAAAAAGATTTTAGCCACAAAACAACACGTAATAAATCTCTCGCAATTTCATCCATTGTTTGCCAGCTATCACTGGTTAGGTCTAGGGCATCGAACAGAATTAATCCTGTTTTTTGTTGTTGCTGTAATAACTGGTTTGCTGATTCAACCAGTCCCGCAAAAGCTTCTGGATTTTGCTCAACCCAACTGACATCATCTTTCCATGAATTGCGTAGATTTATATTATCAATTATAGAAGATAACCAGCGATAAATGACTGTTCGCCATATGTTATAAGCTGAAAATTGGGTTAGTAATTGCGTAAAAGTGTCTTTATCAGGATAGTTTTTGGTGCTTGACTTTGCTGTATATCCTGTGTAAACAATAAGTTGCTTTAACTCTGGTAAGTTAGTAGAAAGTTGTTGACGAATATGATCGTCAGCAAGTGCATTTGTCCAAAAAGATTTACCAACGCCTCTAGCGCCAATGACAAGATGACAAGATAGGCGTAATGCTTTTGTGTGTGCTAGAGGTAGATAAACATTTTTCTTATCTATTTTTTCTGAAGAAGTGGCTGTTTCCTGAGGTAATGCCCCAATAATTGCGTTACGAATTATGCTCGCATCATTTGTCATCTTCAACTCCTACTAGAGATAGAACAGGCTTAATCAGATCATCAAACATCGTTTGTACAACATTTTTATCAATATTTTCTAAATCGCCATGCAAAGATGCCAATCCATGAAATGAACGATGCCAGCGAATGAGCCAAGGGTAGTGTGGGGCAGCTTGATCTTCTCCATCAAAATTGAATCCAATATCACTATCTGGTTGTAGCTCATCATAAGCGTAGTCGGTAAAAATATGATGAGCATTTTCTCTTAAGTCGGCAACATAATCTTGTCCACCTGTTTCAGGAATCATAGATGCTACGATTTGCAGTCGCTCACGAATGTCTATAATGTTGCCCATTCTTAACCAATAGTCAAATAGGATACTATAACCAGTCCATGTTTGTGCACCAGCGAGCGCGAACAGCAGAATCAAATCGGCTTTGAGATGAGTAATACAGGTGGAGGCGATTTCATCAATGCCTGCTCTTGAATCAATTAAAATTATATCTGGTTGATGAGCTTGTTCGAGATTGCTGATTAATCTTTCTAAACGATCAGCCCAGCTTTCGCGATGACCATCAGCTGACGTTTTTGGCATCCATACACGACCAAGCTTTGAAATGTATTCGCCAAATTCACGCCCATGTGCAGGCACTACCCAAATATCGCCATTGCGCGATAATAAGCTAGTAGCTACCATGTCGCTCAGAATAGTGTTGCCATTATCAACTAAGTCCTCAACTAACCAATCCGTAATGCCGTATGTCGGGCGACGATCTTCTGGCAAAAGATTCGAAGACAATCCTGGAGACTCTAAATCCAAGTCTAGTACCAAGACTTTTTTACCTTGCTCTGCCAGTGACCAAGCAGTAACGGCTAAAGCCGTCGAGCGACCAACGCCACCTTTAATAGAAAAGAAAACAATCCTTTTCGCCTGATTTTCTTCTGGTTGCACGATCTTTGCCCACTGGTTCTCACTGGCAAGGCGATCAGCAATAAAAACGTTATTAAACTGGTCATCATCTAGCACAAAAACAGGGGAAAGTTGCTTGATGCTCTGAATATCTTCTTCGTATAGGATAAAGGATGATGTCGCATGATGGGGACTCAAGGCTGTTTTTAAGTCTTCTTCGAGTTGTGTGAGGTCTGTTACCTCGTATTGTTCAGAAATAATCAAGCGTACACGACCATTTAAGTCGCGATTAATGATGATTTCACCTAGTTGGGCAATCAGTGATAAATGTTGATTGAAAACCTGTTTAATCTCATTAAGGATTTGATCAAAAGTAATCATGCTTGTATCAATCCATCTCGTTGTGCTTGTTTAATCAATGTGTTCACAGATTCTGCGCCTTGTTTGTGGGGGGCAACAATGGGTTGCGTAAAATTGCCCTGATTGGCATAACGTTGACTCACATCCCAATCAGTAAAGAAATTTGTTGCTGGTAGCAGATAGTTTGAACCTAAATGATGACCAAAGCGATAAGATTCATAACGGGGTAATAGACTAGGAATGTGTTTTTTATCGGAATTTTGAAGATTGTTATTTCCTGATGATGGTAACATAAAACAGACCATCAATGCTTTTAACCCACATTCAGCAGACAATCCATATAAGTGATCGGCATTTGCCCAGCGTTGTGCGTTATAAAGTGTATCTGCGTCCTTAAGATGACGATGATGAGCGTCTTGAAAGTCAGTGGTCATTTTTTAATCTTTTTGAATAATTACACTTTCTGATTCTACCTTATCGCTCAAATATCATCAATCAAACTCCTCAGGATCATAGCCTAAGTTCGGTGCTAACCAACGCTCGGCTTCACCAATAGTCATACCTTTGCGTTGAGCGTAGTCTTCCACTTGGTCACGACCAATCGCGCCGACACCAAAGTAACGCGATTCAGGATGCGAGAAGTAAAAACCCGACACCGCCGCCGTGGGGTACATGGCAAAGCTTTCGGTAATGGCAAGCCCGATATTTTCAGTCGGCTTGAGCAGTTCCCATAAAATACCTTTTTCGGTATGTTCTGGGTTGGCGGGGTAGCCTGGGGCGGGGCGAATACCACGATACTTTTCGGCAATTAGGGCTTCGTTATCGAGGTTCTCGTCTTTAGCATAACCCCAAAACTCTTTACGCACACGCTCGTGCAAGCGTTCGGCAAAGGCTTCTGCCAAACGGTCGGCGAGAGCTTTGAGCATGATGCTGTGGTAGTCATCATGATCAGCTTCAAAACGGGCAATGTGTTCATCGATACCGATGCCAGCCGTGACCGCAAAGCCGCCGATATAGTCACGAATATGACGTGCGGGTAAGTCGAGTTTGGCGGTGCAGCAAGGGCAACCTAAACCATGCGGATTGAGCGGCGCGATGTAGTCCGACAAACACTGATTGTAACCGCCGCGTTTTTTATCCATCTGCTGACGGATATGGTGCAAGCGCGTGATTTCTTCTTTGCGGTTGTCGTCTTTGAACAGGATGATATCGTCGCCATTATCGGCACGGTTGGCAGGCCAGAAGCCGAATACGCCTTTCGCGGTCAGCCATTTTTCGGACACAATCTGGCGCAGCATCAGTTGCGCGTCGATATAGAGTTTGTTGGCTTCGACACCCACCACCTTATCGGTCAGAATGGCAGGGAAGGTTCCCGCCAATCCCCACGCATTGAAAAATGGTAACCAGTCGATGCGTTCAATCAGGTCTTCGAGCGGATAGTCTGCCAACACCTGCACGCCTAAGAAGCTGGGTTTGGGCGGCTTGTAGTTATCCCAGTCGAGGGCGATGTGGTTAGCGCGAGCCGTCGATAAAGGAATACGGGCTGCGCCTTCGCCACGTTTTTTGCGTTCTTCGCGCACTTGCACATATTCGGCTTTGGTTTGTGCTTTGAAGGCGTCGCGTAATTCTTGCGACAGCAGTGATTGCGCCACACCAACGGCACGCGAGGCATCCTTCACATAGACCACAGCGCCTTCGTAAGCAGGGTCGATTTTGACCGCCGTGTGGGCGCGGCTGGTGGTTGCGCCACCAATGAGCAGCGGCATGGTGAAGCCTTGACGTTGCATTTCTTTGGCGACGTGTACCATTTCATCTAGGCTGGGCGTGATTAAGCCCGACAAGCCAATCATGTCTGCGCCCCAGTCTTTTGCCGACTGTAAAATCTTTTCGCTCGATACCATCACACCCAAGTCGAGGACATCGAAATTGTTACATTGGAGTACCACGCCAACAATGTTTTTACCGATGTCGTGAACGTCGCCTTTAACGGTTGCCATGACAATTTTGCCTTGGCTGTTGCCGCCGCCGTTGCGTTCTTTTTCGGCGAGTAGCGCAGGCTGTAACCAAGCGACGGCTTTTTTCATCACCCGTGCCGATTTGACCACCTGCGGTAAAAACATTTTACCCGCACCAAACAAGTCACCGACGACATTCATGCCGTCCATTAACGGACCTTCGATGACATGCAACGGGCTACCGATTTTGGCGAGGGCTTCTTCGGTATCGGCATCGATAAAGGCATCAATGCCTTTTACTAACGCGTGTTCTAAGCGTTTTTCAATCGGCAATTCGCGCCATGCCAAGACTTCGGTTTCCACTTCTGCACCTGCATGCGAAAACTCTTGCGCAATATTCAGCAAGCGCTCAGAGGCTTCTGGGTCTTTGTTCAGCACCATATCATCAATGGCAATCCGCAGCTTTTCGGGGATGTCGTCGAACATCACCATCGCGCCTGCATTGACGATGCCCATGTCCATGCCTGCTTGAATGGCATAGTATAAAAAGACACTGTGAATCGCTTCGCGTACAGGGTTGTTACCACGGAAGGAGAAGGAAACGTTACTCACGCCGCCCGAAATATGACAATGGGGCAGGGTTTGTTTGATGGTGCGTGTCGCTTCGATAAAATCGACGGCATAGTTGTTATGTTCTTCGATACCTGTACCAATGGCGAACACATTGGGGTCGAAAATAATGTCTTCGGGCGGGAAGCCATTAGCAACCAGCAAGTTGTAAGCACGGGTACAAATGTCCACCTTGCGTGCATAGGTATCAGCTTGTCCGACTTCATCGAATGCCATGACGACGGCAGCGGCGCCAAAGTAACGTAGGATACGGGCGTTCTCTAAAAACTTAGCTTCACCTTCTTTCATCGAAATCGAGTTAACGATGCCCTTGCCTTGTAAGCACGATAGCCCCGCAACCACTGCTTCCCATTTCGACGAGTCGATCATCATCGGCACACGGGCAATATCAGGTTCGGCGGCGATCAGGTTCACAAACGTGGTCATTTCTTTGACCGCATCCAGCATGCCTTCATCCATATTGATGTCGATAATCTGTGCGCCGTTTTCGACTTGCTTTAAGGCGATACTCAGGGCTTCGTTGTAGTTACCTTCTTTAATCAAGCGACGGAACAATGCCGACCCAGTGACGTTGGTGCGTTCACCGACATTGGCAAACACAATACGCTCGTCGAGTGTGAGCGGCTCTAAGCCAGATAAGCGCGTGAAAATAGGAATATCGGGAATGACACGCGGCGCGTGAGCGGTGACGGCTTTGGCAATGGCGGCAATATGCGCAGGCGTTGAGCCACAGCAACCACCAGCAATGTTTAACCAGCCATTCGCTGCCCAGTCACCGACTTCTTTTGCCATGTCTTCGGGCGACAAGTCGTACTCACCAAATTCATTGGGTAAGCCTGCATTGGGGTGAACCGATACGCGACATTCGGCAATGCGCGATAATTCTTCGACATAAGGGCGCAATTCGGCAGGGCCGAGGGCGCAGTTTAAGCCAATGGCAATCGGCTTGGCATGACGTACCGAATTGTAAAAGGCTTCGAGTGTTTGACCCGACAAAGTACGACCCGAGGCATCGGTAATCGTACCCGAAATCCAAATCGGGATGTCTTCGCCACGCTCATCTTGTAGTTCCATAATGGCGTAAATGGCGGCTTTGGCGTTTAGGGTATCGAAGATGGTTTCGATCATTAAGAAATCAGCGCCACCTTCGAGTAAGGCAATGGCCGCTTCACGGTAAGCGGCTTTTACTGCCATAAAGGTGGTGGCACGATAGCCTGGGTCGTTAACATCGGGTGAGAGCGACAAGGTTTTGCTCGTTGGACCTAACACCCCTGCGACCCAAGCCATTTTTCCTGTATCGCTGGTAAACTGGTCGGCTGTTTTACGTGCCAATGCCGCGCCTTCGCGGTTTAACTCGACCACCAAGTGCGCCATATCATAGTCTTCCTGCGCGACACTGGTGCTGTTAAAGGTATTGGTTTCGAGTACTTGAGCGCCTGCATCCAAATAACTGCGATGAATGGCGCCAATTACGTCGGGGCGCGTGAGCGTCAACAGGTCGTTATTGCCTTTGAGATCAATCGGGTGTTCGGTAAAACGCGTGCCACGAAAGTCTGCTTCTTCAAGCTTATAGCTTTGAATCATCGTGCCCATCGCGCCATCTAATATAAGTGTGCGTTCGCTGAGTGCTTGCAAGAATGATTGGCGTCTGGCTTGAATGGTGTTCATTTTTGTTGAGTCTGTAGCTGTTTATATGCGCAAATTATAACGCATTTAAGTGCAATAGACTTTTTGGGCACTTCTAAAAAGTCAATGGGTAGGTAGTCTGGAGGAAGGGATTGCGAAAAATAGCATGTAACCTATTGATTAACTCCCTTCCTTCAGCTGAAAAATAAACTTGGAAAGTCTAAAAACAAGCGAAGCGAGGTTTTTAGGGACTCCCTTTTCTATTCTTGCTGTTCACGCATGAGTGGCAGGCTAAACTCTGTTGCACAAGGAATGGCAACTTGATAAATGTAACGACCATGCGATAAGTGCAAATCAGTCAGTTCGTATAGGGTGTGAAAGGTCGCATCGGCATGTTCAGGATGGACAATAATGTTAAGCATATCAATTTCTTGCCATTCAGGATGACGTAGGTCGTGATGCCCATAGATGCCGCGTCCTGTATCGTGCTGAATATTGATAATCTGGATACGTTCGTACAGTGTTTTAATAATGGCACTACCCAGTCCTCTGGGTACGGTGCAAACAATCATGGTTGCAGGATAACAAGCCTGATTCATCATGCTGTTTCTGCCTGATGTGCAAGGTTTTGCATCAGCTTGACTTTATGTCTAACTGCAGGCGGAATATAGGTAGCGGCACGTTCTAGTGGGGTAATAAACATGATGCCCATGCCAGGCATATCCAGCTTCCCTGCGATAAACATGGCATTAAAGACTTCTTCTTGTTGCTGCTTCGAAACCATAATCTGTATCACTTCTTTTTCAGCTTCGATGGTAATACTCAATAGTCCCAGTCGTTCTCGCACACCAGCACCACGCCCATAATGAATCGATGCGCCTTGTGCGCCAGCGAGTCGTGCTGCCGCGACAACGGTATCTGCCATGCCTTTTTGAATCATGCAGGTAATCAGGGCGACATCCGTTAAGATGGTCATTTCACTTTTATTATTCATGGTTAGCTCCAAATTTCCTTTTATGCGTATCGTTTCTGACGATACTCAACCCACAATCCCGTCAGCATCACGGTAATAATTGGACCGATAGATGCCATCGACAAAATGCCAAACCCTTCAATCGCATCGACTGCGCCACTTAATCCCAAACCCAGCGCCAATACCAAGGGCACGGTAATCGGACCCGTGGTTACACCTGCGCTATCCCAAGCGACGTTAACATAGGACTCGGTTGAAAAATACGTCAGAACGGCTGCAAATAAATAACTCGGAATGAGTAGCCAAGCCAAGGGTAGCTCAAAAATGATTTTGCTAACACCAATGGCAATTCCCATGCCGACGCCAATGGAGACGGCGATCATGAGTGTTCTTTTACGAAATACCCCATGTGTTAAACTTTGTACCGTTGCCCCCAATGCATTGAGTGCTGGTTCTGCCAGTGTTGCGCCAAACCCTAAGATAAATGAAAAAACGATGGCAATAAAAATACCTAACGCATACCAATAGAAGGGAGAGCCATCGATGTGGGTTAGATGAATGAAGGCACTGGGCAAGGTTGTTCCCGACTGATTACCCAGTGTGGATAAACCGTAGGTAAGACCCAGATTAAAGATAATCATGCCAACAATTGAAAACACTAAGCCAGCCATAATAATTTGACGTTGCGGTAATTTTTCTTTGAGGATAAAAACCAAAATAAACGCAAGAAACAGAATCAGTGGCACAATCGCTCGTACCCCCATAATGATTTCAATCATCGGTGATTGTTCGTACCAAGGTAGTACCGAGGTCGATGCAATTTGTGTTGTGGCATGCAGCAAGTGTTCAACCGATTGTGTTTGATACAAATATAACGATAGCAGTTGTACCGCCAAAACAGGAAAGAGGGAGGCAAGGGTGACAATACCAAAACCAGACAAGGCATTTTGTCCGCTCCCCGTTGCCGCAGCAATACCAATGCCCAATGCTAACACCAATGGCACCGTAACAGGCCCCGTGGTGACTGCACCACAATCCCATGCCAGACCAATTAACGTCGATAAGTCGTGGTTGGTCGCACTATAAGCGGTGAGTAACAGTGTCGGAATAAGGGTGAGATAAATAATGGGTTTTAAGCTCCATTCGTAAACGAATCTGAGTGTGCCGACAATCGCAGCCAAGCCAACACCAATACCAACGACCAAAACCAAAGCACCTGACCATTCGGTGAGCATCAGATACAAATAGGGTGCAGATTGTGGATTCAGATTGGAACCCGCAGCTTTGAGCGCACCAATAGCAGGCTCAGCAAAGGTAACCCCGATACCCAATAGAAAGGTAATCAATAAAACCAGTTTTAAACTCGATTTTTGAGGCAGTCTATTACCGATAATTTCGCCAAACGGCATTAGCCCAAGGCGTAACCCTTCCATAAAAAACATCAAACCAATAATAACGGCGGTCAAACCTGCAACAATGATGCCGACATCGGCAATAGGTTGACGCAAAATAAGCAGCTGAAATAAGCCTAAATACAAAGCAAGGGGCAAAACAGCCTTCAGTTGTTCGCCCGATTTTTGGCGCAGATAAGGTGTCACCAACCGATAGGTATCGAGCGGAGAGACCACCATTTTCTGATAAGCCGCTTCGGGCGTAGCAGTTAACTCCTGATAAGACACATAGTGCTTACGAAAGCGCGTGTGTTCGATAATGTCGTGATAAGAAATTTTTTGCATTATTTTTTATATCAATAAGTTGTGTAAAAATTGGGTCACTACTAAAAACGTAACGGGTTGGAGAGTCTAAAAAAAACAAGCGCAGCGAGGTTTTTATCGCTTACGTCCATGCTTATTGTGTCATTCTAACAGAGACTTGTCTGATTGCTAACGCGTGTCCCCCGTGTTTATTGGCAATAAGTGTTTCCTGAGTGGTCTTTAGGACACGTCTAAAAAGTCAATGGGTAGGTGGTCTGGAGGAAGGGATTGCGAAAAATAGCATGTAACCTATTGATTAACCCCCTTCCTTCAGCTAAAAAATAAACTTGGAAAGTCTAAAAACAAGCGAAGCGAGGTTTTGGAGCTTCCCTTTAGTATAAAATGATGGTTCGTTTTACGCATTTTTTCCCGCCTGCACAAGCAGTGCGCAATCGAGAGGTCGTATGGAGAATTCTGTTTGGTTAGCCCCTTTATTGGGTGGTTTGGGATTATTCCTTTATGGGCTAGAGGTTTTTTCGTCACGCTTACGGGTACATGCGGGAGAGGGGATGCGTCGTTTGCTGATGAAAATGACAGCAACGCGTTGGCACGGCTTGTTGGTCGGGGTTGGACTTACTGCCTTGATTCAGTCATCATCGGTTGTGACGGCATTAACCGTTGGTTTGGTTGAAGCGGGGATGATTAATTTCTCGCAAGCTCTTGCCGTGGTCATGGGCACCAATATCGGCACAACGATTACCATGCAGTTGATGGCGTTCAAAATTACCGATATGGCACTATGGCTGGTTTTTTTAGGTGCTTTTAGTTTGCTTTTTTGGCGCTGGCAGCAGCGTTATATCGCAGAATTGGTTCTTGCTCTAGGTCTGATTTTTTTAGGTCTTAATTTAATGGCAGATGCCATGCGTCCGTTACAAGATGCTTTGTGGATGCAATCTTTGCTTGCTTGGATGGATACGCCTTGGTCGGCTGCATTGGTTGGTTTGCTGGTAACCGCTGTGATTCAGTCATCATCGGCATTTGGTGGTATTGCCTTAGCATTAGTCATGCAAGGTCAAATTGACTTAGTAACAGGTGTTGCCCTCATGCTGGGCTCTAATGTCGGTACCTGTATTACGGTTATGCTCGCTGCTATTGGCAAAAGTCGAGAGTCGATTCGCGTTGCTGTCTTTCATCTTTTGTTCAACTTGGTTGGCGCACTGACTATGTTGCTGCTACTTTCTCCCTTTATTCAACTCATTTTTTGGGTGAGTGGCGATGTTACGCCAGCACAGTATTTAGCCAATGGACATGCCTTGTTTAATATTGTGGTCGCTTTTGCGCTCATTGGATTCGTTCCTCAGTTGGTACGCTTGATTCATTGGTTGGTTCCTGCTGATGCGCAGGCATGGCAGCCGACAGAACCCTTGGCAATTGAGCAGCCGAATAGCGCCGCAGAGGGTATTAATGAAGGGTGGCGATTGCTGCGCTCTATGTTGGCGGTCATGGACTCACTTCGTGACGTAGCAACGCAATTACCACAAAGTTTATCTCGGGGCGAAACCCTAGCATTACGTCTTGCCGAGTTACGCCAACTCGATCAACGCTTATTAATTTTGATGTCCTTAACAGGGAAGTTAATGATGGATGACAGGCAAGAACGTGAGCTATTGCAATTGACGCGCTTGGGTAATCGCTTACGCAGTTTGGGAGTGTTGTTAGCGCAATCTATCCCCGATGTTTACGCCAATATGCAGCGCGAATCTTTGGCCATGAGCCAAGAAACGCAAGCTCTTTATCGCACTTTACAACATCGTATCGATGAGCAATTAACGGGGTTGTTTAGCATGATTGAGCAGCGAGACGGTATTCATATCCCCACGTTGCGAGATGAGAAAAAAGAAATGCGTCAGTTGCGCGCCAGTTTAGAGGCGCATCATGGTAAACGATTGTCAGCAGATCAGCCTAACCGTGTTGCCTTGTATGTGTATGAGTCGATGTTGCTCGATACTTGGATGCAGGTTGCTTATTTGAGTCGTCGTACAGCAGGCTTGCTTAAAAAGACAGCAGAACCTTCGACGCAGGAATCGTTGTTTTAATCTAAGTGTGTTGACGATTGTTGGGGAAGGTCTGAAAAATACGGCTTTCGCCTTTTTTCAGACTTCCTAACTTGTTTTTTAGTTGGTGGAAGGGTTGTTTTCAATGGGTTCCAGGTTAAAAATGTGAATCCCTTCCCCCCAAGCCCCCAACCCGCTGCATTTTTCAGATATTCCTTAGGTCACTACTACAAACCTAACGACGTGCAGTCTAGAGATGCTCGTCTGCCTTTTAAACTAAGACAACCTGATTGCGTCCACTGCCTTTGGCACGATACATGCCGTCATCGGCTCTGTGTAATAGAGCGCCGGCTGTATCTGTTGCGATCATGTCTGTAATGCCAATACTGATGGTGGTTGGAATCGGTAGCAATTCGCCAAATAGGAGTGGTGTTTGTGCAATGTGTGATCGAAGTGCTTCCATTAGATTGTGAGCCGTTTCTCTATCTGTGTTAGGCATTAAAATGGTGAACTCTTCGCCACCGAGGCGAGCCAAGATGTCAGAAGGTCCTATTAGCGCTTTGGTCAATTGGCAAATGTGTTGCAGTACCTTGTCACCAATATCATGTCCAAATGAATCGTTAATCCGTTTAAAGAAATCAATATCAAATAGTGCTAACGATAGCGGCATGTTGTTCTGTTGGTGCATGCTTAATTGCATCTTTAAAGTTTGATCAAAATGGCGTCGATTCATACATCCTGTTAAAAAATCTGTTTCTGCTTGATGTTTAAGACGAGCATTCAATAACATCAGTTCATCGTGGCTTTGTTGAATCTTTTTTCGATACAGTCTGGCGCGTAACAAGAAAATAATACTTGCGATCAGTGCCCAAAGTGCGGCTAATGCCCCAGCTGCGCCAATGATAACAACAAAAAAACCTTGTTCATGCACACGCGTGAGTAATGATAAGGGTTCGACGAGATAAGCTGTAAAGCCCTCGCTAGAACGTTCAATTTCTCGGATAAATACAGGATGTTTTTGACCGTTGATATACTGTAGCGCGGGGTGTTTTTCGATGTTTGCTGAGGAAAGGATGAGCGGTTCAAAGCGTGTGCGCTTATAGCGCTTTTGTTGAAAATCTTCGCTTTGACTTAAAATAGCAGCGTTAGGTAGAACCTTAAAAATAAGGTTTGAATCACTTGCTGCGATAATAACCCCTTCATTATCTGTTAAAAAGTAGGTGCCCAGTCTGATACGGTTTGTTACTTTAGGTAAGTCAATTTTAATGGCAACAACCCCAGTGATCGTGCCGGCAATATTTCGAATAGGGGCAGAGAAATACAGTCCAGGAATGTTAGTTACACGTCCCAATGCATATTGCCCGCCAAATCGACCTTGCATAGCATCTTTAAAGTAGCCTCTATCTTGATACGACACACCAATTAAGCTTTGCGTACTATCAAAGTTGTTGGCGGCAATACACAAACCATCAGTGTTCATTAAGAAGGCGAGGTCGATTGATAAGTAGCGTGCAATGTTTTTGAGATAGCGGTTTGCTGAATCTGTCGTAATGCTCTCTTGGTTTGTGTTGTCGAGTGCCAATGTCAATTTAGGTTCTAATGATAATAACTCGGGCAGACCTTTTAGATGCGTAAAAACGGAGTCTAGGTCTTGTGCTGCCTGTTGCTGATGAATATCGAGTGTATGTGATGCTTCAGCCGTAATAAGGTTGATCTGCTCTTCTTCCCAGCTATTAAGCTTGAGCCAAACGAGTAACAAGATAAGTGGTAAAAATGTTAACCACAAACCTAATGCCAACAAGTAAGGATTTTTTTCGATAGCACTATTCCACCAACGTTGATTATCGGTGTTTGTTGTTACGGGCTTTGAGCTGAATGACATATCGGTATCTTATGGTTAGTGGATTCTGAACTACAGATTAAGGAAAAGTCTAAAAACCTCACTTCACTTGTTTTTAGGCTTTTCAAATTTGTTTTTTAGCAGAAGGAAAGAGATAAATTAAAGGGTGATCTGTTGGTTCTGTACCCCCTTCCTCCATGCATCCAACCTGTTAGGTTTTTAGTGCTGCCTATGGCATCATGCGCCCAAACTCTTTGGTGTGATTGGACATCAGTTGCATTTGGAAATTTAAGCGCGACATACTGCCATTCATGCCCGTTAAACTGGTGTCTAAACGCGTCATGCTCTGTTCAAAGCCCGTCAGTTCTTGCTCAATAGCGGAGATGTCTTCTACAAATAATGGTAGTTTCTCATTAAAGCCTTTCATGCTTTCCACCATTCTCGGGACGTATTGTACACTCCCTTCTAGCGCACCAACGCGTGCGCTCATGCCGCCTAAAATGCCTTGAGTATAGCCCATGTTTTTGGTGAGTTCGTTAATGTCGTTTGCAACACCACCCATGCCACTAGCAAAGGTCCAAACCTGAATAGCGATGCCGCAAAATACGATTAGTAGGGCGCTGGTTACCATACGAATGAGTCGTTTGCTTTGTTGATTCAAGGCGTCTTCTTTGGCGCGCAATTGAACCATTGCATTTTCGAATTGTGTCATGCTGGCACAAAAAATATCGAGTAATTGGCTGTTTTGCATAATTAAGGAACCTCTAAAAAAATAAACAGGGAAGTCTGAAAAAAGGCGAAAGCCGTATTTTTTCAGACCTTCCTTATCGTCCTGGCATCATGCGGTTAAATAAGCGAACGGGACGAGCGGCTTGTTGTATGTCAACTTGCATTTGTGCAACAGGCGTTTCAATGGCGTTGAGCTGTCCGGTCATGATTTCTGTCTGGTAGGCGATGCGCTGCGTTTGTGTATTCATTACGGCTACTTGCTCGTGCATATTCTGTAGGTGCAAATGAATATCGTCCATGCTCGTTAGCATTTTGTTCATTTCTTCGGGTATTGCTTCGATGCTCAATATGTTTTCTTGCATTTTAATCATACTGCCGTGCATGCGACTAATATCGGGAACCATAAGATGGAAGTGGTTGTTAATCGAACCAATATTTTCGACCATTAAGTTAATGCGTTGTGCCATAACCAAAATCATCAAAAAGACGGCGATAAATAGTGTGGCTAAGGCAATCATGCCTAAACGAATAACTTTACTTAGGCGTGTCGATGTCTGTTCTTGCAGTTGTGTAAACTGCTGCATCGACTTTGAAAACTGTCCTAAAGCAGCCGCGAAGCGTACGCTGTCAGGGATTTGTGGTAATCCTGGCGGCAATGGGGGCATTTGCATGTTTTTTCCTGCTGTTTTTCTACTTATATCCTCCTATTATGTATTAATATGAACACTAATTAAACAGGGTGCCCTTAAAAACCTAATGGGTAGGCGGTCTGGAGGAAGGGGTTGCAACAATTTAGCTGTAACTGATTGATTTAATCCCCTCCCACCAGCTAAAAAATAAACTTGGAAACCTATAAAAATAAGTGAAATGCCGTTTTTAGAGATTTCCAACAGTAAGTTAAGAATCGAAAGTATTTTATGAAAGATCAACCGCGTGTTGGGGTGCAAGTTCATTGTCGTCCTTTATTAGATGCCAGTAAAAGTTTACAGGGTTATGTTTGGTATATCGTTTCTGCTCAAGATCAAGCGCCACAAAGTTTCGCTGAGTTTTGGCACAGTCCAGAGTTGGCTAACCAGTTGGCTGTTGGTGTCAATTTATTCCGCCTACCCAAAGAGTGGCAAACAGAGGCTTTGTTAGAGGCAGTAGAAAGTTGCAGTTCTTTAGTTATGTCGCTGACTTCTCATGATAATCACAATCCTGCCTTGTTACGTTTGGCTAAGTTGGCGCGCAGTAAAGGTGCTGAGTTGGCATTGCTCGACTTTGATGGTTCTGAGGATGCGTGGAAGTTGTTGCCAGCGGTACAGTATGTTGGTTTTGATACCGCGACTATTACGGGTGACCTACTTGCTCGTTTGAAGGCAGCTAATGTTAAGCTGATTGCTCAGGGCGTTGAGGATGCGGATCGCTTTGCTAAAGATGCGGCTGTTGGCTGTAGCTGGTTTGAAGGTTATTTCTTCACGCAACCCTTGCTGCAAGGTCAGGGTGATGCCGTCAATAAGGCAAGCTTGTTGCGCGTGCTGGCACAATTGAATGATCCAAAAATTGATTTAGCCAAACTCGCTGCGGTTATCGGTCAGGATGTGTCATTAACCCACCAGCTAATGGCATCGCTTAATTCAGCAGCAATGGCATTGCCAGCACCTGTACATGGTTTGGTCGACGCAGTACGATTTTTAGGAACCAAGCGATTGTCGTTTTGGGTGAGTGTGTTAATGCTGTCTCAGCTTAAAGACTCGCCACCTGCTTTGTTGTACACAGCTTTAGCACGCGCCCGTTTTTTAGAAACCCTCGCCGAAGAAGGTGGTTTTAAGGGTCAAAAAGATGCGTGGTTTTTAACAGGCTTATTTTCAACACTCGATGCCTTTTTATTGGTGCCGATGAGTCAAGCCGTTGAGGGTATGCCCCTAGCTGATGATATTGTCGATGCGTTGGTGCATCAGGTCGGCGATATGGGGCATGCCTTGCAGTTAGCTATGACCTTAGAGGGCGTAGGGGCGAGTGTCGAACTGAGCTTTGCTAACTTAGATGTGTGTGCGCTGTCGATGATGTATGTGCAATCGACAGGCTGGGCGTATGCGGTGTGGAGTCAGTAACCACACTGAAAATGGCTAAGGCTGTTGCTTTTTTATCATCGTTTGAATTGCATTTTGTTCTGTAGGGCACACCTAGAACCTAACGCGTTGGATGTTTAGCTTGCGCAGAGCTCGTTATGGAGGAAGGGTGCCCAGAAACCTTTCTCGCGACCCATTGATTTGATTCTTCCTCCTAGTTAATCATGACAGTTTTTGTTAAATTGAAAAATTGTCATGAACATCACGTTCATTATTTTGTAAAATGAGCAGCATCAGTTAGTCAAGTTTAAGAGAGGATTCATTATGCCCGTCGGTTTGTCAGATCAGATGCCAGAATTGTTCCCTATTGCGGGAATGCGCTTATCTAGTGTGCGTGCAGGCATTAAAAAGCGTGCTGGGCATGACTTAGTGCTTATCGAGCTAGACGAAGGCTGCAACACGGCAGCGGTCTTTACCAAAAACGATTTTTGTGCAGCCCCCGTTACGCTTGCTAAAGCGCATTTAGTGGCGCATCAGCCAAAAGTACTGATGATTAATAGCGGTAATGCCAATGCGGGTACAGGCGATGCGGGTATGGCAGCAGCACAAGCCACTTGTGCCATGGCTGCTAAGGTAATGGGCTTTAAGCCAGAGCAGGTTTTGCCATTTTCAACAGGTGTGATTGGCGAAGTCTTACCTGTTACGCCTTTCGAAGCGGGTTTGCCAGCGGCAGCGGCCGAGCTGTCGGTGACTGGATGGGCTGCAGCAGCGCGTGGCATCATGACCACCGATATTGTACCTAAGGCTGTGAGCAAAAAGCTGGACATTGACGGGCATGCGGTAACGATTACGGGTATTGCTAAGGGTTCAGGCATGATTCACCCGAATATGGCGACAATGTTGGGTTATGTGGCGACTGATGCCGCTGTATCCTTACCTTTACTACAAAAAATGCTCACCGATGCAACGGACGACTCATTTAACAGCATTACCGTCGATGGCGATACTTCAACGAATGATGCTTGCACGCTAACAGCAACAGGCCGCAGCAGTCTGCCCGAAATTACCGATGCACAGTGTCCTGCTTACATGCAGTTAAGCGAAGCGGTAACCGCTGTGCTGACCGAATTAGCTACCATGATTGTCCGTGATGGAGAAGGGGCAACTAAGTTCATCACCATTCGTGTCGAAGAAGCCGCGAGTAAAGCTGAAGCCAAGCAAGTGGGTTTTACCATTGCGCATTCGCCACTCGTTAAAACAGCGTTTTTCGCTTCTGATCCCAACTGGGGACGTATTTTGGCAGCGGTGGGTCGTGCTGGATTAGATAACCTGAACTTGACCGCGATTCGCTTATATTTGGGCGATGCCTGTATTGTCGAAAATGGCGGTCGCAGCCCGACTTATACTGAAGAGCAAGGTGCTGCGGTGATGAAAGAAGCTGAAATTACCATTACGGTTAAGTTGGCACGCGGCACGGCTGCAGCAACCATTTATACCTGCGATTTTTCGTATGATTATGTCAAGATTAATGCCGAATACAGAAGTTAATGATGATTGATGTGTCTTTCACCTTTTCGTCATTCCCGCGCAGGCGGGAATCTATCCCTTTGCGTTTATGGATTCCCGCCTGTGCGGGAATGACAGATTGTTATGATTGATGTCGCTGTTGCCGTCATTCAGCGTGCCGATGGGCAAGTCTTGCTCACACAGCGTAAGGGAGGGCAAGACTTTGCTGGCAGTTGGGAGTTTCCAGGTGGCAAATTCGAAATCGGTGAAAGCATTGAGCAAGCCTTAGCACGAGAATTGCACGAAGAGATTGGCATTGAGCCAGTTGTCTCTGCTCATCTGATTACCATTCCATGGCGTTATGCCCATAAAGCGGTGCGTTTGCATGTCTGGCTTGTGACACAATGGCAAGACGAGCCAGTCGCCAAAGAAAACCAGCCGATGCGCTGGTTTTCGCTATCTGAACTCTCTGGTTTAAGCTTTCCACCTGCGAATAGGGGCATCGTTTCGGCACTTACCTTGCCGCAAGCTTATAGCATTACAGGTGCGTTTGCCGATACTGGCGAACTCATTGCACGGGTTAAAGGTGCGTTAAGTTTGGGTGCGGGGATCATTCAGTTGCGGGCTAAGTTGCCCGTCGCTGACTATTTGGCGGCAGCGCAAGCGATTTTGCCTGTCGTGCAAGCAGCTGGTGGTCATTTGTTATTGAATGCGCCTGTTGATGTGTGGCGACAGCTGCCACAAGCGGGGCTTCACTTATCATCCGATAAACTCTGGGCTTTATGTGAACGCCCTGTACCTAAAGACGTTCTATTTACCGCCAGTGTACATAGTCTGGAGCAGATGGAGCAGGCTCAATTATTGGGTGTCGATGCTTTGCTTGTTTCTCCTGTTTTGCCAACGCAAAGCCATCCCGACGAACCTGCGCTGGGTTGGCAATCAGCAGCTGAATTGGTTGCTCAAGCGACTGTACCTGTCTATGCCTTGGGTGGTGTAGGATTGCCTGATTTGTCGCAAGCTTTGACTTGTGGGTTTCAGGGGGTTGCAGGCATTGGCTCATTCTGGAAGTTGTCTGTATGACTTTTACTCAGCGCGTGTCGGTTGTGGTGCGCGCTTCTCGTCCGCCTTTTTTACTCTTAACACCAGCCATATTGTTTTTGGCTTGGGCAATGGTGGTTGCTG
>CAZSGH010000015.1:53972-60115 GCA_964606405.1 uncultured Francisella sp.
TTTTTACTCTTAACACCAGCCATATTGTTTTTGGCTTGGGCAATGGTGGTTGCTGAAGGCGGTGAGGTTTCGCTTGAACGCTTGGCGTTAATTACGCTTTCTGCTTTGTCTGCTGCGATTGCCAGTAATTTACTGAACGAGTTTTTCGATTTTAAGAGTGGACTCGATCAGCAAACTACGCCCACACCTTTTTCAGGAGGCTCTCAGGCATTAGTGCAATCGCCTGTCATGCTCGAAGGGGTTAAGTGGGTAGGTTTATTGTGTGTGTCTGTGTCGGTTTGGTCAGGATTGGCATTGGTTGCACAGGTTGGCTGGCAATTGCTGTTATTGGGTTTTCTGGGTGTTGCTCTGCTGATTGCATACACCCCCATGATTAATAAGCAGCCTTGGTTGTGTTTGTTTGCACCTGGTTTGGGTTATGGCTTGGTGATGTTTGTCGGTGCCTATTGGGCATTGCGTGGCGATGTGGGCGGTGACGGTGTTTGGTTGTTCCCGATTCCAATGTTGTTGGTATCGGCCCTATTGTTGCTTAATCAGTTTCCCGATGCGCAAGCCGATGCGAGTGTAGGGCGCTATCATGCCGTGATTGCTTGGGGGCGTTCGCGAGCACAGGGCATTTTCGCTTTACTTCATGCAGGGACATTTGTTTGGCTTGCGCTTGTTGTTGTATTTGGTTTGGTGTCAGCAGAGGCAGCATGGGGTGTGATACTATTGCCGCTGTCGTTATGGGTGGTTTGGCAGTCGCAAGAAATGACTGGAAACAAGGTGATCTTGTCGGCAATGGCAGGTAACGTGGCAGTTGTTTTACTGATGCCTGTTCTGATTGGCATCTCTGTGCTTTAGAACTTTTCTTTATGCGACCAATAATTAAGTTTGTCTTTTAGTTCGTCAATTTTGATGGGTTTAGTGCTGTAATCATCCATACCACAAGTCATGCAGCGTTCTCTGTCGCCATCAAGTGCGTTGGCGGTTAGTCCAATAATGGGGATGTGTTGTCCGCTATGTTGCTCCATCAGGCGAATGGTTTTCGTTGCTTCAAATCCGTCCATAATGGGCATTTGACAGTCCATTAAGATAACATCAAATGAGCGTTCAGCAAGTTGTTTAAGTGCTTCTTCGCCGTTTTCTGCGATTGCATAAGCATAACCAAATTTCTGTAAGAGTTTACTGGCAACCAATTGGTTAACCTTGTTGTCCTCAACCAGTAAAACGGTCTTTTCATGCGTGGATAGTATCGCGTCGTCTGTTGGCGTGTGACGCAACTCAGTAATGATTTCTGTGCTCTTACCCAAGTTAATAATAAAGAAGAAAGTGCTACCAACGCCTAACTCGGAATTAACGGCAAGATCTCCTTGCATGAGATGAATGAGCTTTTTAGAAATAGATAGCCCTAATCCTGTACCGCCAAACTTACGAGTGGTAGAACTGTCAGCTTGTGTGAATGCTTCAAAAAGCTTTTCTTGTGCCTCTTTGCTAATACCAATACCTGTATCGGTGACAGCAAATCGGATACGCCAACCATCGTCATTTTCTTCAACGACGCTAATTTCTAATGTGACGCTACCTTGAGCAGTAAATTTGAGCGCATTGCCGATAAGATTAATCAGCACTTGGCGTAACCGGCTCATATCGCCTGAAACAACTTTGGGTAAATCGTCTGATAGCTTTTCGTTATAGCGAATATGCTTGTGTTCAAAGGGATAGGTAAACATATCTCGCAAGTCTTGCAGGAGCGGTTTAAAACCAAAACTGGCCGATTCGAGGTGCATTTTACCTGCTTCAATTTTAGAAAAGTCTAAAATATCATTAATGAGCGACAAGAGTACTTGGGCTGAGCGTGATAAAGTCTGCACATAATTCTTTTGCTCTTCGTTCAGATTGGTATCGATGAGCAGATTTGCCATGCCAATCACCCCATTAAGCGGGGTACGTATTTCATGACTCATGGTGGCTAAGAAATCAGCTTTCGTTTTGACGGCATCTTCCGCCAAGATCATTGCTTGACGTAGTTCTACTTCTGCTTCTTTTTGTACACGCATATCGCGAAAGACAGCAACATGCCCAGAAACTTTGTTGTTCGTAATAATCGGACCGAGTGCGCACGAAATTGGCACTGAGAGTGCATTAGGCTGCATAAGTTGAGCATTATCATCGCGCAGTTGCTCTCCCCACGATAGCCACTGCACCAGACTATCATGATCTAAATTGTGCTCACTAAAAGGGACATGTAGTTTGACATAGCGAAGAATAGATTGACCAATCGGAGACTCTTGCCACGGCGAAAGCGCCTGAGTGGCAGCACTATTGAGGTACAGGATATTACCATCAATATCAATTTCGAGTACGCTATCTGTTAATGAAGTAAAGACGGAGAGCAGCTTATTTTTTTCTTGCGCTAAGGCAGACTGGGAGCTGCGTTGCAATTCTTCATAAAGATTCTTCATTTCATCTGAAGATACCTGCAAGCTGCGCTCAAGCATGTAGCGATCTTCATCATGACCAGAATAGGATGCTTGCACACGCGCCAAAAACTCAGACCAGTTTTCCTGGTCTGGTGGCGCACTTTCGTCTAAACCAAGTCGTTTAAGTTGGCGACGTAGTGTTGGATGAAGTTCCATCTGAGAATAAGCTTAGGCTTCTGAAATTAGCGTTAGCGTCATGGTTTGATTGTGCAAACGACACACTAATGCTCCTGTTGGAGATAACTCACCATAGGAATAAAACCCTATTTGTTTTGTATTGCTAGGCAAGGCATCAAGTGTTGCTTCGGTTTCTTCGTCAATTCTTTCTTTTAAAATGAGTTTGCGACCGACACAAGAAACAGCAATCACCAAATGTTCGTTTGATGTTGTGTCTGTTAGTGTTTGCAGCGCTGCTTTAGCTGCGCCTTCAATGAGTCGGTCTAGGTTGGTGCGCATCAGTTGTGTCACAGTACCTTCAGGCATATCACCAGCAAAAATGAGCGATTGAGATGATTCATCAATAGCGAGTAGTGTTCTGACTAAAGGCTCTTCATCTGCTTCTGTCTTAAGGGCTAAAGGGAAGAGCAAACCTGTTGCGGGTAGTCCAGATGCAAGCTCCCCAAGATATTCTTTGTATAGTGCGAGTGCAGGCTTGTTGTCGAGCTCATAAACAATATTGGCATTTGATTTTGTAATGTTACGTTCGGGACCAAATAAATCCCATCCACCTTTAGAAGCATAACCAATTTTGACTGCATCACCATAGAAGCCGACAGCAGTGACCATGCCTGAGCAAGGCAAGCCATCGACCAGCGTCCATGTCTTTTGGAAATCGGCACCATCTCCTGCTAAACCACCCGTTACAATAACGTGACTTGGTAAATTAGCCAAGAGACCATTTGCTAACTCAGATCCATTAACCAATAGCCCATCGGAGAGGATTAAAATGGACTTAAGATCAGGCTCGTTGAGTTGTCGTGCGAGCGTAGCGCCAACAGCATAACTGTCAGTGCCTGAAATAGTTGCAGATGCAAATCGAATCTGTGTGTGCTCAAAGCGTGTTACAGCGAGGCTTAGTGTGTTGTCATACACTAAATCATCGCAAATTTCCCCCGCACTCGAGCACCCTGCGATAATGCTGTTAGGATAGGTTTCTTTCAGGTTTTGCCATAATGTCGTGTCGGCGTCAAACGAGCGCGCTGCGAATGCTAAAACGAGTGTTTGCGCTGAGTCTATTAGTGGTAGTTCGCTGTTCCACTTTTGATTGCGATACAGGTGCGTGCTAGTTTGCATGGACATTTCTCCGAGTAACCTGATTTGGAATGCTGATAGACTAACATAGTCACTGAGCGTTGGCTATTGCTATAGAAGTCCCATTGCGACTTTTACTTTTTCGAGCGTGACTTGAGCCTGCGCGCGCGCTTTATCTGCGCCCATTTTGAGAATGCGTTGTAGTTCTGCTTCGTCGTTACGTAGGCGAGAAAATTCGGTTTGAATGGGTTCTAACAAAGCAACTATCGCTTCGCCCGTATCCAGTTTTAAATGCCCATAGCCTTTGCCGATATAGTCAGTTTCGAGTTCGCTAATCGATTTTCCTGTTGCGCCAGAGAGCAATGTTAACAAATTGCTCACACCAGGCTTGTTGTCGCGGTCGTAGCGGATGTGATTATCAGTATCTGTTACGGCTTTTTTAAGCTTTTTACGGATGACATCTGGGCTATCCAGTAGGGCAATATAGTTGCCAGCATTGTCATCCGATTTAGACATTTTCTTTTCGGGTTCAAGCAAACTCATGATGCGTCCGCCTGCTTCAACGCTAGGAATATAAGGTTCTGGCAGCGTGAAAATATCACCATAACGATTGTTCATACGGGTTGCTAAGTCGCGTGTTAGTTCTAGGTGTTGTTTTTGATCGTTGCCCACAGGTACGGCTTTGGTTTGATAAAGTAAAATATCGGCAGCCATCAGTACGGGATAGGCAAATAAACCAAGATTAATGTTATCGGTGTTTTTAGCTGTTTTATCTTTAAACTGGGTCATGCGTTCTAGCTCACCCATATAGGTATGACAAGAGAGCAACCACATTAACTCGCTATGTTCAGGTACGTCCGATTGTGTAAAAATAACACTTTGATTTGGGTTGATGCCGCAAGCGATATACAGTGCAACAAAATCTAAACTGCGTTTTCTTAATTCTGCAGGGTCTTGTCGTTGTGTAATCGCATGCAAGTTAACCAATGAGAACAGACAGTCAAAGTCTTGCTGTAATCGAACCCAGTTTTTCATTGCACCTAAAAAATGTCCGATATTAAGTTGCCCTGAGGGCTGAATGCCCGAAAAAAGAATGTCGCGTGCCATGATAGTGAATACTAACCTTTTAATGTGATTCGTTATGTTCTAACTGATTACTTTTCCAAGCGTAGCCGACTTTAGAAAAAGTATGAATAGGTATATCTTCATCTGACGCTCCTCGTATTTTTCCTCGTAAGCGACACACTAGTGTATCTAAGCGACGAACATCGTAATGTTCCAGTTCAAATCCTAAGCTTTCAACAATTGCTTCTCGTTTGAATACGGCGTTAGGCTGTTGCATCAGTGTTTTTAAGAGATTAAATTCAGACCCTGTTAAAGAAACTTCAATGCCCGAAGGCGTTTTGACTGTCTTTTTTTCTTCGGATAACTGCCAATCCGATCGTATCGTTGAATGATCTGTCTTGCGCATGACTGAGCGACTAACTGCTAAGAGTTCATTTAGATCAACAGGCTTTGCGAGATAATAATCTGCGCCAGCATTAAGCCCAGAGATGCGATCACTACTCATGCCCAGAGCGCTAAGCATAATAATGTATCCAGAATGAAGTGCTTTGATTGCTTCTATGTGATCAAGGCTATCGCCTTCAGGTAACATGCGATCAAGGATGAGTAATTGGTACTTGTCCTGTGTCAGCTTACTATCAAGCTGCAAAATACTGCTGCAATGACAAACCATCATGCCATTTGCAGATAAGAATGCGACCATTTCTTCGGCTAAACTGTTATTATCTTCTAATAACAAAACCTTAAGTGTGATAGGGTTATTGGTGGGTGTATTTAACATGGCATACTAATTTTTTAAGTGCTTTTTATTGAATATTAACAATGGTTGATATGGTGACAAATAAGATACATTATCCACTGCTTCTAATGATACGCAATATCCCCCATCTTTGGAAATAGATTTATTCATTGATGACGCAAACGGTTTGGAGGTTTAGCTTGCGCAGAACCGGGTCGTTGAGGTGTTTGGTATATAAATTGTTTGTAACCGAATGATAGTAATGATAAAAAACATAAAACAATGGAAGATTTTTGAGGAGGGTGTTGAAATGGAATGTAACCCATTGATTAAATCCCTTTCTTTAGCTAAAAATAAGCGAAGTGAGATTTTTTAGATCTTCCATAGGAACCTAAATCATGAAGTGGATTTCTGTATTGACGCTGCTGTTCTGTTTCGTTTCGTTGCCTGTACAAGCCAAAGATTATTTTGGGCTTAACCTAGCAACAGAAACCATTGATAGTGCGACCCAAAAAGCCAAGTCGCTTTTTGCGGATAATAATCGCATAGAGGATGCTGGGCTACGTATTTATGGCAATGGACTGCTGCGTTTCTATGGTTGGTTTGATTATATGGATGTTCGCTTT
>CAZSGH010000016.1:0-9799 GCA_964606405.1 uncultured Francisella sp.
CCTAATACAAGCGATTTTACCACATCTATGCCATTACGTAAGCCACCGCTGGCAATCAGCGTGGTGTGCGCAGCAAAAGGGCGGCATTGTTGCAATATCCAAGGGGTGGGTAATCCCCAGTCTTGAAAGGTGATACCGTTGGTGTTTCCATTGCTTCTATGGTGTTCAATACGACTCCAAGACGTACCGCCTTGTCCCGCAATATCGAAATAACAAATACCGCGTGTCATTCCCTGCTGTATAAGTTTAGGTGATAATCCAGAGCCAACTTCTTTTAATAATAATGGCTTATTGATCTGTTGGCTTAAACTTTCTATCTTATTCCACAAGCCGCTAAAGTTGGTATCGCCTTCGGGTTGAATCGCTTCTTGTAACGGATTGAGATGTAAATAAAGCCCATCAGCATCTAAGGTATCAATCGCAGTTTGTGCCTGTGCTAACCCCAAGCCATAATTGAGCTGAACAGCCCCAATATTAGCAATGAGTGGTACAGTTGGTGCCGATTGACGCAAAGAAAAACTGTCTAATGCGGTGGGCTGCTCGAACTGAATGCGTTGCGAGCCAACAGCGAGAGCAACGCCGCAAGCCTCGGCGGCTTCGGCTAAGTGACGATTAATTTTGATGATGTTGGGATGATTCCCGCCTGTCATCGATGAAATGAGTAGCGGTAATTGCAGCTCTTTTCCTAAAAAAGTGCAGCGGGTATCAATGTCTTTTAAGTCGCACTCCGGCAATGCGCAATGCGCCAAACGAAACTGATCAAAATGGTTACCTTGTCGATTGACTTGCGGGTCGTCTATTACCAAGCGTAGGTGGTCAAGTTTACGTTGTCCTATGCTCATAGTTGTATCACAAAACCTGAAGGGTTGGGGAGTCTGGGGGAAGGGTTTATCGTTAAGGACAGATAGTCACTTAAGTTAATACCCTTCCACCAGCTAAAAAAGTAAACGAGGGGCGCTAAAAATGAGCGAAGCGAGGTTTTTAGAAGTTCCTTCATGCGTGCGCGCGCTCGAATTTACGATGGGCTTGCATGAGTTCACCAGGGTTTGTTTGTGCTGCTAATAAAGACAATTCACCGCATAATACGGTTGCGGCACAAATCATCGCTAAGCGACGCGCACTACTACCAGCATCATCGTTGGGTGAGCAACCCATTAGCGCAAGATTGTCAGTTACAAAGTCTAGCCCTTTACCATTGCCAACAGTCCCCACAATCAGGTTGGGCATGGTAACAGAAAAATATAGGCTACCGTCAGCTAAGACTTCGGCATGGTCAATGGCTTGTGATCCTTCGACAATATTGGCGGCATCTTGACCTGTCGCTAAGTAAAAAGCCAGCAACATGTTGGCCGCATGGGCATTAGCAGACATTAAGCTGCCTGCCAAAATACTACCTAATAAATTTTTCTTAATGTGTAATTCAACAAAGCGTTGTGGTGTTGTTTTAAGATAGCGAGCCACCAATTTTTCGGGCAAGGTACATTCAGCGACGACAGATTTACCACGTCCTTCGATACTATTAACGGCCGATACTTTTTTGTCGGTACAGTAATTGGCAGAGATGGTGACATATTCCAATTCTGTCCAAGTTTGTAACACCCATTCTTGTAAGCGCTCTGCCGATTGTGTCACCATGTTATGCCCCGAAGCATCACCACTGTTAATATCAAGACGGATATATAGCAGGTTGCCCACAACACGGGTATGCAGTTCTTTAAGACGTGCAAAGCGACTGGTGCTAGCAACAACGTTTGCTGCAGATTCTTGTGCTGCTAATAGCGCCTTGCCGATATTGCGCGCTACTTGTGCATTAGGTGCTTGAACAGCAAAGGAGCGACTCATGCGCTCATCAAGCAGGGTAACACTGATACCGCCAGCCGCAGCAGTGACACGAGCGCCACGGTTGACCGATGGCCAAAGTGGTGTTTCGTAGGTAGCCAAGGGAACCATCACCTCGCCTAATGTGTCGCCTGAGAGCAGAATAGGACCAATGGTTTGCATGGGAATCGAAGCGAAGGCTGCTGTCATGGTTTTCCTAAGTCGGGTGCGAATCACAAAAGTGTAACAATTTTGTGAATTATATCATGCCATGATGTGTTGAGCTATCTGCTACAATAACGACATTAAAGCCTTAGGTCGATGTTGCTATTGCGTTATGTTATCCACTAAATCCTTTTCTGTTGTACTTTCTTTGCTGCTGCTAAGTGTATTTGCATGGTTTTCTGCACAGCTTTTTTGGCAAATTATGGCTCCAGCTTCCGTATCGTCAGAGGTGCTCAGTATTAAGCCGTCAGCAAGCTTTCCATCACACTCCGTGCAGTTGTTTGGCCGTGCGAATAGTGCTGCTGCTCAGAGCAATAGCGGCGCACCCGATGCACAAGTCTTGCAGGGATGGTTATTGCTAGGAACGGTATTAGATGGTGAACATTCGCTTGCCTTGGTGCAAATGGGGTCGGGAAGTTTGCGTTGGCTTAAAGCGGGTGAGCGCCTTGATAATGGCTTGCAAGTCGTTTCCGTCTCGCCCAACGATATTCAACTGCTGACCGCTCAGGGTGTTAAATCGCTCAGTTTATTCAATAAACAGATGGCAGTACCTTCCTCTGTTGCTTTGCCAGTAGCACCCGGTGCTAATCCTAATTTACAAGCCATTCGCAATAACCTAAAACAGAATCCGATGAGTGCCATGCAATTAATGCGCTTGGATCCTATTTGGAATAATGGTCAGTTATCGGGGTTGACGCTGATGCCGCAGGCGGGGCAAGAAGCGTTATTCAATCAGCTTGGCTTAAAAGCAGGTGATGTCTTGGTGGGGTTAAACGGAGAACCTGTGGGTTCTTGGATGTCAAAAATGGCAGACTTACCTAAAATATTAGATGCCAATGGTGCGCGAGTTAAAGTGCTACGGGCAGGTTCAGAAACAGAATGGACGGTGAATTGGTAATTAAAAAACCTATTGCGCTGTCATCTTGCGTTGTTGCGCGCTGCTCAACTCGGTCATGTACTTTGTGTACATTCCCTCGTTTGCGCTCCGTGCGCCTAGCAATTTTGACAGCTCACGACGGTTTTTAAGGATGTTTAATGTGAAAAAAAGTTTATTAAGTTTGATGATTGCCTTGTGCTTAGCTTCTGGTACGCTTCAGGCGCAAGAGCCGAGTTCTCGTGATGCAGCGATGCGAATTAATCTTAAAGATGTCGAAATCAGCCAAGTTGCTGATGCGGTTGCCGAAATTACGGGTAAAAACTTTGTAGTTGACCCTCGCGTTAAAGCCAAAGTTAGCTTTGTGACGAACAAAAGTATGCCACCACAAAAACTATATCAGACGTTTTTAGCCTTGTTAAAAGTACATGGTTTTGCAGCCCTAGATAATGGCGAGATTGTCGAAATTGTTCCTGTCAATGTGGTGCGAGACAGAGCGCAACGTGTTACCTCTAGCCAAGTTGGCGATGCCGATGAATGGGTAACAGAAGTCATTTCACTTAAGCATGTGTCTGCGAATAAGCTTGTGTCTCTACTGCGCCCGCTCATTGCCAACGAAGGGCATTTAGTTGCCAATCCTGACTCGAATCGCTTAATCGTTACCGACAGAATTGCCAATATCGGACGATTGAAAGAAGTGATTGCGCGTGTCGACGTACCCTATCAGCATAGTTATGAAGTGGTTAGCTTACAGCATTTAGGGGCTGATGAAGCGGTTACCTTACTAAAATCACTGAACACAGGCATCGACAAAGAAGTTGGCTTAGTCATTGCTCCCGATACCCGAGCCAATCGGGTAATTTTGTCGGGTGGAGAGGCGCAGCGTTTATCGGCACGGGCATTACTCGCTCAACTAGACACGCCAGTACAAAATCAAGGGCGGGTGCAAGTTGTTTATTTGCAGTATGCCAAAGCCGCTGATTTAGCCCCCATTTTACAGAATATTTCAGGAGCAAGTTCGACGCTCGCCGCATCAGAAAATAATGTACCAGACAGTGCGCCGTCAGAGGCGGGTCAACCCCCCGTTGCTAAGTCGATGACACGCGCCAAGGGCAAAGGAAAGTCGGAAGATGATGTCAGTATCGAAGCTGACGAGCGGATGAATGCACTGATTATCAGTGCACCACCACAATTAATTAGCACCTTGCGTGAAGTGATTCGTAAACTTGATGTGCGTCGAGCACAAGTGATTATCGAAGCGATTATTGCCGAAGTTTCCGAAGATCAGAAAGAGCAGTTCGGAGCAGGTTGGGTAGCCAGTGGTCCGAGTGGTGCAGGCGTGATTAGCCTTGATGATATTATGCCTAAAGTCATTGGTGGTGCGGTTGATCCGACACAAGCAGCTGGAGCAGCCTCAGCGCTTTCTGGTGCAGGTGTGGCTGGCGTGGTCGGGCAATCGTCGGGCAGTAATGGTTGGGGGGCGTTTTTACGTGCTTTAAAGTCGAATAGCGATAGTAAGATTCTATCGACACCGACTTTGGTGACCATGGATAACGAAGAAGCCAGCATGATTGTCGGACAAGAAGTACCGTTTAGTACAGGTAGTTATTCCAATACGGGTTATGGTGGTGCAACGACAGGCGGAATTGGTAGTCCGTTTCAGACCATCAAACGCCAAGACGTTGGCTTAAAGTTAAAAGTGAAGCCACAAATTAACGAAGGTGATAGTATTCGCCTAGAGATCGAACAGTCTGTTTCTAGCTTAGTACCTAACTCACGTCAGTCTTTAGGGTCGGTGGACTTAGTCACCTCTAAACGCGAAATCAAAACCAACGTACTCGTTAACGATGGTAATTTGGTGATTTTGGGTGGTTTAATTGACGAAAGTGAAACAGAAGCATTGTCAAAAGTACCGGGGTTAGGTGATATTCCACTTTTTGGTAGCCTTTTCTCTTACAAAGACAATAAAATTGCGCGTCGTAATTTGATGGTGTTTTTACGTCCGCGTATTTTGCGAGACGATAAACTGGCTTCCGCCTATGCAGCAGCCAAGTACAAAACGGTTTACGACCAATCGCAAGGGCTGAGTGAACGTAAAGAAACGAGAGATCGCCATATTGCACCACCAGTGCTTCCCGATGATGTCAATCAACTGCTCATCTTGCCACCAGCATTTGAGCCACCCGTTGGTGGTGCGATACCCGCACCCGTCGTCGATCGCGGTGCAATGCGCGTTGATCCGATTGGTCAGTAGGTTATGAGTGCTATTCGTTTTCCCTATCATTTTGCGCAAGGGCAGGGCATCTTAGCCGTCAACGAAGTTGAAGGCTTGGCATTAATGGTGAGAAGCAATGCTACTCCCGAAGCATTGGTTGAAGCCTTGCGTGTTTGTGCAGGTCAATCACCACAGATTAAAACAGTTACAGACCCAGTATACAATCAAGCAATTTCGCGAGTGTATACCGATGCAGGGGAGTTGGGCGGTACAGAATCGGTGCTAGATGCCTTAGATATGTCCGATGCCTTTGATTTAATGCGTCTGCAAAAAGAAGACTTATTGGCATCGTCCGATGAAGCGCCTGTCATTCGTTTCCTCAATGCGACGCTCAGCGAAGCCATTAAACGCAAAGCCTCTGATATTCATTTAGAACCCTTCGAAGATCATCTGCGCGTGCGTTTTCGTATGGATGGCATTTTAGCGACAGTGTTAGAACCACGCGCAGCTTTTGCTCCGATGCTCATTTCGCGCTTAAAAGTGATGGCGCGTTTGGATATTGCCGAGAAGCGTCTGCCGCAAGATGGGCGTATTGCTTTGCAATTAGGTTCTCGTTTGGTCGATTTGCGGGTTTCTACCTTGCCTTCGCATTATGGCGAGCGGGTTGTTTTGCGTCTACTCGATAAAAGCGCAGGACTTCTGGCATTAGAACAACTTGGTATGCCTTCAGCCGTTTATACGGGGGTTGCCGATGCGCTTGCCAAAGCTCACGGCATTATTTTGGTCACAGGTCCAACGGGTTCGGGTAAAACCACCACCCTTTATGCCGCGCTAACACAGCTGAATGATGTGCAACGTAATATTATGACTGTTGAAGACCCCGTTGAGTATGAACTGCACGGGGTGAGTCAAACTCAGGTTAATCTCAAAACGGACATGACGTTTGCCCGTGGGTTACGTGCCATTTTGCGTCAAGATCCCGATGTGGTGATGGTCGGTGAAATTCGTGATGGCGAAACGGCACAAATTGCGGTTCAAGCATCCTTAACGGGACATCTGGTGTTATCGACCTTGCATACCAATACCGCCATTGGCGCGATTACCCGTTTGCGCGATATGGGCGTAGAGCCTTTCTTATTGGCATCGTCTTTGGTGGGCATTTTGGCGCAACGTTTGGTGCGTCGCTTGTGTCCGAATGTGCGCTTATCACGCGTTGCTGACGAAGCCGAATGTAAGCTGCTCAATGTGCCCTTTCTGCCATCGGTAACGATTTTTGACGCAGGTAGTGGTGATGATTGCCCTTCGGGTTTTTCAGGGAGAATGGCAGTTTACGAATGGGTAACAGTCGATGAAGTCTTGCGTCATCTGATTCATAGCGGAGCCAGTGAGCAAGAACTAGAAATCCATGTGCGCAGTCAGGGCATGATGAGTTTGCGCGACAACGGCTTTGCTCAGGTATTAGCAGGTAATACAACCTTAGCAGAAGTATTACGGGTCACGCAAGGATAAATACAAAACCGTCATTCCCGCGAAGGCGGGAATCTATCCTAGGGAATCTCTAAAAACCTCGCCTTGCTCGTTTTTAGACTTTCCAAGTTTATTTTTAGCTGAAGGAAGGGGTTTAATCAAAGGGTTACAGGCTATTTTCTGTAACCCCTTCCTTCAGACTTCCTAACCATTGGGTTTTTAGATGTGCCCTTATTATGGAACCCCGTATCCGTAAGGATGTCGAAAAGTGGCTTTTTAGAGGTGTCCGATAAGGTCTTTCTTTATGCAAACCCATTCGAATAGCTCTGCAGTGCCATACGTACTTCTTTGATTTGACTGACATCTAGCATCAGGGTATCAATGCCATCCTTGTAATATTCTGTCATTTCGGCACCAATATAAGCACCGATAGATGTTTCAGCAACAATACCATTGGCTGTTTTGAGTAGTCCTGCCATCAAACGAGATTTTTCATCTTTAATGCGTGAGCATTTGTCGATATGATGGTAATAAATGGCTTGGATCATTGGTTCGGATAGATGCCATTTTTTTGCCATCAGCAACCCCACAACGGCATGATTTGTGTTAAATGTCGTTTCTTCTTTTTCGACAGAAGTCAGTGGTAAACTATGCGATTGAAAGAAAATTTCACTGTACACGTCAGGGTTCTTGTTGGCGAGTAAAATGGCACCACCGTTATGAAATAATGCACATACGTAAGCCTCGTCCGCGGTGACGCCCTGTACTAAGTTTGCTAACTCGGCAGCACAATAAGCAACGTCGACTGCATTGTCGATGATTTCTCTCATGCCTTTTTCGCTACCCCAAATGTTTTTCAGTGCGGCAGCGACAACCATGTTTTTTAAGTTCTGTGTTCCCAACGTACTTACTGCCTGAGCAATGGAGCTGATCGGCATTTTTGCTCGCATAACAGGGGAGTTCGCAATTTTGAGTACTTCGCCTGCTAAAATGGTATTACTGCTGATGATTTGAGTCATTTTTTGCGTATTGGGATAGCGAGAACTCATCTCATGATCTAATTCAATGATCTCTTTTGGCATGTCTGGAATTTTGATGCCTTGTATTGCAATAAAGGCACGTTTTAGTTTTTGTTCGAAGCTTTCTATAACGGGTGACACGCATTCTTTCCTAGTGATTAACGACAATTCTAAAACTTACACGAGAGGCTGAAAAAAGTGTAGCACAGAGCTTTCAGAGGCTAGCTTAGCGATAACTCTGTAAGGCAATGCGCGCTAGACGTAAGTGTTCTTGTGAGTGTGCTAATGCCATCATCCATGTAACTTTGCATTTCTTTGCCGATATAAGCGCCTAATGAAATTTCGGCAACAATGCCGTTAGCAACTTTCAACAGCGCTACCAACAAACGAACGCGCTCATTGGTAATCAAATCACATTGCGGCGTATGGTGAAGATAAATAGCATGAACCATAGCGTCATCCAATTGCCACTTTTTAGCGAGTAATAACCCCGCCGTTGGATGACTGGTTTGATAAACGCTTTCTTCTTTTTCTATTGTTGTTAGTGGTAATGTATGGGACTCAAAAAAGAGTTGTTGGTAAGCTTGTTGGTTTTTAATGGTCAGTAATATCGCACCACAATTATGGAATACAGCACAAGCATAAGCCTCGTCTGCTTCAATGCCATATACATTGTTTGCAAGTTCTGCAGCACAAAAAGCGACATCAGCAGAGTGATCCATAATGTCTCTTACTGAAGGCGGTGTGCCAAAAATCTGTTTGAGGGCAGCAGCAATAAGCATGTTTTTTAGATTTTTTGTTCCCAAAAGAGAGACAGCTTGATTGATAGACTTAATTGGCTGGCGCGGTCTCATTGCTGGTGAGTTGGCAATTTTCAGTAGTTCAGCGGCTAACATTGTGTTGCTACTAATAATTTCTACCATTGCCGTTGTATTGGGATAACGAGCGCTAATTTCTTTATCAAGCGCAATGATTTCCTCTGGCATATCTGGTAGTTTAATGCCCTGAATGGCAACGAAAGCTCGCCTAACTTTTTGTTCGAAGGTTTCTTGCATGGTGTTTTACCTATCCATAAATAACTATTTTTATTGTTTAGCTGTGTGATTTGTTTAACTTGAGATTGCAAACCCCTTGTCAAGGCAGTAATATCGCTGCAAGTGGTTTGCTGTAAATCATACATTATTTTTTCTTAGCTAGGGTAATCATACGTTAAAATGGCTCAGTATATCTACACTATGTATCGCGTTGGTAAAGTCGTACCTCCTAAAAAACATATTTTGAAAGATATTTCGCTATCTTTCTTTCCAGGCGCCAAAATTGGCGTCTTGGGTTTAAACGGCTCAGGTAAATCTACATTGCTCAAAATTATGGCGGGGCTTGACACCAATATCGAAGGCGAAGCGCGTCCGATGGCAGGCATTAATGTGGGATATCTGCCACAAGAGCCGCAGCTGGATCCAACCAAAACAGTACGTGGTAACGTAGAAGAGGCAGTGTCGCGCATTAAAGATGCCCAAGCCGAACTTGACGCCGTTTATGCCGCCTATGCAGAAGAAGACGCAGATTTCGATGCCTTGGCTGCACGTCAGGCAGAGCTTGAAAACATATTGCAAGCAGGTGATGGGCATAACATCGATAACCAGCTCGAAATCGCAGCTGATGCTTTGCGTTTACCCCCTTGGGATGCAGATGTCACCACCTTGTCGGGTGGTGAACGCCGTCGCGTTGCTTTGTGTCGTTTATTGTTATCTAATCCCGATATGTTGCTACTCGATGAACCAACCAACCACTTAGATGCGGAGTCAATCGCTTGGTTAGAACAGTTCTTGCATAATTATGCAGGTACGGTTGTGGCGGTAACTCATGACCGTTATTTCTTAGATAATGTTGCAGGTTGGATTCTAGAGTTAGACCGAGGCATGGGTATTCCTTACGAGGGCAACTACTCGAACTGGTTAGAAGCGAAAGAAAAACGCTTAGAACAAGAGTCTAAGTCGGAACAAGCCCATATCAAGAGTATGAAGCAAGAGTTAGAATGGGTTCGCACCAATCCTAAAGGTCGTCATGCTAAATCGAAAGCGCGTATGGCGCGTTTCGAAGAAATGTCGAGCGTTGAATATCAAAAACGCAACGAAACGAATGAAATTTTTATTCCTGTTGGCGATCGCTTAGGTAATAAAG
>CAZSGH010000016.1:9809-59135 GCA_964606405.1 uncultured Francisella sp.
GGAATAAAGTCATCGATTTTGATGGTATTAGTAAGGCGTTTGGAGATCGTTTGTTGATCGATGATTTTACCGCGAGTATTCCCGCAGGGGCGATTGTTGGTATTATCGGTCCTAACGGGGCAGGTAAATCCACCTTCTTTAAAATGATTATGGGTGTTGATACACCTGACAGTGGTACTGTTACCATTGGCGATACTGTTAACTTGTCATTTGTTGACCAGAGTCGCGATGCCTTAGATGGTAGTAAAACTGTTTTCGAAGAAATTTCGGATGGTTCGGATATTATCACAGTAGGACGTTTTGAGATTCCATCGCGTGCCTATTGTGGTCGTTTTAACTTTAAGGGTGGCGATCAGGGTAAGTTCATTAAAGACTTATCGGGCGGTGAGCGCAACCGTGTCCATTTAGCAAAAACGCTGCGTAAGGGCGGCAACGTCTTATTGCTCGATGAACCCACCAACGACTTAGACGTTGAAACCTTACGCGCGTTGGAAGAGGCGCTGTTGGAGTATCCTGGTACTGCACTGGTTATTTCCCATGACCGTTGGTTCCTTGATCGTATTGCGACACATATTATTGCCTTTGAAGGTGAGAGTCATGTGGAATTTTTCCCTGGTAACTACTCAGATTACGAAGAGGATTACAAACGCCGTCATGGTGACGTGGGTCCTGTTCGTATTAAGTACAAACCCGTTAAGCGTTCGTGATAGAAGCGACGTTTTCACAACAAAAGGGTGCTGATAAGCGCCCTTTTGTTATTGCCTTAACAGGGGGTATTGCCAGTGGGAAAACAACAGTTAGTAATTTGTTTCATCAACATTATGATGTGTGCGTTGTCGATGCAGACGTAATCGCTCGTGATGTTGTTGCCATTGGTCAGCCCGCTTTAGCGTTGATCGCTGAGCATTTTGGCGAATTGGCCTTACAACAGGATGGCTCTTTAAATCGGACGTATATTAAGCAGCGTATTTTTAATGATGCATCTGAGCGCACTTGGCTCAATGGCTTGCTGCATCCGTTAATTCGTCAGCAGACCCAAAAACAGATTGCAGCTTGCGCGAGTAATTATGCACTGGCAGTCATTCCTTTATTGGTAGAAACAGGCGTACCAGATTTTGTGGATTTTGTGTTAGTAGTTGATTGTTCTGTAGAAACGCAATATCAGCGCTTATGTGCAAGGGATGGTGTTGATTTTGAATTGGCTCAATCAATCATTGCCGCACAAGCAACAAGAGAGGCTCGCTTAGCAATGGCTGATGCTATCATTGCTAATGAGTGCGAAACCAGTGCACAACAGCTCGCTCAGCAAGTGAGCCATTGGCATCAGGTATTTTATAGGGAATCTCTAAACATTCAACGGGTAGGCGGTCTGGAGGAAGGGGTTGCGGAAAAAAACATTTAGCACCTTGATTTAAATCCCTTCCTTCAGCCAAAAACAAGCTTGAAAAGTCTAAAACGAGCATGGCGAGGTTTTTAGACTTTCTTTATCGTTTATCTAGTAGTTGACGAACATCACCAGCACGTCTAACCCAAGGCGTAATACCGAGTTCGTTTTTAATGTCATCAGCGGATTGCTTAGCTTCTTCGCGGGTTGCAAAGCCACCATAGACAAGAATATAACGCGTACTGCCATTTGCTTTAACGCTAATGACATGTGCCATTTCTGGGTTTTTACGAATCTTCGCACCCTGCTGACTTAAGTCACTTGCTTTGGTACTGCTACCCAGTTGCAATACAAGATGTTCGGACGGTAATGACTTAAGCCATTCTTGATGCATATCACCCGTTGCATTACTGTCTGTTGATGAAGGTAGTTTAACTTCGACAATTTGTGGTACGGCTGGAATGCTAACGCTAGGGGTCGCAATAGCGGGGTTGTTGATGTTGGGCACAGCAGGACTAGCGGACTGAGTCACAACTGACTGCTGAGCATTATTCATTGCTGTTTTGTTGCCCTGTGAGCGATTGTCTAACGCATCAATCAGTTGTTTAAAGCGCGTATCTAGTAATGTTTCTAATTGCTGCATAGACGATTTGCTGCTGTTATCAGTACTTGTTTTATTTTCTTCTTGAGTGACAATCGTCGTGCCATCATTGCTGCTTGATTTTGTTGTGAGTAAGGCTATTTTTTGTTCACTTTCTTGCAAAGCTTTTTCCAAATCACCCACGCGAGCGCCCATGCTTTTCGCTTCTTTTTCTAGCAAACTGATTTGTTGCGTTAATTGCATGTAGGCAAAGCCACCGCCGCCAGCCATACTCAACACGAGTGTGCCAGCCAAAAGAAAACCCATGATCTGGGCGGTATTTGATTTGGATTCGTTACTATTGGATAGTGACATTGGTTTCACCGCTGGTTTTTTAACTTCGGGCATAACTTCCTCTGCGGCATTGAGCCAGTCGCTTAATCGATGTTGCTCAGAACCTCTTGCCATCGACAGGCTTTTTGCTTGTTGTTCTATTGCTTCTAATAATCGACTACGATCATCATCTTCAAAAAAATGTTCATCTTTTCTTTGCATGTCCACTCCTAGCCATGCGCATTTTAAATAATTTTCTTAGACTTTTTCTGTCTCATCATCTACATAAATCATAAAAAAATCAGTGTTGTTTTTGGCAGTCAATGTAAATTGTCTTACTGATTGTTTTTGCTCACAAAGAATCTTAATTATTTTACCCTTCCATTATGCCCTATCGTAATACAGATTAGCCATAGTTTTTGTTAAGTTGTTCCTAATTTTCTCTGCGTCTTTTGATCGGTAATTGGCTTTTTGTTTGGTATTCGCTGCGATGTTTTCAAGTTATTTTGTTTGTAATGTAATGATTGAACGTGTGGGGTTGCAATAAAAACTGAAACAGTTTTGTTGCTGAAGTTTTATGTGTGTTCAGTATTGAGCAATGTCTTCGCTTATTGTGTTGATTATCTTCTACCTGTATAATGGAACATTCCCTGCAATCGGCTGTGGGGAATCGTTATTGTTGAGCCGATCCTAGGAGTTATTACATGTCTTTATCTAAAGAACAAACCGCATCAATTATCGCAGAATATGCAACAGTTGCTAACGACACAGGCTCTCCTGAAGTTCAGGTTGCCTTGTTGACTACCCGTATTGTTGAGTTGACTGAGCATTTCAAAACGCATAAAAAAGATCACCATTCACGTCGTGGCTTATTGCATTTAGTAGCGCAACGTCGTAAGCTGTTAGACTATCTGAACCGTAAAGATCATGAACGTTATAAGACGTTGATTGCTCGTTTAGGGCTGCGTAAATAATTATTTTACGCCCATAAAAAGCCTGTCAGAAATGATGGGCTTTTTTTTTATTTGTTATTGTTATCGCAAAAGGCATTACCCGTGTTTAATAAAAAAAGCATTACCTTCCCATATGGTCAGCACAACGTTACGCTAGAAACAGGCGAAATCGCACGTCAGGCTGACGGTGCTGTTATGGTCAAAATGGGCGATACGCAGCTCTTAGTAACGGTTGTTGCTGCTAAAAAAGCAGCGCCAGGACAAGACTTTTTCCCTCTGACAGTTCATTATCAGGAAAAAGCTTATGCTGCGGGTAAAATCCCAGGTGGCTACGGTAAGCGCGAAGGTAAATTGTCTGATGCAGAAACATTAACATCTCGTTTAATTGATCGTCCAATTCGCCCGCTTTTTCCTGAAGGCTTCTTTAATGAAGTGCAGGTTATTGCAACCTTAGTTTCGTTAGATCCAGAGATTCCTGCAGATGTGCCAGCAATGATTGGTGCTTCGGCGGCGTTAGCTTTGTCAGGTGTGCCTTTCGATGGTCCTATCGGTGGTGCGCGTGTTGCTTACACCGATGGTCAATATATTCTGAACCCATCACGCACACAAATGGCGAACACTGATCTTGAGCTGCTGGTAGCGGGTACAAGCCAGTCAGTGTTGATGGTTGAGTCAGAAGCAAAAGAATTATCAGAAGAAACCATGTTGGGTGCGGTTGTGTTTGGTCATCACCAAATGCAAGTTGCTATTGCTGCGATTGCAGCTTTTGCAGAAGATGCTGGAAAAGCACCTTGGGACTGGACCCCACCAGAAGAAGATACGGCATTAACAAAAGCATTGACTGATTTGGTTGCAACGCGTTTAGGCGATGCTTACCGCGAAACAAAAAAACAGCTTCGTTATGCTGCGGTTGGTGCGTTACGCGATGAAGCAATTGCGACTTTAGCTGGTGGTGATACACCAGCTTTTGCTGCGCGTGCCGTTGAAAATGCTTTTGGTAAAATGGAAGAACGCATTGTTCGCGGTCGTATTTTGGCAGGTGAGGCACGTATTGACGGTCGTGATACTAAAACCATTCGTCCGATTAATGTGCAGGTTGGTGTATTGCCGCGTGTTCATGGCTCTGCATTGTTTACCCGTGGTGAAACTCAGGCATTAGTCGTTACCACTTTGGGTACAGAAACCGATGCTAAAATCACGGATGATTTGGCAATGGGTGCTTACCGTGATCGCTTTGCGTTGCACTACAACTTCCCACCGTACTCTGTTGGTGAAACAGGACGTTTGGGTGCGCCTGGTCGTCGTGAGATTGGGCATGGTAACTTAGCGCGTCGCAGCGTATTCCCAATGGTGCCGACGCAAGAAGTCTGGCCTTACACCATTCGTGTGGTCTCTGAAATTACCGAATCTAACGGTTCGAGTTCTATGGCTTCTGTTTGTGGTTCATCATTGTCGATGATGGATGCGGGTGTGCCATTAAAAGCACCTGTTGCTGGTATTGCCATGGGCTTAATTAAGGAAGGCGATCGTTTTGCAGTTCTGTCTGACATCTTAGGTGATGAAGATCATTTAGGCGATATGGACTTTAAGGTTGCTGGTACAGCGAATGGCGTTACTGCATTACAGATGGATATTAAAATCAATGGCGTATCGCCAGAGATTATGGATGTCGCTCTAAACCAAGCGAAAGATGGTCGTTTGCATATTTTAGGTATTATGAACGCTGTGATTGAACGTCCTCGTGCAGAAGTATCTGAGTGGGCACCGCGCTTTACAGTATTCAAAATTAATCCTGATAAAATTCGCGAAGTGATCGGTAAGGGTGGCGCAACCATTCGTAGTATTACAGAGCAAACGGGTACAACCATTGAGCTTGAAGATGACGGCACGATTAAAATTGCTTCTGTTACTAAGGCTGCCGCTGATGAAGCACGTCGTATTATCGAAGGCATCACTGCTGAAATCGAAGTCGGTAAAACTTACACGGGTAAAGTTGTACGTATCGTTGAATTCGGTGCTTTCGTTAACGTGTTGCCAGGTAAAGATGGCTTAGTGCATATTTCTCAAATCGCGCATGAGCGTGTGGAAGATGTGAACAAGTATCTCAGCGAAGGTCAAGTGGTTAACGTCTTGGCGCTTGAAATTGATAAAATGGGCAAAGTTCGCTTAACCATGAAAGATGTCGCTCAACCTACAGTTTAAGTGGTTTGATGCGAGAAAAGCACCGTGCGGAACGGTGCTTTTTTGTTTATATAAATTTAGATAGGATAAAACCTATGTTTCTTAGCAATGTTGCTAGATCATAACGGTTTTTGTTTGTCTTTCAATTAAAAGGTGTGTCAAATGGCTGGCAAAACGCTTTACGATAAACTTTGGGAACAACACGTGGTTAGCATGGATGCTAACGGTACGGCGTTAATTTATATTGATCGTCAATTGGTACACGAAGTTACCAGTCCTCAGGCGTTTGAAGGGCTGCGTATTGCCAATCGTAAGCCGTGGCGTGTATCGGCGAATGCGGCTGTGCCCGATCATAACGTACCGACGACCGAACGCTCTGCTGGTGTTGAGTCAATCGAAGATCCGATTGCGCGGATTCAGGTACAAACACTGGATAACAATGCTAAAGAATTTGGTATTACTGAATTTAAGATGAACGATATTCGTCAGGGAATTGTTCATGTTGTCGGTCCAGAGCAAGGCTTGACATTGCCAGGTATGACCGTTGTTTGTGGTGATTCTCATACCTCGACACATGGTGCGATGGGTGCGTTGGCGTTTGGTATTGGCACATCTGAAGTCGAGCATGTGCTCGCAACGCAATGTTTACTTCAGAAAAAAATGAAGAATATGCGCATTCGTGTGGAAGGTAAGCTTCAGGCGGGTGTGGGTGCGAAAGATGTCGTGTTAGCGATTATTGGAAAGATTGGCACAGCGGGCGGTACGGGTTATGCAATTGAGTTTGCTGGCTCTGTGATGCGCGACATGTCAGTTGAAGGTCGTATGACTGTCTGTAATATGGCAATCGAAGCAGGAGCGCGCGCAGGCATGGTTGCGCCCGATGATAAAACCATTGCATACGTGCAAGGTCGTCCATTTGCCCCTAAAGGCGATATCATGACACAAGCCATTGCGGCTTGGAAAGTCCTGCACTCCGATGATGATGCCGTTTTTGATGCTGAAGTCGTCTTGCAAGGCGAAGAGATCGAACCACAAGTTTCGTGGGGGACGTCTCCAGAGTTGGTGATTCCCGTAACAGGTTTTGTACCCGATCCCGAGCAAGAAACGGATGCCGTCCGTGCTAACAGCATTCGTCGTGCGCTCGATTATATGGGCTTAACAGCAGGTATGGCCGCAACAGACATTCCTGTTGATGTGGTGTTTATTGGTTCTTGTACTAATTCTCGTATCGAAGATTTACGTCAGGCTGCCGCTGTTGTTAAAGGCAAGAAAATTTCTTCTCGTATTGAAATGGCATTAGTTGTTCCTGGTTCTGGCTTGGTTAAACAGCAAGCAGAGCAAGAAGGGCTTGATGTGATTTTCAAAGATGCTGGTTTTGAATGGCGTGAGCCAGGTTGTTCGATGTGTTTGGCAATGAATGCGGATCGTGTGCCAGCGGGTAAGCATTGTGCTTCAACCTCTAACCGTAACTTTGAAGGTCGTCAAGGAGCGGGTGGACGCACGCATCTAGTCAGTCCAGCAATGGCTGCTGCGGCGGCGGTAGCAGGTCATTTTGTTGATGTTCGCACAGTGATGGGAGGTAACTAATTATGTATCACTTTACTACTTTGACTGCCTTAGTTGCCCCCTTAGATCGTGCTAACGTCGATACCGATGCCATTATTCCTAAGCAGTTTTTGAAGTCGATTAAGCGTTCAGGCTTTGGCCCTTTTGCTTTTGATGAGTGGCGTTATCTCGATATTGGCGAACCCGATATGGATTGTACGCATCGTCCGAAAAATCCAGACTTTTCGTTGAATCAGCCTCGTTATCAGGGTGCGAAGATTTTATTGACGCGTCGTAACTTTGGTTGTGGTTCGTCACGTGAACATGCGCCTTGGGCATTAAAAGACTATGGTTTTGATGCGGTGATTGCGCCAAGTTTTGCTGATATTTTCTTTAATAATAGTTTTAAGAATGGCATTTTACCGATTGTTTTATCAGAAGAAGTTGTTCAGAAATTATTTGAAGAAGTTGAAGCGAATGAAGGCTATCAATTAACGATTGATTTGCCGAGTCAGTCAATTAGTACACCATCTGGTCAAGTGATTGCTTTTGAAGTTGATGCCTTTAGAAAGCATTGTTTGCTCAATGGCTTGGACGATATTGGATTGACCTTACAGCGTGCGCCTGAGATTAGAGCTTATGAAGATGCCCGTAAGCTGAGTATGCCGTGGATGTTTAACGAATAAGCTTTTGTGACGGCTACACCTAGCCAAGATTGCTGTAAATCAACTAAAATCACAATATTTTGTGTTTTACTTATGCTGTGCGAGGGTATGGAACTATGCGTCCCATTGTGAAATCTTCCAAGTTAGCGAATGTCTGCTATGACATTCGTGGTCCTGTGATGGACTATGCCCGCGAAATGGAAGAAGAGGGGCATCGCATCATTAAGCTGAATATTGGCAATCTGGCACCGTTCGGCTTCGATGTTCCCGAAGAAATTCAGCGTGATGTCGTTCACAATTTGCCGCAAGCTTCAGGTTATACCGAGTCGAAAGGGCTATTTTCTGCTCGTAAAGCGATCATGCACTATGCGCAAGAAAAAAATATCAAAGGCGTTGAGCTAGACGATATTTATATCGGTAATGGGGCATCAGAGCTGATTGTGATGGCATTGCAAGGTCTTCTTGACTCTGGCGATGAAGTGCTGGTTCCAAGTCCAGACTATCCTTTATGGACAGCAGCGGTGAGCTTGGGTGGAGGACATCCTCGACATTACATTTGTGATGAAGGTTCTGGCTGGATGCCTGATATGGACGATATTCGCAGCAAAATCAGCGATAAAACCAAAGCGATTGTGATTATTAATCCAAATAATCCAACGGGTGCGCTTTATCCTGATGATGTACTCAAAGATATCATTGAAATTGCCCGTCAGCATCAGTTAATTGTGTTTGCTGATGAAATTTATGACAAGATGCTCTATGACGGTCGTAGTCATACATCAATCGCTTCTTTGGCAGATGATGTGTTGTTTGTCACTCTCAATGGGTTGTCTAAAAACTATCGTGCGTGCGGTTACCGAGCGGGATGGATGATTGTGTCGGGTGAAAAACGTCATGCAACCGATTATATTGAAGGGTTGAACATATTAGCTACCATGCGTTTATGTTCTAATGTACCCGGACAGTTTGCCATTCAGACGGCATTGGGTGGCTATCAGAGTATTAATGACTTGGTCGGCGAAGGTGGGCGTTTGCGCCGTCAGCGCGATATGGCGTATGACATGCTTAGCAGTATTCCGGGTATTAGCATGGTGAAAGCCGATGCCACATTGTATATGTTTCCACGCTTAGATCCTAAAATCTATCCGATTCAGGACGACCAAGCCTTTGCTTTGGACTTGCTGAAGCAGGAGAAGGTGCTAATTGTGCAAGGAACAGGATTTAATTGGATTAATCCCGATCATTTCCGCATGGTGTTTTTGCCAAATAGTGATGATTTGATGGATGCAATGAAACGTATGGAACGCTTTTTTCATAATTATCGTAAAAATTTTGGCACATAAAATGGTAAGGGCATACTTTAGGGTCTGTCTGAATAGGTATAGGAATTAATAAGTTATGACAACCGTTAAACTGGGTTTAGTTGGTTTGGGTACAGTAGGTTGCGGTACGCTAAACATCCTAAAAGATAACGCTGACTTAATTGCCGCTCGTACGGGTTGTAGCATTCAGGTTGTTGCTGCTGCTGCGCGTGATTTATCGCGTGCGCGTTCTTGTGACACTTCGGGTATGAGCTTAACTGACGATCCGATGCAAATTGCCAATAATTCCGAAGTTGATGTACTCATCGAATTAATGGGTGGCACTGTTAAGGCTGTTGAAGTGGTTCGTGCAGCGATCATCGCTGGTAAGCATGTCATTACTGCCAATAAAGCGCTGTTAGCAGAGCATGGCAATGAATTATTGGCGCTTGCTGAAGAAAAAGGTGTGATGGTTGCTTTTGAAGCATCTGTTGCAGGTGGAATTCCTGTCATTAAGGCTTTAAAAGAAGGTTTGGCTGGCAATAGAATTAATTGGTTGGCAGGTATTATTAACGGTACATGTAACTACATGATGACCGAAATGGCAAAACCTGGTAATGACTTTGCACCTGTATTAAAGGAAGCACAGCGTTTAGGTTACGCTGAAGCTGAGCCAAGCTTTGATATTGATGGTATTGATGCGTCCCATAAACTCGCTGTCTTAGCTTCAGTTGCTTTTGGTGTGCCTTTGTCGCGTACGGGAATGCTCATCGAAGGTATTACCATGGTTACGGCTGCAGATATCGCTTGGGCGGATGACTTGGGCTATAAAATTAAGTCATTGGGTATTGCACGTCGTCGTGAGTCGGGGCTTGAATTGCGTGTGCAGTCTGCTTTAGTACCCAAGTCAAAGTTACTGGCGAATGTTGATGATGTGATGAATGCTGTCATGGTCAATGGTAATGCTGCTGGTACGACTATGTATTATGGTGCTGGTGCTGGTGGCTTGGCGACTGGTTCTGCTGTCGTTGCTGATATTGTCGATGTTTGTCTTGCGATTGCGGCAGGCAAAAATAATCGTCCTGCACTGGGTGTGCCGATGGATAAGTTGGTATCGATGCCTATCCTATCAAAAGACGATATTTTGAGTGCTTACTATTTACGTTTAGACGTAATGGATGCAGCAGGTGTTTTAGCACGCATCTCGACAAGTTTGGCGACAGAGGGGATTAGCATTGAAGAGATGCGTCAGCAACCCGATACGACAACAGGTTCTGCGACATTAGTCTTGTTGACTAATGTGGTACAAGAAGCTGCCTTCCAGCGTGCCTTAACAGCCTTGAATGCCTTAACCGATTTACGTACACCAGCCGCTTGGCTGCGTGTCGAACACTTATCTTAGGGACTCTTTAAAAAAGCGCTTCGCTTATTTTTAGCTCCCCAAGTTTATTTTTTAGCTGGTGGAAGGGTAACGGTTTCAACCACTTACAGGTTGTTTTCTTACCCCTTCCCCCAGAACCCCCTACCCGTTAGGGGTTGTAGAGACAAAATTAATCTTTAGGAATCTTAACTATGAATACGTTTGGACATCGTTATACTGGCTTGATTGAAAAGTACCGTGATCGCCTGCCTGTTTCTGAATCAACACCAATCATTAGCTTGGGTGAAGGTAATACGCCTTTAATTAAGTTAAGCAACTTGCCCAAAGTTTTGAAAAAAGACGTGGATATTTATGTTAAATACGAAGGTCTGAACCCAACAGGTTCATTCAAAGATCGTGGCATGACGATGGCCGTCACCAAAGCGGTTGAAGCGGGTTCAAAAGCGATTATTTGTGCTTCTACGGGTAATACCTCAGCAGCAGCAGCAGCTTATGCTGCGCGTGCTGGCATTACTGCATTTGTGTTGATTCCTGATGGTAAGATTGCTATGGGTAAGTTAGCGCAAGCGATGATGTATGGTGCAATTACCATTCAAATCAAAGGCAACTTCGATGATGGTATGCGCTTGGTTAAGGAAGTTGCTGATCATGCACCCGTTACCATTGTGAACTCAATCAATCCTTACCGTTTGCAAGGTCAAAAGACCGCAGCCTTTGAAATTGTTGAAGAGCTGGGTCGTGCACCTGATTACCATTGCTTACCAGTCGGTAATGCAGGCAACATTACAGCACACTGGATGGGCTACTGTGAAATGTCTGCTCCAGACGTAACAAAAGTCACTGAGTCTTGTGCTTTGTGTGAAGGTCATTGCAAATATGCTTGCAATATTATTGGTAATCGTCCGAAAATGATTGGTTATCAAGCGGCTGGCTCTGCACCATTTGTACGTGGTGCGATGGTCGATAATCCTGAAACAGTGGCGACGGCGATTCGTATCGGTCACCCTCAAAGCTGGGATCGTGCTTGGAAAGTGATGTCTGAGTCGGGTGGTTGGTTTGATGAGTGTTCTGATGAAACGATTTTACAAGCGCAAAAGTTGTTGGCTCAGTCGGAAGGTATTTTCTGTGAGCCTGCGTCAGCAGCTTCTTTAGCGGGTGCAATTCGAGATATTCAAAGTGGTAAAATTGCAGAAGGCAGCACGATTGTATTGACGCTAACAGGTAATGGTCTGAAAGATCCCGATACGGCGATTGCGCAGTGTCAAGGTGATGCTAAAATGGTAACCGTTAATGCTGATTTAGAATCCGTACGTTCTGCTATTTTGCACAATATGTCGTAATAATGACTATTGTTCACAGTTGCCCTAAGCAGGCAAAGTCTTGCTTAGCGCCAGAAATGATTCAACAGGCAGCCTTTTGGCTGCCTGTTTGCCCTGTGCATTTAATTGCTGATCGGGATACCTTAGTATTAGCGCCACCAGAGGCGTTAGAAATGTCTTTATCGCAAGCACAATCTTTAGTTGACAGTTTTAACGAACATTTTTCGCCAGATGGGTTTCGTTTGGTTGTTGTTTCTGAGTTGTGTTGGTTTTTGGGTTCATCTTACAGATGGCAACTTAACTTTCCGTCGCTAGAGAATGCGGTATCGATGAATTTGCGTGATGCGTGGCAGCAGGGCGTGCATGCTCAGCAATGGCGCAAGTTACTGAATGAAACGCAAATGCTGTGGTATGCTCATGAGGTGAATCAGGTATTAGAAAATCAGGGTAAGCTGGTTGTTAATGGTTTTTGGTCATTGAAAAAAAAGCCGTGGTGGCGATTTTGGTGAATTGTCGTGTTATTTTTTTTGCGACAGTCCTTGCGTTATAAATATTAACCAGATATTGCATAAAGCAATAAGACCAAAGATTTCTGATATTGATAGACCTAGCACTAGAAGCGCGGATGTTACCACTGCTCCAATTACCATAAATAATGCATTGAAAATGTTATTAGCGGCGATAATTCTTGCTCTGAATGCAGGATTACTAAGTTCTTGAAGTGTCGTATATAAGGGAACGATGAGTAGTCCACCGAACACTCCAATAAGCATCAAGTCAGCTAAGATATACCAATTTGTTGTTGTAGACAATAACGAAGAAAGACCTAGTAACATGAGGTTAGATTGTATTTCGGGGGATATGATGTACAAATTGAATCCAAATATAGTTAATCCAACAATGGCAATTGTCATTATGGTTGAGTCAATATTTATTCGCGCAATGTATTTGTATGTCAGCGAGCCTATCCCAACACCTAACGTAAAAACGATTAACAACAAAGTTACGACTGTTTCATCGCCATTTAGTACTGTTTTTGTGTAAGCAGGAAACTGGGTTATTAGTAACGCACCATAGAACCAAAACCAAGAAATGGCTAGAATTGAACGAAAGACTTTCTGATCTGTTAATGAGAGTTTAATCGTGTGCCATGTTGCTGTAATTGGATTGAGTCTTAAATCAAGTTTAGACGTGCTTGGTGTTGCGGGTGGTATGTAACAACTTGCTAGGTAGCCTAGAATCGCAATTATTAATCCCGTTAATGTAATCGTTGTTGCACTAGTTGTGCTTGCTAACAATCCTCCAAGCAATGTTCCTACAAGGATGGCAGTAAAAGTACTCGCTTGTATCATTGCATTAGCGCTTAATAATTCATTGGGTTTTAGATGTTGTGGCAGAATTGCGTATTTAATCGGACCAAATAGTGCGGAATGAGAACCGAGTAAAAATAAAGAAAACATGAGCACAATAAGGCTGTGTATTAACAGCCCGACGCCAGCAATAATAACAACAGCGATTTCAATTAATTTAACGATGCGCGTTAGTTGTGCTTTATCAAATTTGTCGGCGAGCTGGCCTGCGATTGCTGAAAATAAAAAAAATGGCAAAATAAAGACGGCAGCGGAAATATTAGCTAATATTTCTGGTGCGAGTTCAGACCATTGTGTTGTTTGAAACGTTAGCAAAACGATCATGGCGTTTTTTAGGAGGTTATCATTTAGCGCGCTAGAAAATTGCGTAAGGAATAGAGGAAAAAAGCGCTTAGTGATGAAGATATTAGGTTGGTGATGATTCATCCACTAGTTTCCTTAAATAACGCAATATATGTTCTCGCTCAATTAACGTCGTATAGGCGTAAATAGTCCGGAGTGCTGCTATAAGGTATTATTGGCTTTTACTGAAGAGTTCAATCTGAAAAAAATATGATGGAGGCCGGACCCGGAATCGAACCGAGATTCATTGATTTGCAATCAAGTGTATAACCACTCTACCATCCGGCCTAAATTTGGAGCGGGATAAGAGACTCGAACTCTCGACCCTAACCTTGGCAAGGTTATGCTCTACCAACTGAGCTAATCCCGCAAATTTGAACGCCCATTATGAACGGTTTTGAAGAATAAGTCAATTAGGTAACTTCTAAAAATCGCGCTTTGCTTGTTTTTTGACGTTGTTAGTTTGCTTTTTAGCTGAAAGAAGAAAGTAAATCGATAGGTTTCAGGTAAATATCTGTAGTCCCTTCCTTCAGATATCCAACCTGTTTAGGGTTTTGGTTGTACCCATTACTCTTGCGTAAAAATACGGATAGAAACTTGAACTGTAATTTAGTTGACAATAGTGCTTGACAAAACGAAGCTAAATAGTGATAATAAGCAAATCCCGTTGCCTGAGTGGCGGAATCGGTAGACGCAGTGGATTCAAAATCCACCGTTGGTAACAACGTGGGAGTTCGAGTCTCCCCTCAGGCACCATACTTAATTTAATAAGTAGAATTAACAGTCGCGTAGCTCAGTTGGTTAGAGCACCACCTTGACATGGTGGGGGTCGGTGGTTCGAGTCCACTCGCGACTACCAGAATATATCCAAAAGCGGGTCTGATTTTCAGGCCCGTTTTTATATCTAAAAGGTTCACAAATTACGTGAATGTGATACCCCGTATTATCGCTCGCTCAGAGCATAGCATCAGTCGTAGTAATATCGACAAGGGTGTTCTTGATATTCTTTATACGCTCGCACGCAGTGGTTATGAAGCTTACTTGGTTGGTGGCGGTCTTCGTGATATGTTGCTTGGGTTAGAGCCAAAAGACTTCGATGTGGTTACCAATGCAACGCCGGATCAAATTAAAACCGTTTTTCGTAGTCGATGTCGCATTATTGGGCGGCGCTTTCGTTTAGCGCATGTTCATGTAGGCGACAAGGTCATCGAAGTTGCGACCTTTAGAGCGCAAAGTGATGAGCGTGGTGATCGCCTTATTGATGATCAGGGCATGGTTCGACGTGACAATATCTACGGTACACGCGATGAAGATGTTTGGCGTCGTGACTTCACCATCAATGCACTCTATTATAATATTGAAGACTTTAGTCTGGTTGACTATGTTGGTGCGCTGGATGATTTGAATGCAGGACGTATCCGCTTGATTGGTGATCCTGCTGTTCGTTATCGTGAAGATCCTGTTCGCATGATTCGTGCGGTGCGTTTTGCTTGTAAATTGGGCTTGGATTTGCCAGAAGAAACAGCTGCACCATTGCCAGTTTTATCTCACTTATTAGCAGAAACTGCACCTGCGCGTCTGTATGAAGAAGTGTTGAAGCTATTTCATGGTGGTCAGGCTGCTTGTGTCTTTGAAAAGTTACGTCAACATGGCTTGTTGGGCGGTTTGTTTGATCAGACAGAGTTTTGCTTGCAGCAGTCTTCTTCTTGGTCGGCGGTCGTTATTCCTGCTGCACTCAAACAGACGGATGAACGTGTAGTCAGTGCTAAAGGCGTTAATCCTGCGTTCTTGTTTGCGCTGATGTTGTGGGAGCCGCTATGGGCAGCATTAGAGTGCGATGAAGGTTCGCCGGTTCATATCGATGCATTACTTAAGATGGCAACAACTGTTTTGAATGAGCAAAGTGAACGTACTAGTATTCCTCGCCCAGTGATCCAGCAAGTTAAAGAGATTTGGGCAACGCAGCTGCCATTAATTGCGATGCAGCATAAGGCAGAACGTGTGTTGGCGTTGCCACGATTTAGAGCTGCCTTTGACTTTTTAGCGTTGCGTGCTTTGGCGTTGCCAAGTTTACAAAAAGATGTTGCTTATTGGGAACAGATTCAGTTGGATCATCCTGAGTGGTTATTGTCTGCTTTGCCAAGTCAGGCTGTGGAGCAAGAGCAAGGCGGTATTAGTGATGAGTATTCAGAAAAACGTGATGCACCTAAGCGTCGCCGCCGTTATCGTCATCGTTAAGCCGAGCCGTTTCGTTGCGTGTTTTTTTGGGATTAGGTGCTAATTTAGCGCAGCCAGAGCAACAAATTTTGACTGCAATTGAGACATTGCGCCAATCCGTTGACGTTAAACTGGTGCGGTCTTCGCGCTTGTTCGGATCATCCCCGATGGGGCCTAAAGACCAACCCGACTATGTTAATGCAGTTGTCGAAATTGAAACCGAGTTAGCCCCATTGGCATTGCTTGATTTGTGTCAATTGATAGAGCAAGCACATCATCGTGAAAGGGTACTTCGATGGGGTGCTCGCACCTTAGATATCGACATTTTATCGGTTGATGACCTTGTTATTCAGAGCGAACGGTTAACCCTGCCTCATCCTGGTATTGCGTCGCGTGATTTTGTTGTGCTACCGTGGCGAGATATTGCGCCTGATTACATTATTCCTAACTTGGGTGCGGTTCTTTCTATTCACGTCGCAGCGCATTTTGCTGCTCATCCCTTATCATCACTTGATGGAGTTTCGTCATTGTGAATAAACTCGCTAAGTTACTATCCTATAAATCTGCGGGTAAAAAACTAACCTGCTTAACGGCTTACGATGCCAGCTTTGCTCGATTACTAGATTCATGTGGTGTCGATATTTTGTTGGTTGGTGATTCGTTGGGAATGGTGGTGCAAGGACATCAGAGTACGGTTCCTGTTACCTTAGACGACATGATTTATCATTCAAGCCTAGTTCGACGTGGTGCGCCTAATGCATGGCTGATCGCAGACTTGCCTTTCATGGCCGCTGTATCCTTAAATGATGCACTCTATTCTGCTAAACAGCTGCTGCAGCAGGGAGGGGTGCAAATGGTTAAGATTGAAGGCGATCAGTCTGTTTCACCCATTATTTCGGCGCTAACGCAGCAAGGTGTTCCTGTTTGCGCCCATTTAGGATTGTTGCCGCAGCAAGCACTTCGTTTGGGGTATAAAACAGTAGGTAAGACAGCAGACGAAAGTGATAAACTACTGGAAGATGCCATAGCTTTAGAAGATGCTGGTGCATCAATGCTGGTCTTAGAGTGTGTTGTTCCTGAAGTTGCTGCGCGTATTAGCCAAGCTTTAACCATTCCAACCATTGGTATTGGCTCAGGTAATCTAACTGATGGTCAAGTACTGGTATTACATGATGTACTTGGTTTATCTGCTTATCCGCCGTCTTTTGCACCGTCTTTTTTGACTAATGGCCGCAATATTGAGCAAGCGATCATTGCTTTTATTACAGATGTTAGGTCTGGTCTTTTTCCGAAGAATCGAGAGGATAAAAAAGATGTCTAATTTAGCTTGCTTAACCATTGTTCGTACGTTAGAGGATATGCAACAGCATAGAGAAAAATGGGCATCCGAAAGCATGCGTATCGCTTTGGTTCCAACAATGGGAAACTTGCACGATGGCCACTTTTCGTTAGTTAAGTTAGCGAGAGAGCGAGCAGACAAAGTGGTCGTAAGCATTTTCGTTAATCCTCTACAGTTTGCACAAGGCGAAGATTTTGAATGTTATCCTCGTACATTAGAGCAAGATTGCTTAGCGCTTGCGTTATTAGGTGTTGATGCGGTTTTTGCCCCTGATGCTAGTGCGATTTATCCAGACAGTAGTAGTATGGCGAATGAAGTAGCACCATACACTACCATTGTGCCACCCGTTCGTTTAACAAATATTTTATGCGGTGCTAATCGTCCTGGACATTTTACGGGTGTAACAACGATTGTCGGTAAACTCTTTCACATCATTAACCCTGATGTTGCTGTCTTCGGACAAAAAGATTATCAGCAAGTTGCGATTATTCGTCAAATGGTGAGAGACTTGAACTGGCACATTGACTTGTTAACAGCACCAACTACTCGATCTGATGATGGTTTAGCACTGTCATCACGAAATCAATATCTTAACGATAAACAACGTATTATTGCGCCTCGTATTTATCAGACATTGCTAAGTTTAGGTGATCGTTTGCGTGATGGCGAGCGTCATTATGCTAAATTGGTTAAACAGGCAGTAGAAGCACTTAAATCGAGTGGTTTTAATCAGGTGGATTATGTGGATATTCGTCATCCAGATAGCTTAGGTTTATCGCTTCCAACAGATGATCGATGGGTGCTATTAATTGCTGCTCGGTTAGGAAATACGCGATTGATTGATAATCTCGTGGTAGAAGCGGACAGCTTATCGTAAAATATGATAAATTGAAAAATTAATAAGGAATTAAGTATGCAGGCAATGGCAGATCGTGATGGTTTAATTTGGTTAGACGGAAAAATGGTGCCTTGGCGTGATGCTAAAGTGCACGTTTTAACACATACACTACATTATGGTATGGGCGTTTTTGAGGGTGTTAGAGCCTATGAAACAACGCAAGGTGCTGCGATTTTTCGTTTACAGGCGCATACAGATCGCCTATTCAACTCAGCTAAAATTATGAATATGCCAATGCCTTTTAGCAAGGAAGAGATTAACGAAGCACAGCGCGCAGTGGTACGTGAAAATAATCTTAAGTCTGCCTATATTCGTCCGATGGCATTTTATGGTGCAGAGGGCATGGGTTTGCGTGCCGACAATCTTAAAGTGCACGTCATGGTTGCTGCTTGGACATGGGGTGCCTATATGGGCGCTGAAAACCTAGAAAAGGGCATTAAAGTTGCTACTTCTTCGTTTACCCGTCATCATCCGAATATTTCTATGACCAAAGCGAAAGCCAATGGTGCTTACATGAACTCAATGTTGGCATTACAAGAAGCTATTCGTCATGGTTGTGATGAAGCCTTGTTGTTAGATAAAGAGGGTTATGTATCGGAAGGTTCTGGTGAAAATTTCTTTATGGTGCGCGATGGTGTCATGTTTACCCCATTACTTACTTCTGCGTTAGATGGTATTACTCGTAAAACGATTATGCAGTTAGCGGCAGAAATGGGTATTCAGGTAATTGAACGCAATATCACACGCGATGAAGTTTATATTTGTGATGAAGCATTCTTTACGGGAACAGCAGCAGAAGTGACTCCAATTCGTGAGTTAGATGGTCGTGCGATTGGAGCTGGCTCTCGTGGACCGATTACGACGGCATTGCAATCAAAGTATTTTGCTTTGGTGCAAGGTAAAGATAGTGATCATGCCGATTGGCGTACGTTAGCTTAAGGTGTTTGATGATGAACCTAGATCAACATAAAACATTAACTCATCAGCATTCTTCGCAGGTAGAGGTAACGTCAACTATGTTGCCTTTATCCTGTCCTATGCCTGATGCGCCGCTATGGAATGCTCATCCTAAAGTGTTTTTACCAATAGCTGATACAGGAAAAGCAACTTGTCCTTATTGTGGTACGCACTATGTGATGACGGATTGGCATGAAGGTGGACATCATCATTAACGCTTGTCTGTTGCTCTTAACTGTTAAGGGACGTGTGAATGCGTAATTATCGAGATAGTTATCCTGATTCAAGAAAACTCGCTGAGCGTGTTTTAGAAGAAACTGCAAAGCGGCGTATTCGCCCCAATCCCATTAACTTTACGGTTTGGTATGAGTATCTGTTAGAGCGGGATCCTCATGTCTTTGATACACTTTCTCAGACCCCTGATCATGAACAGGAAGATGTTGCACGTGATTTGTTTAATCATATTGTGAATCGAATCTGTTTTATGTCAGAGGTCGAAAATGTTGTTTTAAAGCTAGTTTATTAGATTATTGGTGACATTAATGGATGGGAAGGTAATTTAGACTCTCATGCAGTAGTACTCGAAGCTGCATTGAATGCACTTGTTGCTAAAACATCTGACCCTATGGCTGCTTCAATTGTTGTGAGAGAAGTAATTGGTTGCGTTAAAGAGTTAACCTTTGGCGCCGAGAGCATCAAGCATAAGATGGAAGCGGTCAAGTCTGAAGTTGATGGACTAAAAAAACAATTAGAATTAAGCTACAAAGAAGCGCATAGTGATGCGTTGACGGGATTAGCGAATAGACGCGCTTTAGATAAGTTTATTGTCGAACAGCTTAGCGAATTACCTAATGCTGATGATTATCATTTGTCTTGTATTATTTTGGATGTTGATTTCTTTAAGAAAATTAATGATCAATATGGCCATTTAGTTGGTGATAGTGTGTTGCGTTTCATTGCTAAAATGCTAAAACAGCTAACGAAAGGACAAGATTTAGTTGCTCGCTTTGGTGGTGAGGAATTTATTGTACTTTTGCCCAATACTGCTTGCCGCGATGCCTATGCTTTAGCGAATAAGTTACGAGAGAAGTTACAGTCAACAGCCTTAACGATCCGTGATAGTCACCAAATGCTTAAGGTGACGGCTTCGTTTGGTGTTGCAGTTCATCGCGTTGGTGAGCCAATTCAAGATTTTATTAGTCGCGCTGACAGAGCACTTTATCTCGCAAAAACGTCTGGCAGAAATTGTGTGATGGGTGAAATTGATTTGGTTACTTCTAGTTAAAAAGAACTATGAGTCGCGTATTTATCGTCTAACTTTGCGCTGAGATGATGAAGCAATACCCATCGCTTCTCGGTACTTGGCAATGGTTCTACGAGCGACGGATATTTTCATTTCTTCTAGCTTGTCAACGAGGTCCTGGTCGCTAATTGGTTTCTTAGGATCTTCGGCATCAATAAGTGTTTTAATGCGAGATTTAATTGCAACTGCTGATTGATCTTGAGGACCATATTGGCTAACACTACTAGAAAAAAAGTATTTAAGCTCATATGTGCCGCGTGGTGTTTGAATATATTTTTGAGTTGTAGCGCGAGAAATGGTAGATTCGTGTAATCCAAGTGCATCAGCAACCACGCGTAACACCATGGGCTTCATTGCGATATCGCCTTCATCTAAAAAGCGCGCTTGTTCTGCGACTAAATAGGCTGCAACTTTGAGTAGTGTTTCACCTCGACTTTGAATGCTCTTCATTAAACCACGAGCTTCTAGTAGCTTTTCTTTCATGGTTTCAATTTGTTCATTTTGTGTCGTAGTTTTATCGACTTGTTTGAGTAAGTCAACATACTCACTGTTGACTCGAACTTTTGGATAAGCTCGACTATTTAACTCAATTTTCCACCCTTTTTTATCACGTTTAATGATTAAGTCAGGAACAATAATTTCACTTTCACTATTGGCGTAGCGTAATCCAGGCTTAGGGCTACACGATTTAATGCGTTCTAAGATAGCATCCCAGTGTTTGTCATCGCGCGCGTACAGTCTTTTAAGTCGTACAAAATCACCATGCGCAAACCAGTCGAAACGATCGTTTAGCATACGAACTGCTGTTTCAGTTACTTCTGTTTTAGGAATCATGCCATTGAGTTGAATGAGTAAGCATTCTTGAATATCGCGTGCGGCAATGCCAGAGGGTTCAAAATTATCTTGAATAACTTTTAAGACGCGTTGAATGTCATTGATATCAGCATGAAACGATTCATGTTCTATAATGTCTTGCTCTATGTTTTCTAAAGTAGTGCCTAAATAGCCTTGCTCGTTAACCGCATCGATGAGATAGTAGGCAATCGTTTGATCTTGATCAGAGTGAAAAGAAAAGGTTTCAAGTTGCCATTTTAAGTGTTCGTAGAGGTCTTCTGGTGCTGCCGTGTAGCTTTCGGGAGAGAGATACTCTTCATCGTCCCGATATGACGAGACTGAAAAATCCGCTAAATCAGTATTAGCATTGTCACGACCATTGTTATCATCAGAAAATAAATCATCCCATTGGCAATCAAGTGTTTCTGTTAGGTTGCCTGTATGGTCGATATCATTTTGACTTGAAGAAAGTTCAAGCTGCTTTAGGTTGTCAGACCAATCGTCGGATTCGATGTTAGGCGCTTCGTCATAACGATCTGGCTCGCGCGACTCGATCGCTTCATCCAGTTCTACTTCAAGCATAATATTGTTGTCGAGTGCTTCTTCAATCGCTTGCTGTAATTCAATAGCTGAATACTGCAATATTTTAATTGATTGCTGAAGCTGTGGCGTGAGCTTGAGCTGTTGACTGACATTGAGCTGTAATCCTGGCAACATGGCCATGCTGATTGCTTCCTTAGATTTGGGAAGTACTAAACACTGCGCGCCGCGCCGTTTTAGGCTCCCAGGATTTTATTTAGCTGGTTTAAGGGCGTTAAATTATAAGTGCTTAGATGCGCCTATTGTTGAACCCCATCCGCCAGACCCCAAACACATTTCAGTTTTTAGAGGCAAACATTTTATTTATTTTTTAGTAGCGTACATTTTAACCCTAATTAGGTACATTTTGTGCTGCTCTTTTATACTAGGAACATTATAATGCCTAAGTTAGTATTAGATACAATATGTTTGTGTTGTTTTGAGGAGACAAAAGAATGAATAATATCAAAAATGAATTAATAGCCTTGGCTAATCGTGTGCCAAATGATGCAACATGGGATGATGTGGTTTATCAGCTGTATCTTGATGGTAAAGTGACACTTGGCTTGGCAGAAAATGAACGCGATGCCGTCATGTCCCGTGAGATGTTCGATAATCTTTTTATTCGCGCTGAGTCTGCACATGATATGCCAGATGATATGCGTAATACATTAATTTATCACCCTGGAAATACGACCACAGTTGCAATGGTAGCAGGTGTTGTTGCTGCTGGCTTTGCCTTTGTGTTTCCACCGATTGCTTGGATGGCAGCGCCTGTGGCCTTTATCGCAGGCTTTATGGGAGTTTTGGCTGGCCAACCAAAAGCGTGGGTAGCCATGATGTTGTCGCTAGTGACTTTGATTCCATTTGTACCGATGGTATTAAAGTAAGGAATGCTCTCTAGAAAAGCTCTAAAAACAAGCTTAGCGCAGTTTTTAGAGCTTTTCTTTAAATAACAACAACTTCTTTTTCTAAGGCAATTGAAAACTTGCTGATTACGTCTTCGCGAATGTTCTCTGCTAGTGCGAGGATATCTTTTCCTGTTGCATTGCCATAATTAACCAAAATAAGTGCGTGTTTTTCGTAGACACCAGCATCTCCAATACGTTTTCCTTTCCAGTTAACTTGCTGAATAAGCCAAGCAGCAGGAATTTTAATTTGTCCATCTGGTGTTTTATGACCAGGCATATCAGGATGCTGTGTGAGTAGTGCTTGGTAGTGCATGCTAGAAATACATGGATTTTTGAAGAAGCTGCCAGCACTGCCAATAAGTGCGGGGTCAGGGATTCGTTGATTACGTATGGCAATAACGGCATCATAAACTTGACGTGGCGTCAGTGTATCAATTGATTCGTATTGATTCAAAAGAGCAGTATGTAATGCTTCATTCATTAAGTTTGGCGCTGCTTGCTTACGCAAGCGAAAGGTAACACGATGAATAAGGACGCGGTTTCTTAGACTTTGTGTAAAAATGCTATTTCGATAACTAAATTCACACTCATTCCGCCGTAGTTCAATACGTGAGCCGTCACGCAAATCAAAGCTTTGGATACGGGTAATCGTATCTTGAACCTCTGTGCCATAGGCACCGATATTGTGAACCGGAGCTGCACCAACAGTACCAGGGATTAGTGCTAAGTTTTCGAGTCCCCAGTAACCTTTATCAATCGTGTAACTAACAAAGTCATGCCAATTACAGCCTGCACCAACAGAAAGCCATACCGATTCATTGTCTTCTTTAACCAGTTTAATTTCATCGTAAATGCATTTAAGAATAACACAGTCTAAATCGCTACTTAAAACAATATTGCTACCATTACCAATGACTTGCCACGGTAATGAAGAAATCAGTGGGTCTTGTCTAAGCGTAGGAATCGCACTGGCATGTCTGACTTCAATAAAAAAGCGCGCTTTAACCGAAAAGTGAAAGGTGTTTTGATTTTTAAGATCATAGTTTGCATAAATGTTCATGGCTAGGCGCCACCTTCTCTGATCATGAGTAAAATACCAAACATAGGGTGATCGAAGTATTGCAGCTCGCCAGGTTTTACTTTGCGAGATTCTTGTAAGCGAAACCGCCAGGTATCACCGACATCGTTGAGTGATAGTTTGCGTTTTTGGGCAAATTCAGCAATCAATCCTTTAGGGATTTGACGTTCAAGTTGAACCTCAATGTCAACATGCTCAAACTTTTGTTTGTAAAGTTTGATTTTTGCTTGCAAAGGAAGGCCTGAGCTACTCATGCCTTCTGGTAATAGGGTGTTTTTTGCCGTGCTTCGTTCTTCTGCCCCCTGAGACCAAGCGGTGTGCGCCAAAATTCGATATTCTCCTGTGCTGGTTAGGCGTTTGGCTGTTTCTTTGAGCGATAACTGACCATCACCGAGTAAATGCCGAGTGCTGTTGCTAGAACCTAAGACGGTGTCTTTGTCTTGTGTGTCCAGCTTTGCAGGCAGTAGTGGCCAATACTCGTCTAACCAATTTTGCGTGCTGGTGGGTTCAAAAATAATCATTTCTGCCACATAGTCGGCATGCGCAGCATGAGATATAAATAACATGAACCCTGTTAAGAGTAAGCCATGGATTGAAAATTGGTTACGCACAAAAAATTCCTTTATGCATTTGAAAGTATCATGAGTAATTCGTTTACTGCGGTTAAACGCTGTTCAGCTGTGAGCAATTCGCTGGTGTATTTTAACCTGTTTGGACCGTCAAGTTTATAGATTGTCGGTTTGCTTTGAATCAATTTAATGAGAGTCATTGGTTCTACTTTGGGCTGTGCGTCAAATGTTAGGCGTAAATAGGTGTTGCTCGCCTCTATTTTTTTAATGCCTAGCGTTGTGGCGATATGTTTGAGTGCCATGACTTGAAACAGGTTTTTGCTTGGTGCTGGTAAGAGTCCAAAGCGATCGATCATTTCGACTTGTAGTTGATGCAGGTCATTTTCTGTTTCGGCGGCGTTGATGCGTTTGTATAAAACGAGACGTGTTTGAACGTCAGCCAAGTAATATTCGGGGATGAGTGCGGGAATGCCTAGATCAATATCACAGCCATCGTTGGTGCTTTCTAAGGTAGGAATTTCGCCACGACGATAGGCGCGAACGGCTCTGTCGAGCAGTTGAGCGTACAGCTCGAAGCCAATTTCTTGCATTTGACCGCTTTGATCGTGCCCGAGCAGTTCACCTGCACCCCGAATTTCTAAATCTTGACTGGCAAGGGCAAAGCCAGAGCCGAGTTGGTCGTGTCGACTAATGGCTTCGAGTCGTTTGACGGCATCGCTACTTAGCGCTTCTTTAGGCGGCGTGAATAAATAAGCGTAAGCTTTATGATGAGAGCGTCCGACACGTCCACGCAATTGATGCAGTTGCGCCAAACCAAATTTGTCAGCACGAATCATTAAAATGGTATTGGCATTGGGAATGTCGATGCCCGTTTCGATAATGGTGGTGCAAACCAAAATATTATAGCGTTGATGGTAAAAATCACGCATAACACGCTCTAGCTCACGTTCGGGCAATTGACCGTGTGCCATGCCAATACGTGCGTCGGGTAACAGCGTTTGCATTTGGCTGATGAAGGCTGGCATATTATCAACATCGTTAAACAAGGCATACACTTGACCACCACGGCGCAGTTCTCGCATACAGGCTTCTTTAGCAAGCGCTGGGTTCCAGTCTTGTACGAAAGTTTGGATAGATTGGCGTTTAGCAGGAGGGGTGGCGATAATCGACATATCGCGTAGCTCGGCAAACGCCATTGATAAGGTTCGCGGAATAGGGGTCGCTGTCATGGCTAAAATGTCGACTTGAGTACGAATGCTTTTTAAGAACTCTTTCTGCTTTACGCCAAAACGATGTTCTTCATCGATAATAATCAGTCCTAAATCATGATAACGCAGATCGCTTTGCAGGAGCTTATGCGTGCCGATGACGATATCAACTTTGCCAGTACTGAGGTCTTCCATAATGCGAGCATGTTCGCCTGTTGAGCCAAAACGCGACAAGGCTTCGATACGAATCGGCCATTCGGCAAAGCGATCGCGGAAGTTTTGTAGGTGTTGATTCGCGAGTAGGGTAGTCGGCACCAATACAGCAACCTGTTTTCCACCATGAACTGCCATAAATGCGGCACGCATGGCGACCTCGGTTTTGCCAAAACCGACGTCGCCACAGATTAATCGATCCATCGGGCGAGGAGACTGCATGTCGGCAACGACGGCTTCAATCGCAGCTTTTTGGTCTGGCGTTTCTTCGAAAGCAAAGCCTGCTGCGAAGCGGAGGTAGTCTGTACCACCCTCGCTAAACGCATGTCCTTTACGCGCTGCGCGAGCGGCATATAGGTCGAGCAGTTCGGCTGCCACATCGCGCACTTTTTCGATGGCCTGTTTACGTGCTTTTTGCCACTTGTCGGTACCGAGCTTGTGCCACGGGGCATGTTCTGGATCGGTACCAGAATAGCGACTAATCAGGTGTAAATTGGTTATTGGAACATAAAGTTTATCGCCCCCTGCATACTCCAGCGCCACAAACTCTCGTGCTAAATTATCCATTGTTAGGGTTTCTAACCCTATAAAGCGTCCAACACCATGCTCTAGGTGTACGACAGGGGCGCCTACCGATAGCTCGGCTAAAGAGCGAATGCCATCCGTGAAGTCACTATGGGCGTTCTTTTTAGTGCGACGTGCTTGCCGTACTACCTGAGTGCCAAATAACGTTTGCTCACTCAGTAATACCATGTCATCCAGCCACATGCTGTGGCTTAATGTGGCAACGGTGAGATGTAATCCTTTGTTCGGACTCGTTAAAAAATCTGTCCAGTTTTCACTGCGGGTGACACTAATGCCTGATTTTTGTAATAACTCAAGCAACACTTCGCGTCGTCCGAGCGATTCAGCAGTCAGTAATGCTTTGTTATTCGAGTCTACTAAACTTTTCAGCCAGTCGCCTAATCTCCATAAAGCATCGGGACGACTTGCATCTAGTGTGATGTCGGGTAATGCCTTAACTTGCCAGTATGCATCACCCTTAGCTTCCTGTTTTGTCGACAGTTGAATGCGTTTAAATGCTTTAAATCGCGCGAAAAGATCATCGGGACGAATAAACAGACGCTCAGGTGGCAGAATGGGGTGTTGAGAGTCTAATCGACCAATTTGCCAGCGTTCATCAATATCTTGCCAAAATTGTTCGCCTGCTTGGACGATGTCATCAGCCCAAACAATGTGCGTATTCGGATTTAAGTAATCGGTAATGCTGCTAAGTTGCTCAAAGAATAGGGGGAGGTAATATTCTAAACCGCCCGAACTTTGTCCCTTGCTAACCGATTGATACAGCCAGTTATTGCGTGTATTGGTATCAGGGAATGCCTCGCGCCAAGATTGGCGAAAATAATGGATAGCATCCGTGTCTAACGGATATTCTTTAGCAGGAAGCAGTATGATCTCATTGATTTTTGATGATGTTCGTTGCGTTGATGTGTCAAAAATTCGCATCGAATCAATGTCGTTATCGAGCCAATCGATCCGAAGCGCTTCTTGTCCGCCCATAGGAAAAACATCTAACAATGCACCGCGCACAGCGTACTCTCCATGCTCCATGACTTGACTAACGCGTTGATAACCAGAACTTTCAAGACGGAGTAAAAATGATTGCATATCTAGAGACTGTCCAACGCGTAACACAAAACTATTTTTTAGTAGGTGTTCCGCGGGGATGAGTGCGTGCATTAAGGTCGATATTTGGGCAATCAAAAAATCTGGTGGTGTTTGTGACTGAGCATACAGCGCAGTCAGTCGAGACGAGATAATGTCTTGATGGGGTGAGAAGCGATCGTAAGGTAAGGTTTCCCAATCGGGTAAAATTAATGCTTGCGATTGCGTAAAGAACTGAATTTCATTTGCTAACTGTTGTGCTTGTTGTGCTGTTGTGGTGACAATCAAAAATGGTTGTTTTTGTTGTTTTTGCAATTGGGTAACCGCTAGTCCAAGACTTGCTCCCGTTAATCCCGACCAAAAAAGTGTTTGATTGTTTGAGAGGGGTAGTAGGGGGAGTTGTATCATTTGAAAACCTGTGACTAAAAAATGAAATTGTTGCGTTCGATTGCTGCTAGAGAACATATGAAAAACATAAACGGGTTTTCCTTAGCATGCATTTTATCGCATAATGAATTTACTTATCACCCCATTGAATTTTTAATCTAGTCTATTTTTGTTTCTTTCTGCTAAAATTGTAACGTTAGTTTTTATAACTTCATACTTCATAAAAAGGAATTTTCATGGCCACTATTGTAGTCGTTGGTGCTGGTGTTGGCGGTTTGCCAATGGCGTATGACATTAATAACCATCTTGGTAAAAACCATACTATTAAAGTTGTTTCTGCTTTAGATGAGTTTCAATTTACACCCTCAAACCCATGGGTAGGTGTGGGCTGGCGTAAGCCAGAGGACATTAGCTTTAAGTTGGCTGGTCCTTTGAATCGTAAGGGTATTGAGTTTATTCATGCAACGGTTACTGAAATCAAACCAACAGAAAACAAATTGGTTTGTGCTGATGGTCAAGTCATTGACTATGACTTTGTTATTTTAGCGACAGGTCCTTATTTAGCTTTTGAAGAAGTGCCAGGCTTCGGTCCGATTAGTCACGGTGGTAATACCGTTTCTGTGTGCTCAACAGGGCATTCTGTTGAAGCTTTTGATGAATGGCAAAAACTGTGTGAAGAGCCAGGTCCTATCATTGTTGGTGCAGTGCAGGGCGCATCTTGTTTCGGTCCAGCATACGAATATGCCATGATTATGGATACGGATTTACGTAAGCGTAAAATCCGTAAAGACGTCAAAATGACGTTTGTTACCTCTGAGCCTTATATTGGTCACTTGGGATTGGGTGGTGTTGGTGATTCTAAAGGAATGATGGAAGGCATCATGCGTCAGCGTCATATCAATTGGATTTGTAACGCTAAAGTCACCAAAATGGAAAACGGTACCATGTTTGTGGATGAGCACGACATGAATGGTGCAGTGATTAAATCTCACCAATTGCCATTTAAGTACTCAATGATGTTGCCAGCTTTTAAAGGTCCTAAGTTCTTACAGCAAGCTGAAGAAGCCTTGGTTAATCCGCGCGGCATGGTAAAAATTGATAAATTCAATCGTAACCCAACCTATAAAAACGTTTATGCATTAGGTGTGGTTGTGGCGATTCCGCCAGTGGAAGCAACACCTGTTCCAGTAGGTACACCCAAAACGGGCTTGATGATTGAGGGTATGGTAACAGCAATTTGTCATAATATTGAAAACGTTTTGGACGGTAAGGAAGCTGATGAAGAAGCAACTTGGAACACCATCTGCTTAGCAGATTTGGGTGATACTGGGGCTGCCTTTGTTGCCTTACCTCAGATTCCACCTCGCAACTTAACGTGGGCAAAACAAGGTAAGTGGGTTCATTTAGCGAAGATTGCTTTCGAGAAGTATTTTATCCGTAACATGAAAAATGGTAATTCAGAGCCGATTTATCAGAAGTATGTTATGAAAATGTTAGGTATTGTACGCTTGAAGTCTCAAGAAAAATAACCTAAAAAGTCCCTAAAAGATACAAGCAGGCTTGTGAGAAGTTTGCCGCTAAAGTGGCTGTAACTTATTGATTAAGTTCCTTCCTCTAAGTAAGAAATGCGTTAGGAGGTCGGAAAATAGGCGTAGGCTGTATTTTTAGCTATTCCTTCAGCATGTTAATCGAGTCTGTTTGTCGTCTTAAAAATAAAAACCCTGTCCTTGTGATAGGGTTTTTTTATGTCTAAAAATTAACTAACAGACTAGGATACTAGCGATTGACTACCTATTTATTGCATAATAGCACCTATGTTTGTTTATTAGGCGTGTCTCATGGATTCTGTGTATTGTCCCAAGGAAATTGAAAATGGTGTTCAGCAACAATGGCAAGATGCTGATGTATTTAAAGCGGTAGAAGACGAGCGTAAAGAAAAGTTCTACTGTTTGTCGATGTTCCCTTATCCTTCTGGGCGCTTGCATATGGGGCATGTACGTAATTACACCATTGGCGACGTGATTGCCCGCTTTATGCGGATGCAGGGAAAAAATGTGTTGCAACCCATGGGTTGGGATGCGTTTGGTCTGCCAGCAGAAAATGCAGCGATTGCCAATCAGGTTGCACCTGCGGCTTGGACGTATAGTAATATCGACTACATGAAGAACCAGCTTAAAAGCTTGGGTTTGGGCTACGATTGGTCGCGTGAGTTAGCGACTTGCTCGCCAGAGTACTACAAATGGGAACAGTGGTTCTTTCTACAGCTATTAGAAAAAGGTTTGGTTTACCGTCGATTGTCGGTTGTCAACTGGGATCCCGTTGACAATACGGTATTGGCGAATGAACAAGTCATTGACGGTCGTGGTTGGCGCTCTGGTGCTTTGGTGGAACGTAAGGAAATTAATCAGTGGTTTTTAAAAATTACCGCTTATGCTGATGAGTTGCTTTCTGATTTAGATACCCTCACCGAATGGCCTGAGCAAGTGAAGACCATGCAGAAAAACTGGATTGGTCGCTCGCAAGGTTTGGAAATTGAGTTTCCAATTGAGGGTGATGCTGATGCCCGTCGCTTAAAAGTATTTACGACACGTCCCGACACCTTAATGGGTGTCACTTATGTGGCCATTGCTGCTGAACATCCTTTGGCAAAATCCGCAGCAGAAAACAACCCAACACTCGCTAACTTCATTCATGAGTGTGCGCAAACAGGTACATCCGAAGCTGTTATCGAAACAATGGAAAAGAAGGGCGTTGATACGGGTATCCGTGTTCGCCATCCGATTACTAACGAATTAGTGCCTGTATGGGTGGCTAACTTTGTGCTGATGGGCTATGGTACGGGTGCGGTGATGAGTGTGCCAGCACACGATCAGCGCGATTGGGAGTTTGCACAACAATATGGGCTGTCGGTTAAGGCAGTCATTAGTTGTGACGGCAGCGAACCCGATGTTTCAACCGAAGCGATGACTGAAAAAGGTCAGCTTATCCATTCTGGTTCATTCGATGGCTTAGCCTTCGATGATGCCTTTGAAGCCATTGCCAAAGCACTTGAAATTAAAGAGCTAGGTAAGAAGACAGTCAATTTCCGTTTGCGCGATTGGGGTATGTCACGTCAGCGTTACTGGGGTTGTCCGATTCCCATTATTTACTGCCCAAGTTGTGGCGCAGTGCCTGTGCCTGAGGCGGACTTGCCAGTGCGTTTGCCAGAAGATGTCATTCCAGACGGCGGTGCGTCCGTGTTGACGCAGTTAGACAGCTTTACAAAGTGTACTTGTCCTAAGTGTGGCGGTGAGGCAAAACGCGAAACGGATACCTTCGATACTTTCTTTGAATCGAGCTGGTACTATGCGCGTTATGCGTGCCCAGATAGCACGGATAAGATGCTTGATGCGCGGGCAGATCATTGGTTGCCTGTCGATCAATACATTGGTGGCATCGAACATGCGATTTTGCACTTATTGTATGCCCGTTTCTTCCATAAATTATTGCGCGATGAAGGCTTGGTTAAAACCGATGAACCCTTTAAGCGTTTGCTGACGCAAGGCATGGTCATTGCCGATACCTACTTCCGCATGGGGACAGATGGTCGCAAACAATGGTTTAATCCCGCTGATGTTGAGTTGGTGACCGACGATAAAGGTAAGCCGCTGTCTGCGGTATTGAAGTCTGATGGTTTGCCTGTTGAAATCGGTGGCACGGAAAAGATGTCGAAATCGAAAAACAACGGGGTCGATCCTCAGGCATTAATTGATCAATATGGCGCAGATACAGCACGACTCTTTACCATGTTTGCAGCTCCTCCAGAGCAGTCATTGGAATGGTCTGATGCTGGCGTTGAAGGTGCATCTCGTTTTCTTAATCGTATTTGGCGACTGGTGCATACTCATATCGAAGCGGGTGCAGTGCCTGCATTGGATGTGTCTGCTTTGAATGAAGACGATAAAGTGCTGCGTCGCAAGGTTCACGAGACACTCTTAAAAGTGACTAATGATTGGGGGCGCCGTCAATCATTTAATACCGCTATTGCATCTTGTATGGAACTATCAAACGCCTTGTCGCGTCATGAAGGTGGTGAACAAGCGCGTGCTGTGATGCAAGAAGGCTTAATGACATTGGTGATGATGCTTTCGCCTGTCGCGCCTCATATTACACAAGCGATGTATGCTGCTTTAGGTGGCGAAGGCTTGTTGGTTTCTGCCGCTTGGCCACAGGTTGATGAGACAGCTTTGGCGCGTGATAGCATTGAACTGATGGTTCAAGTAAATGGTAAATTGCGCGGTAAAATTTCTGTCGAACCCGATGCGTCGCAAGATAAAGTCGAAGCCATGGCATTAATGGATGATGGTGTACAAAAATATACTGAAGGTAAAGAAATTATCAAGGTCATTGTTGTGCCCGGACGTTTGGTGAATATTGTTGCCCGATAAATCCTCCTTAGTCCCCCTTTGCCAAAGGGGGATTGATGCAACAAGACGGTGTCTGTTGTTGTCTTTACCTGCTTTGCTGCTATCTGGTTGTGGTTATCAATTGCGCGGTTTTAAAGATGGTGTCGAATCATCCTTTCCATTTCGTAAGGTTATGATTTCTAACTCGGGTGCTGATGGCGCTGTTGTTGACGCATTAAAACGGGTTCTACTGGGTTTTGGTTGTGAATTGGTTAATGATGCTGCTAAAGCCGAATTAGAGGTTTGGTTAGGAACCAGTAGTCAGCAATCGGTTCCTTCTGCCATTGGTTCTTACGGCGAAATTTCTGCTAGATTATACGTCTTAACCCAACCCGTCCGTATTCGTAAAGTTGGGCAAGATGAGTGGTTAGTCGATACTAGTATTCGTCGCTCACGAGAAGTTGACCAAAGTTTATTAAACTTCTCTTCATCAACAAGTAATGTTGCGATTGGGGCAGAGCGTCCTTTAGCGATTTCTCGAGAGTCTGAGGAAGTATTGGTTGATATTCGAGCACGGGTCGTTGACGCCATTGTTCGCTTGGTTCAACGCTTAACACCATTGGACAGTGCGCTATGATGACACCAGAACAAGCCTTATCTCGATTGCAAGCACGAGACGCTTTGCCATCCTTTGTGTTTTGTTTTGGTGAGGAGCCTCAGCGCTTATTAGATACCATTGATGCTCTTGCGCTTGCTGGATGTCATAAGGGGTTTATCGAGCGGCAGTTGATGGTAGTTGAGTCGGTAGCCGATTGGGGTGATGTGCTGAATGCTTACCAAGAGTTGTCTTTGTTTTCAAGTCAGCGGGTGATGCTGGTTCAGGTGAATACGAAGATTAGTGCAGCGCAGTCCGATCAACTTCAATCATTGGTACTATCACCTAATCCTGATGTTTTGCTGCTATTGCGTGCTGGTGCTTTAGATAAAAGTGCCCAAGAAGCGAAGTGGGTTAGGGCATGGGATTCTGTTGGCTGGGTCATTAATAGTAAAGCTCTGCCACTTGCGGGTGTTCAGCGCTGGTTACAAGAGCAAGCGTCGGCTTTAGGGATGCGCTTACAACCTGATGCCGCTGATGCCTTGGCGCATTGGTCGGAAGGCAATTTGATGTCTGCTAAGCAGAGTTTGCTACGCTGGCAATTACAAGGTTTAACAACCTTGGATATGGCATTGCTCGAACGTGACAGTCAAGACTGGGCAAGATACGATGTGTTTGCCTTATCTGCAGCGATTCTAGCGCAAAATCCCCGTGATGCTCTGCGGATTTTAGCGAGGTTGCAGGAAGAGGGTGAGGATGCTGTGCTTATTTTATGGGCGGTATCACGTGAATTGCGTTCATGGGCTGCATTAATTGACGATGTGAAACAAAAACGCGCTTGGTCATCTCAAACATTGGCGATTCATAAGTTGTGGGGTGGGCGTGATAAGATTTTATGGCGATTATTAGAGCGTGTTCAACCGACGATGATTAAAAATTGGCTGGCAGCCTGCTTAACCATTGACCGTGAAGTTAAAGGACAGGCTACGGGTGATGCATGGCGATCATTACGTTGGTTGGTTGCTGATATGGCGAGTAGTGGGAAATTAAAAGTCTAAAAAGTGCGTTTCGCTTTTTTAGACTTTCCAAGTTTGTTTTTTGGCTGGAGGAAGGGGCTTTAATCTAATGGCTAGATGCTATTTTCAATCCCCCTTCCTCCAGGCCTCCAGCCCGTTTGGTTTTTTAGTGATGCTCTAAGGAATAAATACTATGAATATAACAGATTACATGAATAACCTCGGACAAGCAGCACGTTCTGCCAGTCGTGTTTTAGCCGTCGCAACAACCGCACAAAAAAATACGGCGCTCTTAGCGATTGCTGATGCATTAGTCGCTAAAACAGACTTCTTAGTCGCTGAAAATGAAAAAGACTTAATTGCAGGCAAGGTAAATGGGTTAGATGATGCGATGCTCGATCGGTTACGTTTAACGCCTGCTGGTGTTGTCTCAATTGCCACAGGTGTGCGTCAGGTTGCTGCCTTGCCCGATCCAATTGGCGAAATTAAAGATATGGCATATCGTCCTTCGGGTATTCAGCTGGGTAAAATGCGCGTTCCCTTAGGTGTTGTCGGTATTATTTATGAGTCGCGTCCGAATGTGACTGCCGATGCCGCGGCCTTGTGCTTAAAATCTGGTAATGCGACGATTTTGCGCGGCGGTTCGGAAGCCATTCATTCTAACCGTGCCATTGCTCAGTGTATTATTGATGGGTTAAGGTCGACTGATTTGCCGACTACGGCGGTTCAAGTGGTCGAAACAACTGATCGTGATGCGGTCGGACGTTTAATTGCCATGCCCGAGTTTGTCGATGTCATTGTACCTCGCGGCGGCAAAAGCCTGATTGCGCGTATCAGTGAGGGTGCCCGCGTGCCCGTAATTAAACACTTAGATGGTATCTGCCATAGTTATGTCGATGCAAGCGCTGATTTAGAGTTGTCGTGGAGCGTTTGTGACAATGCTAAAACGCACCGTTATGGTGTGTGTAATGCGATGGAGACCTTATTAGTCGATGCGGCCATTGCGTCAGCATTCTTGCCAAAAATGGCTGATATTTATCGCGCTAAAGGGGTAGAACTTCGCGGTTGCCCCCTTGCTTGCGCCATTAGCTCCATGTCGGCAGCGAGCGAAGAGGACTGGTCTACTGAGTACTTAGCGCCCATTTTAGCGATTAAAATTGTTGATGGCATGGATGCTGCTATAGAACATATTAATACCTACGGTTCGCACCATACTGATGCAATCATGACGCAAGATTATGCTAAAGCACGTCAGTTTTTAGCGCAAGTCGACTCGAGTTCAGTCATGGTTAATGCTTCGACACGCTTTGCTGATGGCTTTGAGTATGGTTTAGGGGCAGAAATTGGTATTAGCACAGATAAGTTCCATGCACGCGGACCTGTGGGACTAGAAGGGTTAACTTCACAAAAATATATTGTTTTTGGTCAAGGTCAAATTCGTCAGTAAGCGGATGAGTCCAAAAAGCTAATGGGTAGGAGCCATGGAGGAAGGGGATGTAGAAAATAGCATCTAACCCATTCTTCCTTCAGTTAAAAAAACAAACCAGAAATGTCTAAAAACAAGCAAAGCGGGGTTTTAGACATTTCATTAACCAAGGAAACGCATTATGGCAAGCTATGTCAATGTGATTGAACGTTATCACGATTATCAAGCAATGATTCGAGAGATGCTGGGTTCGATGCTGATTGGTTTGGCAGATGTAAAGCTCTTTGAAAGCCCAGAGAAAATTTTAGAGACGTTAGATGAGATGTTCAAACATTATCCTTTCTTGGATATTGTTTACACGCTCGATAAAGAGGGCATTCAAAATGGTCCTAATTATTTATTTAGCGACTTTAAAGCAAAAACGGATCATGCTAATCGCGGAAAGGATCGCAGTCAACGTCCTTATTTTGTGATGGCGAAAGAGCGACAAGAGGCAGTCTTTACACAGCCCTATTTGTCTACTACCGACCGTGTGATGTGTCTTTCGGGTGCGATTCCAATGCGCAACGAGTCGGGCGATATTTGTGGTTATTTGGTGATCGATTTAGATTTAGAAAAAACAGTCAGTTTTTTAATGGGCGATAGCCTGCGTATGCGTTTTGAGCCGTTATTTAAAGCAATTTACTCAACGATCGCTTTAGGGCTGTTTTTAGTGGTAGGTATTCTGCTATTTTCTGGTTTTTCAGAATTACTCAAAATGCTCGAAGAACCCTCACATGTTGAGTCGGTAAGACCTTTTAGTGCTATTATTTTTATCACCCTTGGACTTGCCATATTCGATTTAGCGAAGACAACGCTAGAAGAAGAAGTGCTGATGCACAAGGATATTTTTCGTCATAGCTCGACACGACGAACCATTACGCGTTTCATGGCAGCGATCATGATTGCCGTATCCATAGAAGCTTTGTTGTTGATGTTTAAATCAGCAATTGGTTCAGGGGATTATTTATCGAGTGCGACATGGATGATGTTGTCAGCTGTTGCTTTGATGGTTGGTTTGGGATTGTATGTGTATTTGGGGGCAAAAGCCGAATATATGCTGATTGCGGTTAAGCGAGAAAAGCTTAATCACAATCAGGATACGAATGAAGCGGTTGCGAAGTACTAACCGCTTCGTTCTGCACCATTAGCCTAGTTGGGTTTTTGGAGTCATAATTGTCGGCTGACTATCTTCAATTTTATGAGGGTAGTCAGCAATATAATGCAGCCCTCTGCTTTCTTTTCGACTCAATGCAGAGCGAATAATCAGCTCGCTAACCAGTGCTAAATTACGCAACTCTACAAAGTCGGTATTTAGCTCGTAGTGAGCGTAAAACTCTTCAATTTCTTCACGAATCATTAAAATGCGTTTGAGCGCAAGGTTAAGTCGCTTTTTGGTGCGAACGATGCCAACATAATCCCACATAACGCGACGCAACTCATCCCAGTCATGGCTGACCATGATCTGTTCTGGGCTAGGGCGTACTTGGCTGTCATCCCAATCGGGTAATGCTGGTGGTGCAAGTAAATTCCCAGCTTGCAGTTGTTGAATAATATCTTGATAGGCGGCATCGGCATAAACAAGCGCCTCCAGTAAGGAGTTGCTGGCAAGGCGATTCGCACCGTGCAGTCCTGTGTAGGCAACTTCACCAATAGCATAAAGGCTGTTTAAGTCAGTTTTGGCGTGATGATCAGTCATTACGCCGCCACAGGTGTAGTGGGCAGCAGGAACAACAGGAATCGGCTCTTTGGTAATGTCGATACCAAGTGAAAGACAACGCTTATAAATGGTTGGGAAGTGCGCGGTAATAAACTCAGCAGACTTGTGACTAATATCCAACCAGACATGATCGCAACCCAGTTTTTTCATTTCACTGTCGATGGCTCTTGCCACAATATCTCTTGGTGCCAGTTCAGCTCGATCGTCATAATCGGGCATAAAGCGCGTGCCATCGGGGCGTTTAAGTAACCCTCCTTCGCCACGTACCGCTTCGGAAATCAAAAAAGCCCGTTCAGACGGGTGAAACAGTACCGTGGGATGAAATTGCATGAATTCCATATTGGCAACGCGACATCCAGCGCGCCATGCCATTGCCACACCATCACCTGTAGCGAGATCGGGATTGCTAGTATACAGATAGACTTTACCTGCGCCACCCGTGGCGAGTACCACGGCACGAGCGGCAAAGGTGGTAAACTCATCAGTAGCTTGATTTAGCGCATAGGCACCAACACAGCGTCCATCGACTCGAATTAAGTCTACTGCCGTGTAATGCTCTAGAAGTACAATGTTAGGGTGCTGCCTCGCTTTGTGAGCAAGGGTAATTTGGACTGATTGTCCCGTATGATCGGCAGCATGGATAATACGACGATGAGAGTGCCCCCCTTCACGAGTTAAATGAAATGGGTATAAAGCGCAGTCGTTGTCGTTATCAATATTGCATGGCGTAAAAGGCACAGAGAGGTGAATCAGTTCTTCAATAACCCGTTTTCCTGCTTCGGCCGTAAAACGAACAGCTGCTTCATTGCACAAGCCATCGCCTGCAACAAGCGTGTCTTGAACGTGTTGCTCAATACTATCATTAGGATCTAATACGGCAGCAATACCGCCCTGCGCCCAACGCGTGTTGGACTCGAGCAGCCCGCGCTTTGCTAATAAGGTTACGGGTATATGTTCTGCTAGTTTGAGCGCAAGGGATAGGCCTGCAATACCGCTACCAATAATAAGAACGCTGTTGGGATGGTGAGATTTAAGCAAAGCGATAACCTATGTTGTTGTTACCAAGTATTTTAAGATAAACTGCTCTTATAAGATATAAGATGACACTTATAAAAACCCAAAGGGTAGGCGGTCTGGAGGAAGGGATTGCTAAAAATAGCATATAACCCATTGATTAACTACCTTCCTTCAGCAAAAAATAAGTTTGAAAAATCTAAAAATAAGCGAAGTGAATGTTTTTAGATTTTTTTATAAGCGGATGGTAATAGAATGGAAGCTTCTAATAGAATAGACGACGATCAAGAGCAAACATGGGTTGTGGTGAAGCGCAGAAACGAGCAAGATGTGTTTGTTGAAATGCAATCTGATGCGGCTGGCTGCACCACAGGACACTGCGGTGCAGGTGCTGTTGGTTGCCAATCGAATGCGTTTGTGGGTTTATTTGCAACAGCACCCTTGTTAAGGCTTAAAGATGTCCCCATAACCGTTAACGTGGGTGATCGTTTGTTGTTATCCCTGCCGCGAAAAGCCGTATTTCAGTTGGCATTTTTAGGCTATGGATTGCCTTTGTTTGCTTTGTTGTTAGGCTTGTGGTTTGGGCAGACGCTTGCGGGTGATTTATCTGCCTTATTCCTAGGGATGTCTGCTTTGTTGATGACATGGCTGGTGGTTGGTAAGTTGGGCTTGGTTATTGAACCAAAGATTTTAGATATTCACGTGGTTAGTGTTTAGGAGGAATTAAAAATGTCAATTCGCGTTTTATTTTCGGGTTTATTGGTGGGCTTTAGTTTATTGGTTGTCGCGCCTGTTGTCTCTGCTGAGCTGCCTGACTTTACCCAACTTGTTGAAAAAAATGCTGCTGCAGTGGTTAATATTTCGACCACGCAAAAAGTTCAGCAACAGCGAGGGGGTGATTTTAACGGCATTCCTGAAGAATTGTTAAAACGTTTTTTTGGTGATGCCTTTCCCATTCCAAAGGGTGCGGTGCCAGAGCCTGGAAATGGAAGCGGTAAAAAAGAGGTACAGTCGTTAGGTACAGGTTTTATTGTTTCTGCTGATGGCTACATTGTCACTAACCACCATGTGGTAGCGGATGCTCAAGAAATTGTGGTGCGTTTCAGCGACCGAAAGGAATTGGTTGCTAAAGTCATCGGTTCTGATGAGCGTACCGATGTCGCATTGATTAAAGTTGAAGCAAAGGGATTGCAGACGGTTAACCTTGGGCAGTCCAGTAAGCTTAAAGTCGGTGAGTGGGTGTTGGCTATTGGTTCTCCTTTCGGTTTTGAGGCTACGGTTACCCAAGGGATTGTTTCGGCGAAAGAGCGTACGTTGCCCGATGATACCTATGTCCCCTTTATTCAAACAGATGTGGCGATTAATCCAGGTAATTCAGGTGGTCCATTATTTAACCTCGCGGGTGAAGTGGTCGGGATTAACTCACAAATTTATAGCCGTAGCGGTGGTTTCATGGGGTTGTCATTCTCGATTCCGATTGAAGTTGCGATGAACGCGGTTGATCAAATTAAACGCAATGGTCATGTGGTGCGTGGTTATTTGGGCGTGAATGTGCAAGAGGTGACTTCTGAATTATCAGAGTCTTTTGGCATGGAAAAACCCAAAGGTGCTTTGGTTGCGGAAGTATTTCCCGATACACCAGCTGCAAAGGCAGGCATTAAAGCTGGCGATGTCATTTTGTCGGTTAACGGCATGGAGATCAATAAATCGGGTAGTTTACCGCCTGTTATCGGCATGACCCCCGTTGGTCAGCCTGTAGAATTACGCTTGTTGCGCCAAGGTAAATTGCAGACCATGCGCGTAACCGTAGAATCATTGCCCGATGATAAAAAGCAAGCAGCGAATCAGGGTAAGCGTAACAGTAAAGGTGCGCCAGAGACTTCAGGAAAAACAGTTTTGGGAGCAGCAGTTGTGCCGTTAGAAGATTCGGTTAAGAAAAAGCTTGATATTGATTTTGGGCTGCGAGTGTCTTCTATGAACGAGGGTAGTTTGTTAAACAGTGGTGTACAGACAGGCGATATTTTGTTGGAAGTTAATTATATCCGTTTAGATTCGGTTGAAGTTCTCGCAGACTTGGCTGCAAAACTGCCGAAGGGACAAAAAATTCCAATGCGTGTTGTGCGTGGGAATCGTGCGCTATTCTTGCCTTTAGTCATTCAATAAGCTAAAGTTAGGGGCTATTTTCGAGGGGCGTTATAAACGCCCCGTTTGTGTTTTTATTTATATTTTGTTTTTGTGTTAGGTATTTCATGGCTTACGAACTGGATTTAATCCGTAACTTTTCAATTATTGCCCATATTGACCACGGTAAATCAACCTTGGCGGATCGTTTTATCCAGTTTTGTGGTGGCTTAACAGATCGCGAGATGTCCTCTCAAGTTCTTGATTCTATGGATTTAGAGAAGGAACGTGGCATTACCATTAAGGCGGCCAGTGTCACCTTGCATTACAAAGCAAATGATGGCAAGATTTATGAGCTGAACTTTATTGATACGCCGGGTCACGTCGATTTTAGTTATGAAGTGTCGCGTTCGTTAGCTGCTTGTGAAGGCGCTTTGTTGGTGGTTGATGCTTCGCAGGGGGTTGAAGCGCAAACGGTGGCCAACTGTTATACCGCTATTGAGCAAGGGCTAGAAGTGTTGCCTGTGCTCAATAAAATCGATTTACCTAATGCTGATGCAGATCGTGTTATTCAAGAAATTGAAGAAATTATTGGTATTGATGCGACAGAAGCGGTACATGCTAGTGCCAAAGCAGGTATTGGTATTCAAGAAACGCTTGAAGAAATCATTGCCAAAATTCCAGCACCCAAAGGTAATCCAGATGCACCGCTTAAAGCCTTAATTATTGATTCTTGGTACGACAACTATTTGGGTGTTGTGTCTTTGGTGCGTGTGATGGATGGTGCTATTCGTCCTAAAATGAAGATGAAAGTCATGTCGTCTGGCAATACCCATGAAGTCTTGGAAGTGGGGGTGTTTAATCCCAAACGTGTTAAGCGTGAGAGTTTGGGAACGGGCGAGGTTGGCTTCGTTATTGCGGGATTAAAAGAGATTGATGGCGCCCCTGTTGGTGATACCTTAACCGATGCAGCAAATCCTGCAACAGTATCATTGCCAGGATTTAAACCATCACAACCTCGTGTATTTGCTGGTATCTTTCCCATTAGTTCGGAAGACTACGAGGCGTTACGTGAGTCTTTACGTAAATTACGTTTGAATGATGCATCTTTGTTTTTTGAACCAGAAACATCAACGGCATTGGGCTTTGGCTTCCGTTGTGGTTTCTTGGGCTTATTGCATATGGAAGTGATTCAAGAACGTTTGGAACGTGAATTCAACCTTGATTTGATCACCACGGCACCTACGGTTGTTTATGAAGTGCTCACGGTACGTGATGAAGTGCTCAAGGTTGATAATCCAGCGAAGTTGCCTGAGCTAGGGTCTATTAAAGAAATTCGCGAACCGATTATTCAAGCGAATATTTTAATGCCACAAGAGTATGTCGGAGCTGTTATGAGCTTGTGCATGGAAAAGCGTGGCGTACAAAAAAATATGAGTTATGCAGGTAAGCAAGTGCAATTACAAATGGAATTGCCACTCAACGAAGTCGTTCTCGATTTCTTTGATCGATTAAAATCGATTTCCCGTGGTTATGCATCGATGGATTATGAATTCCGTCGTTTCCAAGCGGATGATTTGGTGCGTATGGATATGTTGGTAAATGGCGAGCCACTCGATGCCTTATCGATGATCGTGCACCGTAGTACGGCGCAAAATCGAGGTAGAGATATTACTGAACGCTTGAAGGACTTAATCCCGCGTCAGATGTTCGATGTCGCTGTACAAGCCGCAGTCGGTACCAAAGTGATCGCCCGAAGCACCATTAAAGCGATGCGTAAAGACGTGTTAGCTAAGTGTTATGGTGGTGACGTGAGTCGTAAGAAAAAGCTACTAGAGAAACAAAAAGAGGGTAAAAAACGCATGAAGACGATTGGTAGCGTTGAAATTCCTCAGGAAGCCTTCTTGGCGGTATTAAATATTAGTAAAGATAATGGTTAGAGTACATCTAACACTCAATGGGTAGGAAGCCTGAAAGAAGGGGGGGGGGGCAAAAATCAGCATGTAACCCCATTGATTAAATCCCTTTCTTCAGCTAAAAAATAAATCAGGGAAGTCTAAAAATAAGCAAAGCGAAGTTTTTAGAGTTTCCCCCTCTTAGGAATTAGGTCGTTCATGTTATTTGAAATTATTTTAACGGCTGCTGTGTTAATCGGTGGCATACTCGCTGCGCTAGATAAATGGGTCTATGCGCCTAAGCGCGCAGTCGATGCACCGATGCCTGTGGTCATGGACTATGCGCGTTCGCTCTTTCCCGTGTTGTTGATTGTGTTGGTCTTGCGTTCATTTGTGGCCGAACCTTTCCGTATTCCTTCTGGTTCTATGTATCCGACACTTCACATCGGTGATTTTATTTTGGTCAACAAAATGAGTTATGGTATTAAGTTGCCAGTTGTTTATAACAAACTGATTGCAACGGGTGAGCCAGAACGTGGAGAGGTTGTTGTGTTTCGTTATCCCGTCGAGCCAGATAAAGACTATATTAAGCGTGTCATTGGCTTACCAGGAGATCGGATTAGCTACATCAACAAAACCTTGTTTGTGAATGGACAAGCGATTAAACAAGAGAGCGTTGGTCGTTATGAAACGACTGGCTCAGGTGCGGTGATGAATGGTGCAGCTTTGCTTTCTGAAGATTTGTTAGGGGTTCATCACCAGTTATTGGTTGATGCTGACCGTCAATCGGGAGATTTGATGGATGCGGTTGTGCCAGAAGGACATTATTTTATGATGGGCGATAATCGTGACCATAGTTACGATAGTCGTTTTTGGGGCTTTGTTCCTGAAGAAAATCTAAAAGGACGTGCTTTCTTTATTTGGATGCATTTTGACAGTGGTATTGATGTTTCACGCATAGGAACGTCCATTAAATGAGTGTTAGTGATGAAAAGCGTCAGCAACAAGATTGTATGCGACGTATTGGTCATGAATTTGCTCAGCCTGAGTTATTGTGGCAAGCGCTAACGCATCGCAGTTATGCCAGTGTCAATAATGAACGATTGGAATTTTTGGGTGATGGCATCCTTAACTTTCTAGCGGCAGAGGCTTTGTTTTCTCGCTTTCCTAATCAGCCAGAAGGTGTGTTGACGCGGATGCGTGCGCGTTTGGTGCGAGAAGAAACCTTGGCAGAATTTGCACTGGCATTGAATTTAGGCGATTGCTTAAAGTTGGGTTCAGGTGAGTTAAAAAGTGGCGGCTTTCGTCGGGCTTCTACTCTGGCCGATGCTTTTGAGGCGGTTATAGCTGCAATCTACCTAGATGCAGGCATGGATGCTGCTCGTACTTTTGTGCTCCACTATCTGTCGCCACGTTTTGAGAGCTTAGAACAGGTCGCGGTTGAAAAAGACCCTAAAACACGCTTACAAGAATGGTGTCAGGCACGCGCTAAATCATTGCCTGATTATCAACTGATTTCGCAAACAGGCGAAGCACACGCGTTAATGTTTGAAGTTGTCTGTCATATCGACGGACAACCTGCGACTCAAGCGCGAGCTAACAGCCGCAAAAAAGCCGAACAAACCGCTGCCAGCACGATGCTGGAACAGCTAGAAGGAAAATAATATGTCTGATACCCCCTTCCGTTGCGGCACAATTGCCATTATTGGTCGTCCCAATGTGGGCAAATCAACGCTAATGAATGCACTCATTGGGCAAAAAATTAGTATTACCTCGCCTAAACCACAAACCACACGTCATCGTATACACGGAATCTTAACCTTAGATGATGCGCAACTTGTTTTCGTTGATACCCCAGGCGTACACATTAATGGTGCTAAAGCGCTTAATCGCATGATGAACCGTACCGCTTCTTCTGCCTTGGAAGGGGTTGATGTGGTGATGATGTTGGTAGAGGCAGGGCGATTTACAGATGAAGATGCGCGTGTTGCCGAGTTGGTTGCACAAGTAGATGTGCCAGTGTTATTAGTGATTAATAAAGTCGATCGTATTCAACCGCGCGAAAAACTATTTCCTTACTTAGCTGAGTTAGGCAAAAATGTTAAGTTTACGCAAAGTATTCCTTTGTCAGCTTACGATAAGAAGCATGCAGCATTATTGATTAAAGAGCTAACCAAGATGCTGCCCGAAGGCGAAGCAATGTTTGATGAAGACATGGTTACTGATGCATCGAGTCGTTTTTTGGCTGCGGAAATGATCCGTGAAAAGCTGATGCGTAAACTTAATGAAGAATTGCCCTACGGACTAACGGTCGAGATTGAAAAATACGAAGTAACGCCGGATCGCGTGTTGGTCAACGCTTTGATCTTGGTAGAGCGTGAAGGTCAAAAACGCATTGTGATTGGTGAAAATGGCAATATGCTCAAAGCGGTTGGTACCGAAGCACGTCATGACTTAATGAAAATGCTTGATATGAAAGTGCACATGGAGTTATGGGTGAAGGTGAAAGACAATTGGTCGGATGATGAGCGCGCTTTGGCAAGCCTAGGTTATCAGTAAAAACCTATTGGAAAGTCTAAAACTGCGCTTCTCTTGTTTTTAGACTTTCCAAGTTTATTTTTTAGCTGAAGGAAGGGCGTTAATTAATGGGTTATATGCTGTTTTTTGTCCAGACCTCCTATCCATTGGTTTTGTAGAGACGATCATATTTAAATGCTAATCGAAGACAAGGCTTTTATCCTGTTTAGTCGTCCTCAAGGTGAGACAAGTGTTTGGTTGAGCGTCTTAACACAACATCATGGTCGATTGAGCTTGGTGTATAAAGGTGGTCGCAAAAAGTCAGCGAGTTGTGCGCCCTTTATGCCTCTCCTTCTAACGTGGAAAGCAACAGCACGAGGTATGTGGTTGTCTGGTTGTGAGGCCGATGGATTTAATTCCAGATTGACAGGTATGGCAAACTGGAGTGGTCTTTATGTGAATGAGTTGTTACATAAAGGACTGAGTGAATCGTCGGATAGTAGCGAAATGTTTCTTGCTTATGAGCGACTCTTACTGGTGTTAAGGCAAGCTAACACTAGTGCAACACAGATGGCGTTGGCGTTGCGACGCTTTGAGTGGCAATTCTTGCGGGTTTTGGGCTATGGCTTTCCCTTGATCGATGTTACGGGCACAGCGATTGAAGCGCAAGGGGTTTATCGTTGGCATCAGGATGCGTGGCAGATATCGAAAGAAGGTATTGGCGGCGCACAATTGTTGGTTTTAGAGCAGGGTGGCGATGAGCCAGTGTGTTCGCAGCTACGACAGTTATTACAATGGCGATTATGTCAGGTTTTGCCGACATCAGCGATGGCGATGCGGCTGTGGTGGGAACAGTTAGTCTGAAAAAGTGGCTATCGCCTTTTTTCAGACTAACTGACTTATTTTTTAGTTGGTGGAAGGGTCGTTATCAATAGGTTACATGTTAAAAATATGCATCCCTTCCCCCAACCCGTTGCATTTTTTAGAGGTTCCCTAGTTTTTAGCAGGTTATGTAAGGATTTATGATGAAAAAAACAATCGCATTGGGGCTAAATATTGATCATGTGGCAACGTTACGTCAAGCGCGTGGTACGCGTTATCCCGATCCTGTTCATGCGGCATTATTAGCAGAACAGCAGGGTGCAGATAGCATTACCCTGCATATTCGTGAGGATCGTCGTCATATTCAAGAGCGCGACTTGGCGCTGTTGATGGAAACGCATCAAACTAAAATTAACTTAGAAATGGCGGTTACCGACGAAATGCTGGCAATGGCGTTACGCTATATGCCGCAAGATGTCTGCTTAGTCCCCGAAAAGCGCGAAGAGTTAACCACCGAAGGTGGATTGGATGTTGTCGGACAGTTTGACCGCGTGAAAAATGCCTGTCAGGTTTTAGGTGATGCTGGGATTCGGGTGTCTTTGTTTATCGAGCCAGATGTCAAACAAATTCAGGCTGCCAAAGATGCAGGTGCGCCTGTTATCGAAATTCATACGGGGCATTACGCACAGTTAACAGGCGTTGCGTTAGCAGCGGAGCTGGAAAAAATTAAAACAGGCGCAACCTTCGCTGCTGGTTTAGGGTTAATCGTCAACGGTGGGCATGGCTTGCACTATCATAATGTGCAAGCCATTGCTGCCATTCCAGAAATGGATGAGCTGAATATTGGTCATGCGATTATTAGCGAAGCGATTTTTAAGGGCTTGCCAGAAGCGCTGCGTGAAATGAAAGCCTTAATGTTAGCGGCACGAGCTTAGCCAATTCATGAGGGAACTTCTAAACACTTCGTTTCGCTCGTTTTTAGATTTCCCAAGTTTATTTTTTAGCTGAAGGAAGGGATTTTATCAATACGTTGTTACATGCTATTTTTAGCACCCCCTTCCTTCAGACTTCCTTCCCATTAAGTTTTTAGAGGTGCCCATGATTACTGGAGCGGGAGTCGATCTCATTTTAGTGACGCGAATGGAAAAAGTTTGGCGACGTCATGGTGATCGTTTGCTTGCTCGTATTTTGCATCCTGACGAGTTGGTGAAGCTACCGTCTACGACATTGGCAGGACGCTGGTTGGCGAAGCGTTGGGCAGTTAAAGAGGCAGCAGCTAAAGCATTAGGGACAGGGTTTCAACAGTCAGTGCGCTTTACTGATTTTATTTATGAGCATGATGTGCTTGGTAAGCCATTATTGCGTGTCGAAGGTGCCGCCAAATTGATCGCTGATAAAATTGGTATCCTTGCGTGGCATGTTAGTGTTAGTGATGAAAAAGATTATGTTATTGCGCAAGTTATTGCAGAAAAGTAGATATTATGGTCTGCTCATTATAGCGTTATTTGAATAGAGTGCTTCTAAAAGCCTAGTTTTGTCATCCTTTTCGAATGCGGGGGTTCATAAACTTAGAGGGATAGATTCCCGTTTTCGCGGGAATGAGGGATTTATAGAGGTTTCTAGTAGACGATTGTCATAAAAAATAAGAGGCAAATATACAATGATTGAACAGAAAAATCGTCATCCTTTTTGGCTTGCTTTATCGCAGGTGTGGCGTTTAAAACCATCTTCGTTGCCGACGAGTGCGCAAGCTTCTGGCCAAGCGATGTCCTTTATTCCCTTAGCTGCATTGTTGTTAGGTGTATTACTGACAGCAATGGCTTGGTTATTTAATGATTTTCCTGCACAAGTAGTTGCCGCTTTGGTGCTAATCGTCTGGATTAAGTTTAGCGGTGCGACAACCTTAGATGGTTTAGCAAAAGCGTCAGATGCAATGCTCAGCCGAGAGGTCGGTGCTTTGCAATCATTAAAAAATGGTGTTAGTCGTCCATTGGGAACGGCGGGTATTGTGTTATTGGTATTGAGCTTGTTGCTGAAGTGGGCATTAATTGTTCGCGTGATTGAAGAAGGTTGGTGGACGGTTTTGGTTCTGATGCCATTAGTCGGCTGGTCTTTTGGGCAAATGGTGATGCTTGGGTCGCGTTGGGTCAAGGATAACGCTTGGCAGGAGGGATGGCGAGCGCATGTCAGCCTGAGTTGGCTATGGCCACAGTGGTTATTGCTATTCACTGCTTTAGCACTGGCGTCTGGTTGGACATTAACCCTGCTCATTATTGGCACTTGGGGTTGGATTGTTTGGTGGCGTAAGCACTTAGGTGGTATCACTGAATCAGTGGCACTAATGTGGGTCGAGGTTTCTGAGTTGGTTTGGTTGTTAGGCTTAGTATTGGTTCTTGGGAACGTCTAAAAAATTTTTAGACTTTCTAAGTTTGTTTTTTGGCTGAAGGAATTGGTTTAATCAAAGGGTTACAGGCTATTTTAGCTTGCGCAGAACTTCATTATCAGCAACCCCCTTCCTTCAGACTTTCTACCCGTTGGGTTTTTAGAGGTTTTTCTTACTTTATATAAGGACTCAATGCTGCTAAAACCCGCTCTGTTGCGCCTTGTTGACTGTAAAAGTAGGTTTGAGCTCGTTGTCCTAAAAGCTGTGCCTGTTGCGGATTGTCGTGCAAATGAATGAGCTGCGTGGCGAGTTCGTTAGCATCGTTAACAATCAGCAATGCCTGCTTATCAAGTAGACCTTGTTCAATGTCAGCAAAGTTATGGTTGTGATTGCCTGCTAATATCGGTTTTGCTAAGGCAGCAGGTTCTAACATATTGTGTCCGCCCCAAGGCACAAGACTACCGCCCACAAAACAAACATTAGACAGCGCGTAAGCCGTCATCAACTCACCCAAGGTGTCAACGAGCAAAACTTGTGTGTTAGGCGAGAGAGGTTGTCCTTGTGCAAACCACTGCGTCCAACGCTCAAAAGGGAGGTTGGCATCGGTTAGTTTTTGCGCTAATTCATTAAAATAACTCGGATGTCTAGGAACCAGAATCAGTAAACTATTACTGTCTTCTTGGGTTAGTTGAGCGTGCGCTTCGAGTAGCGGAACTTCTTCGTTGGGGTGGGTACTGCCCGCTACCCAAATCCAACGGCGTCCCAGTCGCATGTTAAGCTGTTCTGCTTTGTTTGTTAGGTTCGTATCGAGGGTGAAATCGTATTTAATATTGCCCAAAAGGTGACATCTTTCGGCAGCTACCCCTAATGCAATTAAACAATCCGCATCGGCTTGTGTTTGTGCTGCAACAAGCGCAACGGGTGCTAATAGCTGAGATACAAGCGGCTGACCATATTTAGGATAAGTTTGTTTAGAGCTTTTCGATAATCTTGCTTGAATAATGGCGACGGGAACCTTGTTGTGATGCGCAGTGCGTAACAAGTTCGGCCAAAGTTCTGTTTCCATCAAGATAAGTAAGCGAGGCTGCAACTTTCTGAATAATCGTCGGCGTAGAAGCGCGTAATCCAATGGCAAGAAAGAAACTTGCATGTTGCTAACTGCATTTTTCGTGGCTAAGTTAACCGCGCTGCTATTGCCACCTGTAAAAAAGAGTGGCAAGTTGGGATGCTGCCGACGCAAGGCACGAATTAAAATCAGTGCAGCTTGCGTTTCGCCAAGCGAAACGGCATGAATCCAAACTGCGCCTTTTGCCAGTGTTGGACAGTGAAGTGTCCAAAGTTGCTTCCAGCAAAGACTAGGGGTGTCTTGTTTTTTACAGCGTCGCCAGCTATATACGAGCCATAACGGCAATAGCAGCAACATGAGTAAGGCATAGAGCCAATAACGCATGGATACCTTCAAAAACATAATGGGTTGGGGGTTATGGGGGAAGGGTTGATAAGTAAGAGCATGTTAGCTTTGAACTAATACCCTTCCTCCAGCTAAAAAGTTAAATAAGAGGCTCTAAAAATGAACGAAGTGTGATTTTTAGGGTTTCTCTTATTTAATATCGTAAATTTCGACAACGCCGATGATATTGTCGGCTTCAGCCACCAGTAGTGCGGTGATTTTATGTGCTGCCATAACCGACTCTGCTTCGCCCAATCGCGCATCGGGTGAGATAGTTTTGGGTGCTTTAGTCATCAGCTCCGTTGCGCTAGCCGTTAAAAAGTCAGCACCCAAGCGAATCATTGCACGACGCAAATCACCGTCCGAAATAATGCCGACAGTTTTGTTCGTATCTTGCACCAAACACAACCCCAAACGTCCTTGGGTAATAC
>CAZSGH010000017.1:0-58433 GCA_964606405.1 uncultured Francisella sp.
ATTAAACCCATCGGGGATACTATATCCCCAGGGGCTAGGTATCTCTGGTGGTTTTCTTAGGAGGACTATCATGTTCACGCAAAAAACAGAAACGATGTTTATCGATGCCAATCCGTTATGGGGTGGGATTATCGATAAAGCACCTGCATTAGGTGAGTGGTTCGTTGTGTTCAATCACGACGATATTCCGACCATCGCTGGATTAGCATCGAAATGTGCTGCTCTTGATGTGTTTGAGTTAAGAGTAGCGAAATTTCGCATGAATGCAGCAATGCAGGAAGTGGAGAAATTTTGCACTATGGCAAGCGCAATCTATGCTGATTGGGAAATCTTCCAAGGTGTTGGATTATGGTCTTACACCACGGTTGAATTACCTAACGGCAACATGTATCGCTTGGGATGCTCTGGTGGTGGAATTATTTCCATTAACGGAAAACCATTTCATTCAGATGGCACCCATTTAGAAATCTGGGAACAGGTATCTGACATGATCATCAACCACGTTAAAGATATTCCTTCGCACGAAGTCAGCATCTTTAACAAAAGAATCAAGCCGCTTAAAATTGCTTGATATCGAAGGTCTTTTTAAAAGCAGGTCTTTTATGTACAAGGAACAAGTGCGCCAACAAGCTTTGCAAAAAGGTTTTGATGGATTCGAGCTTGAAGATCATTCTTGGGGCAATCGCATTGATGATTCACGGCAATTTGCTGTGTTTTGTTCCAATCATGTTAAATCCGTTATTGGCAACAACGGTGACTTTGACATTAACAACCCTAGCATCATTTGCTAGAACAACAACCCATATTGGGGCAGTAACGCCCTGATGGGTATTGCCGCCTCGATATTTTATTATTTTGGGGCGACAAATAATGAAAGCTTATGAGACTACAAAAATCGGAACCAATCGTGGCGCACCTCGCGTCTGGATTGAAGGCATCAAAGCAAAACTGGCAGGGTTTTTCCCTGGCAAGCGCTTTAGCGCCCGCACCGATGCAGAAAAGAAAATGCTCATCTTGTCTTTAGCAGATACAGAAGGTGAACGCCTTGTGTCAAAGCGCATGCGTGGTGACAAAGAAATCCCAATTATTGACATTAACTCTTCTGAGTTGTTGTCTGTTTTTGATGGCTTTGAGACATTGCGTGTGATTGTACAAGAAGGGCGTATTTTCTTAATGCCGCTGGCTTCTGAACTAGCAGCAAAAGAGCGTCTTGATCGCTTACAGCGCAAGATGGAAACAGGCGAACCAATTTTGGTTGGCTCTGTATCTCATGGAGGTGGCGTTCTAACAAATGCCTTGCATCATGGACTAGAGGCTGAAGGGGTAAAATCAAAATTAGCATTCGCTAACGAGATTCGACCTGAGCTTTTAGAACAATCTGCTGAGCACAATGACGCATGGGATGAGTCAACGATTATGTTGGCCGCACCTATGCAAGAGTTGGCTATGGATAATTGGGCGATGAATCGACTACCTATTGTTGAACTATTAGAAGCAGGCTTGCCTTGCTCTGGTGCTTCAGTAGCAGGTCGAGCAGCGAACAAAACCAGTATGGCAGAAGCGCATGAACACGTTGGACATTTGGTGGTTTCGTTTTTGCAGATCGTGCAGAAAGTACAGCCTACAGTGGTTGTATTAGAAAACGTCAAACAGTATCAATCATCGGCATCTATGTACTTGTTGCGCTATCAATTACGTGACATGGGTTATGAAGTCCATGAAGAAATACTGCAATCTGCGGATTGGGGTGCTCTTGAGCATCGTGAACGCCTGAGCATGGTTGCAGTTACAAAGGGCATGTCTTTCGATTTTGCTATGCTTGAACGTTATGTAGGACAAAGCCAAAAAATTGGTGATGTTTTAGATGACATCGGGGCAGATCATTCATCATGGTCTGAAATGGCAGGACTGAAAGCCAAACAAGAACGGGACATGGCGGCAGGCAAAGGGTTTAAGATGCAAATCGTAACGCCCTGTGACACCAAATGCCCAACCATCACTAAAGGATACGCAAAAGTACGATCAACCGATCCTAAATTGCAGCATCCAAGCAATCCTAATCTTCTGCGCCAATTTACGGCTGCAGAACATGCTCGTATCAAAGGCATTCCGCAATCATTGATTGTGGGACTGTCTAATACAGTAGCGCATGAGCTGTTAGGACAGTCAATTATTTACCAGCCGTTTATCGCGGTTGGTGCATTAATTGGACGCATGCTTAAAAGTATGTGTGTACCTACAGCTTTATGTGAATTGCCAAAATTCGAGTTACGAATGGCATGCTAATTAATCAAAATAAAACAAACCTCATTTCTGATTTTCAGGAGTGAGGTTTTTTTTTGCCAATTTTTCTTCTAATTCTTTAATCTCTAGCTTTAAATCATGAACTTGGACTTCAAGTGCATTAGCTCGTTTATGTTCTGCCAACCAGATTTCATTCGCTAATTCAGTAAGTTTATCGATATACCTGTTTGGTATTTTTTCAGATTCTTTAGACGATTTCCATTCTTTGAAATACTTGTTAATGGTAGAAATACTGCCAGAACCTAACCGATTTCTAATTGAAATGTTAGTCAACTGTCCATTGTCGGCAATAATTCCTTCAATTGCTAGAATCACATCTTCTTTAGTTAAAGCCATTACTTACAGCCTTGTGAATTGAGTTTATTACTACTTTTAACACGGCTAGTGCGCACCAGAAAGAAATTATGAGCACAGCATCTTGATTGTTACCCAACCAAGCGTTAATCATTAGCGACGATGACAGCACCATTGATACAAGAAACATTGAGTTAGCAATTTTATTCCATTTATCAGCATCTATTTTTGAAGCAGCAAAGACCATAGCAAGCCATAATGCTAAAGAAAGAAATGCAGCAACTATCGACTTATCATCAATTAACTGTTGAGCAACAATCAAAACTGATGATAAAACACCCAGAATAAACGTTACTTTTATAGGTGACCTTGTATCGTCTAAGCTTGCTTTGAACAACATTAGGTCTACTGTTGTTGAGCGAATATACCGAGTTAATTGCTTTGTAAATTCCATTTTAGCCACCATATTACATATTGTTATGTAATATATTATGCTTGTTTCTGTGGTTTGTCAAGCATATCTAGCAGATGTTTTAGCTTTTTTTCGTGATTTCTTGGTTAATAAAGGCACCGTCTGTGGTTCGCTAGAAGAAATGATATTGCTTAGAAGTTGGTTTTTCTGGTCTAATTGCCATAGAAAACGAGCGTAGATATCATCGTTTTTGATCTCTAAATTTAATATTTGGCAGCGTTGGAGCAAAAAAAATAATGTTATTCGGAAACCATTCAATCAACAAAACTTATGATGAGCATATTCTTGAAATTGCACTCATAGCCAAAAGTCCTAAAACACTTATATTTCTAGATACTAATATCCTATCTTACTTATACAAATTGCATGGTGCGGCTAGGGAGGAGTTTTTCGATTGGTGTAAGTCGGCAATACAACAAAATCGTCTGTTTGTTCCTGCTTGGGCTGCGAGTGAGTATTTGTCTAAAGTAGCAGCAAAGTCTCTTGATACTTATACGCCTAATAAAAGAGAGGTAGATCAAGTGCATAAATTATTAGATGGGCTTTATGACACTGCATCTTTGTTCGTTGATGATGCTAGATTGCGAGGGATTGGTTATTCTGGAAACCGTTCTAACTTTATATCTGAGTTTCAGGAGACTAAAAAGAAGTTGGAAACCCTTACAAATGTTTTCTCAAAAGGATTTGAATCTGGAGTAGTTCATCAACAGATTGTTGATTATTTGTCCCCTGTAATTCTTGACTCTAATCTAGCGCTACTATGTGTGCGTGCTACCAATGAAGGCCCTGGTAGATTTGCGCATAGGATTCCACCTGGATTTCGCGATGAAAAAAAGACTGAAAATCAATTTGGTGACCTTATAATCTGGTACGAAATACTTGAAAAATCTACGAGTTGCTCTCAGGATTTTTCTAATGTCCTATTTGTTAGCAGGGATGAGAAAATTGATTGGGTTTATTCCCCTAAAATGCGCATAAATTTAGCTAATGGTGTGCGTAAGGAAATAAACAATTCTAAGCCAGAGGTTAAGCTTGTTGATCCAAGACTTGTATCAGAATTTAAAGGACAAGTTGGGCATGAAAACTTTGCTATTTCTAGCATAAACACCTTGATTGAGGGATTGTCAAGGACAGATCCTGCTCTTTTTCTTGATCTCTCTAAAGCTATTCAAATAGACGTTATAGAATATTTATCACAGCCTACGGATACTGAAGATATGCAGCTTCCAACTGATAGTGATAATTTGTATACAGACGATAGTTGTGACGCTATCTCTGATGACGTTAGCGTGGAGTTGGTTCAGGTCAGTGATGCGGAAATAACTGAGTTAACTCCCGAACAGCCAGTTCGTCAGCTTAATGATAATAGCGAATCTATTTCGATCAGTTTAAATTACGATAGTGATGCGCTTAAAGATAGCGAATACAAGGTTGAAGATGACTCTGGTATCAATGAGATAATCCGTGCATTAAAATCAATGAATTGGTATTTGCAAAACCCAGCTATTACACGTATTCAAAATATTCTGAAAGATGACTTTCCTTCGTCAGCTTGGTTTGTTCTCGGGCGCAATATTTATCAAGCTGCCTGCGGTAACTCTCTAAAGGCGATAGATTTTATTGATAGATTGGAATCCATGTTTAGCCAATTTCCAGACCAGACAGCCAAGCATCTACTCGCTGGCATGTTGTTTGAGGTCTATTTTGACTCCAATGGTCAGTTTAGGGCCACTTCGAAGCTTATTAGCTATGCCGACAAATTATTGTCGATGCTTCGTAAACCAGAGTTTGCAGATGTATTAGAGTTTATTCGCTATCATTTGCGATGTAATAATCACGACATCAAGTTAATTTCTGGTGAAGAACATGAGACTGTAGTTGTAGAGGTCGAAAACCAAAGTTGATTTCGACTAGCTCTATCCCTGTCTCCCCAAATAGAAGTGCTTTGAAACCAGCAACGGTAGAATTGAAAACCATCCTTATAACTTACCCATAATTTTACTTGCGTATGTAATCGCCGAAGCTTCTTTAGTCTGACTTGTTGTTTTTTTTGTCTTCGTTTCTGGTTGATCACTCCCATTTATTCCCTGTTTCGATGCCATTACTCCCATAGTGGCAAGCATTCTCAGTCTTTCAGCTCGCAGTCTTGGAGGCACTTTATCAAGTGCCTCAGTTAGCTCAGCAAATGCTGGATCAATAACAACAGTAACCTTAAGAGCCATTAAACAGCGGCTCCCATGTACCAAAAACCACGAGCATTAGCGAATACGGATTCGCTAGGGGTAATAATTTTTGTTTTATTGAACACGGAAGAAAGTGCGTCCTTGAAGAATATTGAACCGCCGCCTACTAAAACTATCATGTCTACGCCGCTGTTATCGGTTCGCAATGACTTTTGGATCGTTTCCACGACTACAGATCCAACGGTCTTCATTGCCAAATCAATATAAGGCATATATTCAATGCGCTGACCTAGAACCATAACATTGTCTTTTTTATTACGAACCGCATTTTCTAAGACTTCAATGCTTATGTTCGCTCCGTAGTCTTTCGCCAGCAGTTTTGCTGCTTCTTCCAATACGATTGATGATGCGTGATGACTTGTTCCAGAAGACTTTCTATTGAGATCATGATTAGCGATTACGACCCAATCAACTGAAAAAAAACCAGGATCAACAACTAAAATTCTAGCATCCTCGATTTCCTCTGCACCAACTGACGCTATGTGATCTAATAGTCCACCGACAGGCTGAGGGATGACTTTAACATTATTGACCGTTATTGAACGCTTCTTCGTCACTTGATGAGTACCCAACATTTGTTCAGTTAGTTTCTTTTTGCGTTCTTCATCTAAAAACTGATTTACTGGTAAACCAGTTACTAGCGTATCAATGTGATCAAACTCAGATAGGAGTAGACCAGCGTGAAAAAGAGCTTTATAAGATGGGCTGCTCGGATAATCTGCATGCAATGACCGTGTCCACATTTCTGCTCTGTCGGAAGAAACACCCGCAATAAATTCATCATCATCAACCATTACATGCAGCAAATCGCTATGCTCTTTTCCATCGAATCTGAAACCGAACCTATCGACTGGTGCCGCTCCAGCAGGTCTAAGTATTGTTTTGGGTGTTTCTCCTTTTTTGCCAAATGCCAGTTTTAAGTTCGAATAGCCAATATCGATCCCTAGGATTGTGTTGCTTTCTTTTGATCCCATGATGCCCGCCTTTTGCTTGTGGTTCGTTAGATGTTTGCTAGCGGTATTTTTATGATGCTTTTTACATGGCAATTCATTCTACATATACGCTAGAAGCCCATTAGAGTAATTTAAACGTAAGAGATTGAATAAATTAGTCGAAAAGTGGCACAAAACACTGGCTTTTTGAACTATTTGAAACAAATGCTTCTGTTAAATTTACTAATGAAGTGTTTGATTGGTGTTTCCAATAGCCTTTACCTGAATAAGAGCGTCATTTTTATTGACCATGCAATACAAGGCGAATCAATCAAATATCACTCTGCGATAGATGTATGTTCATCATGTATTTTGAATTGTATATTTGCCTATTAGGGGATTTAAGACGGGGTAAACGCACCTATTAGGGGAAAAATTGATTTTTTATTCTGTATAGGCGTTATTAGCGTGAAAAAACAGATAATTTTTTGTTTTTAGTAGGATTCAGAAATTTCCTATTAGGCGCATTTAGGGGGGGTAAACGCACCTACTAATACGGTCTAAAAAGCACATAAATTTTTAATTAAGGTGGGGTAAACGCACCTATTAGGTAGATGGTAGTTTTTTAGGACTCATAGGTGCGTTTAGGGGGGGTAATCGCTACCTAGTAAGAGTTACGTTTAGGGGGTAATGTTTGTGGATGAAGTAAAAAAAGATAGTTATGAAATTGCTGCGGATGCTTTGAAAGAAAGATTGGATACGCTTTATAGCATGGCTCTATCTGTTCAGGAAAAGCACTGGGGTTTTATTTATAAAGTCGAAAACACAATGTCAGGATGGGAAAACAAAAGCAGACTGCAATTGTTGATTAGTTACAAGGGAAATAATTTGCGTGTTGCGTGGGTAGGAATAAATTGGATAGGTTCAAAGGCAAATGGCGATAGACGTTCTGTCAAAAAAAACATATCTAAGCCGAAAGGAGAGTCGTCATATAGTCTAAAGTCGCTAATGAATTATGCGCGAGACTGGGAGATGGAAGCGGTAAAAAATGCAGAAAAGGAACTGGCAGCAATTCGTTTGGAAGCAACTCATTTGGTTAAGACGATAACAACGATGCGTTATGCAGTGCTGGCTAGGGATGGAAAGTTATCATCCAAAATTTCAAAACTTAAAACTTCTAGCGAGGAATAAAAAATGTCTGAAAATGTTACAGACCAATCATCGTATTTGTTACTACCTCTTGAGCAGATTCAACTAGACAAAAACAACCCGCGAAAGGTTAATGCGGAAGATCCTAACTTTATTCAGCAACTAGAGTCTTTTGCTGAAACTATTAAAGCCATCGGTGTAATTGAACCGATAGTTGTAAAACGCATTGGTGAAGACATGTATGAATTACTCTCTGGTGAGAGGCGGTATCGCGCATGTAAGTTACTAAACCTTGATGTGATTCCTGCAGTTGTCAGAAGCTACAATGAAAATGATGAAGTGTTCGTTAAGGTCGTTGAAAACGTAGCAAGGGAATCCCTCAGCGACATGGAAGTTTGGAACGCTGTACAAACAATTCAAGAACGTTTTCCTGACATGAGCAAAGCAGAGATAGCAAGACGACTTGGTAAGACAGCTACCTACATCAACCGTATTGAAATACTTGCTGGTAACATTGAATACCAAGAACTTGTTACCGAAGAACTTCTGGCTCCATCCATGGTATTCATTGTAGAAGCCTTCAAGCGCAAGACAGAAGGCGAAGACAAATGGAAACGACTCGTAGAAATAGCGAAGCAGACTAAATCACCAATAACTGCAAGTAGGCTAAAACAAGATGACAGTATTGATGATGTTGAAACAGATAAATCATCGCTACAAGATACAGATCAAACGACAATTCATGTGGCCGCAAATGGCACATCTTCTAATTTAGAAGTTTTAGCGCTAAATGACATAAAGCCGTTCAATTCACAGAATGAGCAACAACACATACCTGAATCCAGTAGTGACCAATCCAACGATATTGATTTACTTGACTCGATAGGAGGTCAAGATGAATCGGCAGAAGACATCATGGAAGGCATTGGGTATAAGCCAAAAGCAAAGGATGTCCAAAAGAAAGTCAAATCAGATACCGATGATAAAGAGCCTGTTTACCGATTCAGAATACGAGTCGTGAGGTTTCGCGCATTATTGCGGAAGTTCGGTATTGAAGCAGACATCAAAACAGATGAAGAGCTTCGGAAAGAACTGCAGATTTATTTAGATAATTTTTAGGCTGGTGAGTTAATCAAACCCAGCGGTTTGAGAGAGAATAATAACCATGCCGATCAAACTATCAGTTAAACCAGAAGGAAACATAACGAATGTGTAATTTACACAACAGCCTTGCTAATGGCTCACCGCTTAAAACAACTACCCTAGAATACAATCAACCCGTTATATCACATCTAGGCACAGGCATGACCTTTCTGTCCAATTGGAAAGAAATTGGATCGAACGAATCGGTAATTGGTTTTGATCTCATTGATCGAGCCGAAGTCAACGAAGGATTTTTGTCAAAGGCTAGACTGGAACAGCGACTCAAAGACAAAATAAATAATGCGATTAACGTTATGGAACATTATTGATTAGCCGAATAAAGCCGTAAAACAACCTCTTTTCAAACCACGAACAACAAAGCCTCATCATAGAATTTAGCCTTGCACCAAAAAACAACCAAGTTGACTCAGAAGCAAGGCTATTCAATGATTTTAACAGTTACAAAACGCGATGGGCGTAAAGAACAAATCGACCTAGAAAAGATACACCGTGTAATTACATGGGCAGCAGAAGGCTTGGAAAACGTATCCGTATCGCAAGTCGCATTAAAAGCGCATCTACAGTTTTTTGATGGTGTAACAACATCTCAAATTCATGAAATGGTCATTAAATCTGCGGCCGACCTAATTAGTGAAGAAGCGCCAGATTATCAATACTTGGCAGCACGCCTAGCTATCTTTCACCTCCGCAAACTAGCTTACAAACAATTCACACCACCGACATTGTTCGAGCAAGTCAGCTCAATGGTTGCGCTTGGCAAATACGACAAGTCGCTCATGACTGACTATAGCGAATCAGATTGGAATGAACTTAACAACCACATCGATCACTGGCGAGATATTAATTTTGCGTATGCAGCAGTTAAACAATGGGAGGGGAAATACCTCGTACAAAACCGCGTGAAAGGTGATATTTACGAAAGCCCTCAATTTGCCTACATGCTCATTAGTGCAAGCCTGTTCGCCTACTACCCAAAGGCAACGCGTATAAAATACGTTAAGAAATTTTACGATGCTTGTTCGTTATTCAAAATCAGCTTACCGACACCGATTATGGCAGGCGTTCGTACACCGACAAGACAATTTAGCTCATGCGTACTGATTGAAGCAGACGACTCGCTAGACTCAATTAACGCAACAGCAAGCGCAGTTGTCAAATACGTTTCACAACGCGCTGGTATCGGAATTAACATTGGACGGCTGCGTGCTATTGGTAGCGCTATCCGTGGAGGAGAAGCATTTCATACTGGATTGATACCCTTCATCAAGTATTTCCAAACGGCAGTTAAATCTTGCTCGCAAGGCGGAGTACGGGGTGGGGCAGCTACCTTGTTCTATCCGATTTGGCATTTGGAAGTCGAAAACCTATTGGTATTGAAAAACAACCGAGGCGTCGAAGAAAACCGTGTACGTCACCTAGACTATGGCGTACAACTGAATAAGCTGATGTACCAGCGTTTGCTAGAAGGCGGCAACATCACGCTATTTAGCCCTAATGATGTGCCAGGACTGTATGAAGCCTTTTTTGCAGATCAAAGCAAGTTTGAAGACTTGTACCACTGCTATGAACAAGACCCATTGATTCGCAAGAAAACACTCAAAGCGATGGAGTTGTTTACAATTCTCATGCAAGAACGAGCACAGACGGGACGCATCTACATTCAAAACGTCGATCACTGTAATACGCACGGTGCTTTTGATCCAGAATTAGCACCGATTCATCAATCAAACCTTTGTATGGAAATTGCGCTTCCTACAGTGCCTTTGAACAATGTGACAGATCCTCATGGCGAGATTGCACTGTGTACCCTAGCAGCGATCAATCTAGGCGCGATTGAAAGCGATGAAGACATGGAAGAAACCAGTGAATTGATTGTACGCGCACTAGATGCCTTGCTTGACTATCAAGACTACCCAGTACCAGCAGCGTTGCACAACAAACAACGCCGTACTTTGGGTGTAGGGATTACCAACTATGCCTATTACTTGGCTAAGAATGGCGTGTACTATTCAAACGGCTCAGCGAACAACCTTACTCATCGCATGATGGAAAGCTTTCAGTATTCGCTACTAAAAGCGTCGAACAAGCTCGCACAAGAATTTGGTGCCTGCAAATGGTATGAAGAAACGGCTTACGCTCAAAGCCTGCTACCTATCGACACCTACAAAAAAGAGATTGATAGCGTACACACTCAACCCTTATTGAAGGACTGGGAATCGTTACGAAAAGACATCGACAACTATGGATTGCGTAACTCTACCCTATCAGCACTGATGCCATGTGAGACCTCATCCCAAATTACTAACTCGACCAACGGTATCGAGCCGCCTCGTGGCTTAATTTCAGTTAAACAATCAAAAGACGGCATCTTGAAGCAGGTCGTACCTGGTATAGGAAAGGTTGACTATGAATTGCTGTGGAATATACCAAACAACACAGGCTACTTAGAGCTGATTGGCATTATGCAAAAGTTTGTTGACCAATCTATTTCAGCCAACACCAACTATGACCCGACGCGATTTGAAGGTGACAAAGTTCCTATGAAAGCACTACTTCAAGACTTGCTGTATGCCTACAAAATGGGGGTTAAGACGCTGTACTACCACAACACTCGTGACGGCGCAGGAACTAATGATGACGAAGGGTGTGCAGGAGGTGCGTGCAAGCTGTGATCGTGACAAAAATAAATATTGTGCAAAACCAAACCAAAGCATCAATTAACCTATGAGCATAAAATTATGACAACAGATTTACTACTAATCACCATTTCACTTATTACAGCATTAACAGCGGTAAAGATTTACATGCTGAATAAAGATATCAAGCGTGAGCGAACTAATAACGATAAATTAATTCAAATAATAACACCCTATTTAAACGAATTACCTAATGTATTAAAACTAGATCTTAAACGTGAACTAGCAATTCATGAACTAGAAATAGGAACAATTAAAAGCATTGCCGATGCCTATCCAGTGATGAACGAACTGTCGATAGAAAAGGGACAAAACACGTTGCTTATTGGTGCGACAGGGCAGGGTAAGTCGCTAGCAATAAAAAACTGGATTGCTAAGATTGGAGCTGATCACATTGACATTTCAGACATTGGACGGCTAGAACTTGGATCTGACATTTCGTCTGAAAACATCGTTTTTGACTTGCTTAGTTTCATCAAAAAAGAAAAACCATCAGACATACCACAATCAATAGCGTTAGCGTTAAAGATTGTAGACAAAGCGTGCAACGAAAAGCATAAACACCTATTTATTATCGTAGAAGAGTTTGGTTTTTTCCGAAACCATAAGATTTTATTAACCAAAATCATGGAATGGTTAACTTCGAATAACGAAAACATGACATTTGTTTTCACGACACATACTTACGAAGAAGCGAACGTAATTCAACGTTTTTGCAAAACGTACTGCTTTCGTTGTTTAGAGTCAAAATTCCCTTTTGAGGTTCAACAATTAAAACCGAATGAATTTTTGCATTGTGAGTACATATTTGAATCAGAACATTCAGCATCAAAAAGCTTGGAGCTTAACAGCAGATCAGGCAAGAAGCTTCGTATCAACCCTTTCGACACCGAATTTGATGAAGAAACGATTTCCGTAACGCCAGCAGCGTTGCGAGATAATTAATACAGAAAAAAGGGGACATAACATGTCACTAATTAATCAAATCAAAAAAGTAGCAATGTTCGCTAAGAACAATCCTATTCCATCAACTGTCATTATTTTTCTCTCGTGCCTGGTTGCTGTCGTTTTTACTTCTTCAAAACAACCAGTATTGCTAAACACAGCAATCGGCTTAGTCTTCATTGCACTCGGTTTGTTCCTTTTTCATGAAACATACCGTCGAGCGTCTGAAAAATATCATCAGGCTTTAGAAAACGATGCAGATTGGCATGTTTCGGTTAATGGTGTCGATGTTGGGGTTATTCAAAAAAGCACCTTCCGTGAATTAAAAATGGAAGGAATTGTCTCGCCTGAAATCACGTTCGCCTTTATTGTTGAAGGTATTAATATTTTCTTAAGGCTGCTTGGTTTTGTTGCCAAGATGTTAGTCGTGGTTTTAATATTTTCTATCGCTATGATCGTTTTTGATGGTCAAGAGTTGACAAGTACGATCGCTCAAGCAATTAATGAAAGTCAGTTAAATGATGCGCTTAAAAGCTTAACGATCAAAGATGTGATTGACCTGTTTTTGACTGTAGGATTGACGGCATCCCTAGTTATAACAGTGTTTAAGCCTAATTACTTTTTTCGCTCAACTCCATATCACGACTTCATTTCTTATGCCGTTCGTAAGCATGTTAGCTGCCCAGCGACAGGCATTGTAAAGGTTTATTCATTAAAGCCAGATGCATTAATTCATGCTGACGAAGTGAATAGTTTTGAATGCCATGTTTTTGAGGAGACAAAATGATGCCAACGCTACACATTCACGGCCAACAGTTCTGGCACGACGACGTAACAATTATCGGTACTGAAAAAGCATTAACGCAATTACAGCACTTAATTGCTGCCGCCAAAACGAGACTAGGCACAGCGAGAAGTCAGCATAAGCAAGAACAACCAATTGACGTTATTGGTTCTGCTGATAATGCGTCTCCTGATGCTGAATCATTATTCGCTTCTGATGGCGAAGGCTATTTTGCTAATGTCGTATGCCTTCCTGAAGACGATGCTCGTTGGGAAAAGCTCGCCATGCCATACCATGATGTAGATAACTATCGAATCAAAGATGACGAATTAGTGTGGACGCACAAAGGCTTTGTTGAGTACGGCAGTTTTTCTCGTGGACATGAGCCTCAGTTAAGTGTTGAAGCAAAAATCGCTAATTGGCTGTTAAATAAAGACACGGGATCATCAAGCGAAACACTTGCTGCTTTGGCGTTGGGCGCTACCGTTGAAGATGGCGATGTTCCGTGTAATGCTGGCGATCTTGGACGATGCTACCGATTGATTCAGGCTGTTCCAGAGGTCATTAATCGAATCTTAATTCGTCCACTAGAGGAAATTGGCTGTCAAAAAATCATGCCGTTCATTTGGCAGTGGAGGCAATTAGCCAAGATGTACGAAACCTATTTGGCAGAAGATAAGGATCGTGATTCTGAAAACTCGATCTTGCTGGACAAGTTCATTACGGTTCTTCGTGAATGCGACGGCGATGCTGACATGACTGCAAAGGCATTAGATGAAGCGAAATATCAGGTAGAGCTAGATAATCAAATCAAAGCCGAAACTGAAGCTAAGCGATTGGCTTTTGCAGAGAAATCAAAAGCGGATTACGATGCGCTGCCTGCTATCAAGAAGCGTCCAAAGCTAGATGATGTCATTATTCGTGCTGGTGCTCAGTTGTTCATTCAGGATCATTTTAAAAGTGGTAGTGAGTGGCTCATGGGTTGTGCGGATAGTTTTGCTGACGCAGTTGTTAAAGAGTGGAATCACGATGACGGCTGGAGTTTTGCTGATAAGCTAAAACGCAATGGCTGGGTTATTAATCGAGATGAAGCTGAGGAATTAGATAGTCTTAGTGTCTGTATTCACGATGCGCTCAAGCAAGCTCAAAAAGCGTGGCTAACAGAAAACAACATTGCTGCCCCTTTTCCTATCGGAACGTATGTCAAATTCAATCATGGTCGAGATGCGTTAGAAGGCGTTATCAAGGAAGTCGAATCGCACCGGCTTGTTGGTCAATATCTCATCGAGGTCGATGCGTGTTTTAACTTTGGTAATGGCAGACCAGTTGTGAACTGGGAGGATGTTGAGCCAATTGGGTTGGTTGTATGAGTATGAGTGATTGGTCAAACAGAAATCGAGACCTAACCTTTAAGCAAAGGTTCGTCCGAAATTTCAAGCTCTACTTCGAGCCAGTTTTTTGGCTGGCAAAAGGATTAAAAAACTTATTTATTAAAGGATATGGTCATAATGACAACACAAGTAACTAAAGAAATGGTGCAAGCCGCTATTGACGCTTTCGATAATGGCGAAACGCTAGAAGACTGTTGGCAGGAAGCAATAGAAGCAGCTATTGGTGTCAATCAACAATCGATTGCCACCGACAAAGAGCAAGGCTGGTGTCCTGATGTATGCCCGTTAACGGGCGCTCCATTTTTCATGTGGATCAATCATTATCAAACTGGTCAGATGGTGCCTACATACGGCGGTCCATTTGATAGCTACACCATTCCAGTCAAAGGTGATGATGGTTCTTATTGTCGCGAGCGCTTTGATCACGACCGAGGGCATTGGCTAGAAAACGAAAGCTATGACGTTGGTTTGGTTGTTATCCCAGAAGAACATTACGAACCAAAGAGCGAATCTAAAAACAGATCAGGCACAGATTGCGAAGCTAAAGAGTTGCTATCTTTAGACTGTGCGTTGTCCCGTCAGCGGATGAATGGGCTGCAAATTTCTCTCGTTAACAAACAGCTATTCAAACCACTAATGGACGACATGTATGCCATTGATCCCGTAAAAGCTAAACGTTTCTTAGCTAATATCAACATCGAAGAAGGACAAGAAATTGCCTAAAATCGTCCACATACCACGTAAAGCCTTCGAGAAAGGCGCATACGCTGATTATCCGATTGCTATCCGTATTGCGGATAGTTTTTGGCAATTGGCTGATGTTTATCACCCAAAACAGCAACCATTTGCTTTCGCGTTTTCAGATTCGAAATTAGGTGAGCCAGGTGCCATTAGTGAACTTGATGCAAGTCTTATCATGCATATCTTGCTAATAGCGAGAGCCAATAACGAAAACGTAGTGGTACATTGTGAAGCAGGCATCTCTCGCTCTGGTGCTATTGCACAGTTTGCGATCGATGCGCTCGGCTTCGAAGACGAGGTTCCGCCTAATTCAGAAGAAGGTGCGACATGGCGCGTGCCTAACAAAACCGTTATGAGTCGCCTGTACGAAATACACTCGTTGCACGAAATGCACGAGGAACGATTAAAGCATATATCAACTTACTCTTGGTCGGACTTGGCGGAAGTAGGCAAGCGGTTAGGCTTGGAGTTTCCGCTAAGCGGTAAGTCAATCGAGAAGCTATTCAATCACATTCTAACAAAGGAATTATCGTGAGCACGCTTAACCCTAAATTCTTACTCGATGAGTTTCCTGATTGCACCAACACAGCATTAGAATACCTATCAGCTTGCTTGGAAGGCTATCACACAATCGAGTCATTCAAGTCTCGCGCATTAGCTTATTTAGGCGGACGCAGCAATTGATTCTATGACGATTAAAGAGTTAAAAAAACTTACCTATTAAAAGGATGCACGATGAGCATGTTCAAACTGCCGGATGGCAAGAAAATCAATAAATCGTGGATGGAAGACGCGAAAGGGCAGCTTGAATTATCCTTATTGTATGTTGCAGGCGAAAGGGTGCAATGCCTGTGTCATGGCGAACAAAAAGCTCCTCCACTTTTGTACATTAAATGCGTCAATGAAAAATACTATCTAGCAAGAATGCCAAAAACACAGCATCTACATGCTCCAGGGTGTGTGTTTTCACATGAATATGAGATCAATAATGGGAATGCTCAGCATGATACAGGCGAAAGCAGCTATATCGAGCATGAAGATGGGACCTTCATCGTTAAACCATCGTTTCATCTTGAGCGAAATATCAAAGATGCCGCACTAGAAAAAGTGGGTAGCGAGACGAAACAACGTGACGAAAACAATAACGAATCAAGATCAACATTGTTGGGTTTAATGCTAGTCCTTTGGGAAAACTCAAAGAACAACCGACATTATTCAACGGACAGTGAGCGAACATGGAATAAAGTAGCATGGTTCTTACATAAAACTGTGCAAATGGGGATGATTGGACGCAAGAAAATGAGCGACATTGTTCATATTCCTCTATGGCACAAAGACGATCCAAATCGCTATACATTTTGGGATTGGACAAAAACTCTAGCTAAAGAAAGTGAAAGTGGTGATCTGGGTATTATTATCGGACATGTGCGCAAGTTCACAATACACCCTAGAACTCAAGATACAGCCTCAAAAATGGAATTTTCGCTGAGTGATGTTCCTTGTCTTATCAGTCTAACACCAGCAGCGCAGAGAACGCTTGCACAGTCATTTAGACGCCATATTCAAGTCTTAACTGATACAAAGGAATCAACAGAAAAAGTTGTTGCCATATTTCTGGTAACCAATGGCTATAGGATTGATGCTGACGGCAACAAGAAGCGATGTCTTGTAGCAAACAAAGCGGCGTTAATGGTGACGAGCAATGGCTTTATTCCAATTGATAGTCATTACGAAAATCAGATGGCAACAGCGTTAATAGAAGCGGGGAGGGCGTTCGTTAAACCATTGCGATATGAAAAATCGCAAGATATGTTACCTGACTTTATTGTTGTTGACGAAAAACCACCTTTGTTTGTTGAAGTATTCGGAGTGACTAACGATCCAGAGTACGAAAATCGTAAGCAAGAAAAAATTTCCATGTACAAATCGCAGGGAAAAAAGTTGCTGTCTTGGGATGTAAGCAAAGAAAAGACTGTTCCATTTGTACCTTCTAAATTAGAAGGTTTGTCGTCGTGAGAGATTTTCTAAAAAAACACGGATGCCATCTAAAAACCATTCTCTGGATCTTATTGTTAGCATCGGCTGCATACCAATGGATTAGAATGATGAAATTGCCAATTAATTAACATAGGACCAAACAAGAATGACGCATGCTGTGAAAACCTATTTGACGGGTTGGGCATCACGACGCACATACGACGCGACACTCAGGAGGAAGATCTCCTTTCGCGAACCGAAGTTTTCCGTCTTTGTGTGGTTTCTTCTTTCGAACTACATCGCTGGGAATACGATAAATCACATACGGCTCAAGTAAATCAGGACTCCGCATTACGCTTTTGGGCCCGAGAATAACGATCAACTCTTCGTAGCTATCTGGATTTCCGCAATCGATTGTGATGCTCGTGCCGCCATTGAATTTGACTTGCACTTTCCTACCTTCAATGTGACCATCGTGTCCTGGCTCCCGTCCGCTTGAGGCCATGGACATGCCAAGCAGGGATGCGGCAATGAACTCCGCAATATCTCCCAGGTACTTGTCCGAGCGAATAATGCCGAGCAACTTCAGTGTATCTGCTGCCGAGAAGAAAGCTTCGATCGCAGTCGTTTGTTCCTCTGTCATTGACATGTAGTTCTCCTTGATGCCCAACCAAAATATTGAAATTATCGCCTACAAAAACAGCACAAATATAGCAAATTAGTTGCAAACAGCGTTATGACTCATAATAGCCCAGAACTTAACGCACTTCTCCCTGTAAACAGATCGTGAGGAACGTGAATTTAGCGAACCTTGATATCTGCTTGAACTGCGGCCTATTGCCGACAAACTATTGATTGTCGATTTCAAAGCTATTTGATACTGTTCGGCAATAAATGGTATCGTGGCAACGATAATTGGTACTGTCACTATCGTTGCCAACGTGAAAAGATTAAAACCGTTGGTTCTATTTCAATAATCTCTTGCTATCAACATACATGAAAGCCCAACTGGTCTTTAAGAATTTGCGCAGTTACTTAGTATTGGTATGCAATACTTCAATCGCATTCGATTAAAATCCGTCCTTCTTTGACGCTTAGACTGGGGATCCAATACGTACTCTTCTTCGCCATTACGTTGAAACACGACCCAATGCCATCGGTCAGTTTCTTCATGGTAATTGATGCCGATGATCGCTAAGTCTGGCAATGATGACCAATGCTTGACTGTACGAACGTCTCCAGTATTAACCTCCATCGTTTTTAGCAAAGCCAACATCTGCTCACGGTTTGTTCGAAACGTTTCGCCATCAAATACGATCGTGTTTTGGGCTAGGCTTAATACTTCACTGTACTTCTTGCCGCTTAACATTGTGGCACAGGCAATCCCACAACCAGTTCGGTGTTCTTGTTTTACCCACTCAATCATTTAAAACTCACTTGTCCATATCCGTTCGATCTTGTGTTTTTTCCCAATTATCCAATCATAAACTTCTCGACGCTTAATAATTCCTCCTTCATTGGGAAGATGGTTCAGCACTTCTTCAGTGAAAGTTGACGTCAATCTACGACAGACATCCTTGTGCAAGATTCCCATTTCGTAAAGCATGTTAATAGACAATTCGTGGGGACTTGTGCCAATATAACCGAACTCAAAGTCTGATAGCAGCGACATATCTACACTTCGCCATGACACTTTATGTCCAACATTACATTTGACATCCCCATTGTATAGCCTGCGAATCACAAAATCTGGCAAACTATCTACACTCGCCACGCCAATTGAATCAAACTCATTCTTAGGATCTGTATCTGGTGTATAGACATAGACATAAGAAAGATGCTTAGCGAGTAACTCCATGATTTGTGATGACCATGCACGGGACGTATCTGCTTTAGATGCATTGGTCATTATGTTAACCCTGACCTTAGCCTTAAGTCCATCTCTCAAATACAAATTGAGCAGCGCCAGCTCTTCGGTGATTAATTGATCTAGGCGCAAGCCAGACAAGTCCAAGACGCTAGCTATATTTGATTCTGTTCGAACGTCGCCGTCGTGAATTTCATCGGATAACGCATTCAAAGGCTGAAATCTATTCATCAAATCGAATTTAGTTGGTTCGCGCAAGAAAAAACCATCATTTAAAACGATTTTCTCCCGTTCACGACGATGCGTCTGCCTCAACCTTAAATATGAATCATCGACATAAGATGAAAATTCGTCCATTATGATTGTAAATTCGCTTGGCAGCTTCACCTGTTTTGCTGAAGATACTTTAAATATAGCATCTTTAACATCTTGGTGATCGAGTGCAGGAACATATTCATTTTCAGACTTAATAAGGAACGATAGATTAGGATTGATATTGGAAACGACTGCATCGAGTGCGTCTTGGGGAAGCGAATATTGATAAAAATACTCTATGCGACCAGTAATCAAGCCCATAGCTTCATTGTTTGCATTCAAACTAGAATCTTTTTGACGATGTGTTAGAGCATCTCTAAGAATGACTCTATTGACAGACGGCAGTGATGATAGCGTTTGTTCGAAATCGTCCTTAATTTTGATGTAAAGGCTAGGTCCGAGGTCATTAGTGTGTCGTTTAAGGTAGTTAACAACATTGGCCATGCTAGCGTCCTTGTCATCGAGTACGACCAAGATCATAGCGAATATTTCAGACACCAGAATGTGAGTGTGCAATTCTTGAGGCTCAATTTCACGGTAGGACAACATCAACAGGTGCGTCAATCGTTTTGCCTTGAGCATGATAAGCTCGGAAGAATGTTCAGGTGTAACACCACCAAAGACAATGCTTGCTGCAACAAATTCGATAATCTTGCCGTCTTCTGAAGTGGTTAACCAACTTCCTTGCGCACCTAGAGTAACAAGCAAATCATCATTCAGATTATTCGCATTCAGAACGAATCGCGCGCCATTATCTTTCAGCTCAAGTAGATTGTTCACGTTCTTAGGATTGCTGTCGATTAACCATATTGGTTTGGTCAACCGTGAACACATAGTTTGGAGCTTACCTGGTAGTGCATGCTGATTCTTCGATATAACGCCTTTTGCTTCCAAATAGGCTTCATAGGCATTATCGCTGTAATTCAAAGCATATCCATGGCCACCAGAGATCGTCCTGATTAAGCGGGGCAGGACATCGGCAATATTCGCACCCTTAAGAACATGGGTTTGTACTTGAGTACATGATTGCCAAAATGCTTTGTAAGACTCTGGATTTAAGAATGTTTGCTGCTCAATGTAATCTACATTGTCAAACACCAATCCATAAGGAAAAATGCCAATGATGAAGGCATTTAATTTGGTTGCCTCAAGACTACAATTAATCAAATATGCTTCAAGCTCAGTGAAATCATGTTGAGCACGATTATTATAAGCATCTAATGCATCCATTTTGCAGGCAGTATCCCAGTTAGGATACCCGTAGCAATGGGAAAGCACTTCAAGCGCCTTAGATCTTTTGATTGATTTGCCGAATAACGCAAGCAGAACATCTGCCTGCTCTTTGATAAGAGTTTGCATGTAAAGTCACCTCATAAAACCCGGACTCGTTGTTGCGTTACGATAGCGGGCTAATGATAGTAACCGTTATCGATGTAATTACGCGCTTTTCACCATATCCTATGAGGACGCAACTGACAGGCAAGCGAAGCCTTCTTTAAGTGATTTTACACTATTTATTGGCTGTGGCAAGCATCTACCTCAGTTTCATCATTTCAAGCACTTGGAAATAGGCTTTGCTTTAGAAACATTAAATCCTGTTTTCCTAATGATAGTCCCTATTATTTAATGTTATATTTCAACTTTCGCAAGTACAATTGATCCATGTTGGGTAATTAAATTTATTAACTTTCTTACAGTTAGGTTTAGAATATGTCTTTAGAAATCCATCCATTACAAAAAACAGCCATTGCTTTACTTGATCAGCTTTATCGTATTGATGGTTTGGCACCAACCCAGGCAATGCATCAAGTGCTCTGCCAAAAAGTCTATCCTGGTCTTAAAGACATTTTAGAAACATTAGACGCATATAAGGATAATGAAAAAGTCATTTCCTTTGTAAGTTGCCACAGCGAACAAATTATCGACGCCAAGAATTTAATTGAACGAAGCTCCTGTGCCAATTTTGTCGAAAATGATGGGAGCAATGCTAAAGATAAGCCAAGCTTCGGCTCAGATTTTTTTAACAGGATGACAGTGTTTGAAATGTTAAAAACTAAGCCGTTATCCGATTTGGAAAAAGCATTTTCATCTCAAATAAGTTCTCTGTACGGGGAAGAGTCCAATCTGACCGTAGAAATTATCAAAATTGACAATGACGAAAGCCATTGGTTGGGGTCTTCATCTGTAATTATGCTTAGGATAAAGGACTGATCATAATGATTCTACCATTGGTTAATGTTTTTAGTAGCCCATACAAAGCATGGAACACGCGAAGCGCAACACATGCAGAACTGCAGGAGCACTATGGAAATTGCGGGGAAATACTTTTTAGCGTAAATGACAGTCTAAAAGCTTTAATCACCAGTCATCGTGATGCAGCGAATTATATGGCGAATCACGGCGGCGATAACGGATTAGAAAGCTTTGTCGATAGTTATTTAGATCGATGTAAGAGCTATAAGTCTTTTAGAGATGCGATGCCGTCTAAAACACCAGTAGCACTATCAGAATACCAAAAAAAATATCCCAATTACTCTGTGCAGAAAGTTGACGAAGAAATCAATATGATTGGGCATACTCTAAGCGAAGGTCAGGTCTTATTTCATGGTGGATTATGGGCTGATGATAATAAAGATGAAATCACTTTAACCAAGCCGTTCTCAACGAGCTTGTGCTCACAAGTAGCGCTAAGAAATGCTGAGTGGAGAGGGAAGGCGTTTGATGCAGGCAGGATTGATTTGTTCGTACTTCGAGCTATATATCCTCGGACTAATGTTTTCGCCTTTCGCAGGAAAGGCACAAATATGGGGAATGAAAAAGAGGTTTTATTTGCATCAGAAGCAAAGTTAGTGCTGCGTAATAGATCCTTGATACGATCTGACTATTCAGTTACTAATCATAATCACAAATCTAAACATGTACCCATTTATATAATCGATGTAGATATATCTTAGATGTTTGTCAAAAACTTTTTAACCTCAACGCAACGGTAATGATCACAATAAGACCACGAAAATAGCATAGGAACATTAACATATTACATACTATAATGTAGATTATAGTATGTAATATGTTATAATGGACGCATGTAAGTCAGGAATTCATTCACAATGCAAAACATCAAACAAGCCATCGAAGAAAATTCAGCTCTCGTGCAAGTTCGAGATGTAGTTTATTTCGGCGCGAATCTAAAAGTGGTCAAATACAAAAGGACTGTCTTCTATAAGAGCTTGTGGAATGATGCGCTTAAGCAGTTCCGCGGTCTGATTCTTGATGCGGGTTACAATATCGTCAGCTATCCTTTCACTAAAATCTATAATTATTGCATTGAAGAACAAGCGCCTGCGTTTGATGATAATGAGCGCGTAACGGCTGTACGTAAGATCAATGGTTTTATGGTTGCCATGACAGCGTATCAAGGTGAATTGTTAGTATCGACGACTGGTAGCCTTGATTCTAAGTTTGTTGACTATGCACACGACTTGTTAAACGATACGATCAAACGCGAAGTTTTGGCTAATCCTGATTACACTTTCTTGTTTGAGGCGTGTCACCCAGAAGACCCTCATATCATTCCAGAGGATGCTGGGCTTTATTTTCTTGGCAAGCGACGCAAATTTATTGGTTCTGCTATTGAACTTTTTCATGATTTCAAAGGTAACACGCAGTTTGTTCAGCAGTTTAACGACGTTAGTTTTAAGATGATTCGTCAAATTGCCAACGAAGCAAAACATGAAGGCTATGTCATCTACTCGAAAGACGGTACTCGTGCCACTAAGATTAAGTCCAAGCATTACTTGGTATCAAAAGCTATTGCCCGTGCATCTGCCGACAAGTTATCTCGTCTGGCAGTTGATGAAGAGTTTTTTGGGTTGATGGATGCGATTAAACAAAGGAATGGTTTTTCAGAGCTATCAGAACAAGAGCGTTTGGCATTCATTCGGGGGTATTTCAATGGCTAAAAATTGGGTGTTGTCGGATCACCATTTTTCACACAAAAACATCATCAGGTTTGAGGAGCGTCCGTTTTATTCTGTGGATGAGATGAACGCTTTTATGGTGCAGGCGCACAATGACCTAGTTTCACCTGATGACACTGTTTACTTCTTGGGTGACTTTTCGTTTAACCAAAAACTTGCTGCTGAGCAGATCAAGTCGCTTAACGGCAAAAAGGTGTTGGTTACGGGTAATCATGATGATCTTCGGAATAAAGCGTTTGTAGAGGCTTTTGATGAAGTTCACTCATATCTTAAGCGTAAATTGTTCGGACATGAGGTGGTGATGTTCCATTACCCTATCGCTGAATGGGACAAAATGCATTTTGGATCGGTTCATTTGCACGGTCACGTACACGGCAAAGATATGGATATTTGCGGACGAATTTATGATGTTTGGGCTGGTGGCAATGGCTATGCGCCTTATGATATGGAGTTTTTACTCACTAAGGTAGCTGAAAAACCAGTACGAGAGCACGGACATGGCTAGGTTAAAGCTTGTTCGTGGACTGCCTGGTAGTGGCAAATCAACTTACGCTAAAAATCTTCTTGCTAAAGGCGTTTGTCAGGTTCATTACGAGGCCGACACGTTCTTTATGACAAATGAAGGTTTTTATGATTTTGATGCAACCAAACTTTATCAAGCTCATAAGTGGTGCTACGACAAAGTTAAGCAGAGCTTGTCTTTGGGGCTGGATGTGGTCGTGTCAAACACGTTCACTCGCAAGCGTGAAGTTCGTCCTTATCAAGAATTATGTGCTGAGTTGGGTTGTGAGCTAGAAATTGTTACACTAACTCATAACTATGGTTCAATTCATGACGTGGACGAAGCCACTATGAGCAAGATGAAGAAAAGGTTTATTTCACACGGTCAGTTATCTGGAGCCGCAACATGGTAAAACAAGTTTTTCAGCACAAATATGCGCCGTTTTACACTGGCTTTTTTAGTGTATTGGTTTGCAGCTTTTTGTTCGTTTTGGCACTTTCTAACGAGCAGTATGCGCATTTCTCTTATGTTGCGGTTCTTTTAGTATTCTTGCCAGTGTTGCCTATATTTTTTCAAAACAATACAGAACAAGGCTTGTCCGTGCCTAATTAGTTTAGCACATTACTTCCTAAGCTTTTTATTGTTGGTGCGGTGGTTATCGCGATTGCGGTCATAGAATTATTATGGTTTTATTTGAGGTGATGGAAATTATGTGTAAAAAGCGCACCCTTTTATTACTGGCCTCAGTTGCAGGATACTTATTATTTCTCGCATTGCTTGTACTGTTGTTCAATGAAAATTATGAATTATTATCTGAAAATTTCGGCTGGATAATTTTGTCGGCTTTTATCGCGTTTTGGGTACAAACACTACAAAAGACCTCTTAAGAAAAGGAGAAGGCATGAAGTTTAATAAAGGTTGCGGAATAAAGTTTTTGTTCTCTTTGTTGGGGATGGCGGCTAGTTTTTTTGGTTCATCGTTTACAAAGGTTCAAGGAAATATAGCAATTGACGCAGGTAATTCCATGTCAGCGCCATTAGCGTTAGCTCATGTTCTGTTCATTGTTGCAATCATTGTGTTTATAGTATTCAGTTCACTTTTCGCATCTTGTTTATTTGGTAAGTCTGGTGACAGCAGCGCCAATGCCCACAAGGAACAAGTGCTAGAAGGTGAAGAAAAACTACCATCTTAATGTTTTGCTCTTATAGGATAAAAACCATGAACAAATCAGAAGCAGCTCTAACAGGGGCAATACTCGGTGGAATGATTGATGGCTCAAGCGGCGATGATAGTGTTGTCGATGGCGTAATCATTGGTGCATTAGTAGGCTCGTCTTTTGGTAGCAATAATGAAAAGCTATCAGAGTGTGAGCAGAAACAATATCGCCAGTTTGTTCTTAATCTCTATTTAGCCGTATTTTTAATGGCTATGGTAATGTTTTCTTCAGCTGTATTTATGAACGGGTCGGCTCTTTCGGCATTAGAGCAGTTCATCACCAAAGGCCCTTTAAATAAAGCCCCATTAGAAGATGTTATGTCGCTAGGAGTGGTTACTGCGGCTATCAGCTTTGGTTTTTTTATTATTCGGATAATGCTCAAAAATGACTAACCAAGATTCCCACTACGATTCAACCGAATGCACAAGCATAAGCTGTAATCGAGGTAAAAATAATAAAAAAACTTTATTTTCATTCGACAATATTTTTTTATTGTCATTAGTAGCTATTTATTTTTTTGGTTTGTTTTTTTATCTTTATGATAGTGAGCAGTTTGTTCGTGTAACCATGTTTCTAGACGGCATGGATCGTGAACAGCACCCAGTTTTTTGGAAGTACGGCAATAGTATTGCATTGATGATGCTTTTAATTCAACCATTAATTATTTTTGTGTGGCATATAGGTTCGCCAATACAGAAAATCACAATATTTCTTATGTTGGTTTTGTTGTTGGTGGTGCCGAATTACTTCTTGCTCATGCATTTTATAAAATAGGGAGGTGAATAATTAATGAAAAAAATAATCTTATTTTTCATTATCATTAATTTTAATATGCTCAGCGCTTACGCTGGCTGGTCAGTGTTTGACGAGATTTGGAGCTATCAAGATCAAAATTGGGATACTTTGCGAGGCTCTATACAGGGAAAAGCAATGTTATCGTTATTCGTGATTCCATTTATCATTTTGCCGTCTTTAAGTGGTAATTTTGTTTTATTTTATTTCTTTATAGAAGGCAAGTTTAAGCGATTTCGTTATCTACGACGCTCGCAAAAATCAATAGCTGCACCATTTTTTACATTGTCTCGAAGTAAAGGAGATTAACTCATGACTGAACAAGAAAAATTCGCAGCAGATGTAGATAATGCAGCCAAGGAAGGAATCGCCGTTAGATATAACCCAATTGATAACTTTGCCAGCGCAAATGTTGTTGTAGAGCAAGCGCTTCGCGCCATTCCATCTAACTGCTCCTCCTCTATCGTAGGCAATATCGAATTAACAGAAGAAGGTAAAAGCCTGCTGTTACGAGCAGGACACGACGCATCCGTTTCTCGTTGCGTTAGCTCTCCTGACGAAATGAAACAAATTTCCACGTCGCTGAAGCAAGGTGAAGTGCAGCAGCTAATTGTTGCTGTCACAAATGGATTACCCATTTGGCCAACAAGTTGGTCTCAGGATGTTGCATTTCTTGCGTTCACAATTCATAACTTAGAAAAGCAAGCCATGGTTTCTGCTAACCGATTAAAGCCAGAATACAAGGAATTTGTAAAAACAGCTTGCGAGCAAGGACTTGCTCCTTGGTACAACTTTGGTGATTTCGACACAACCATTAGCGACTATAAATCCACAATCAAACCGCTCTGCCCTGCTTCTGCTGGTGGAAATATTGATCCCGATTTCGAGGACGCACTAGATCGAATCAGAAAATGGCCGATTAGCGAAAACTACAAACCATTGTTCGACTACATCATCTCTAATGCTTGGAAGCACGACTTTGGCAAAGCAACAGCGTATGATGATGAGTATGGACAAATCGAATACACATTTGTCACTGGCGGTTGGTCAGAAAACGAGGAAATTATTTCTGCGCTTAAGGAGCAACGCTTGGCTTGGGCGTTGACGTGGCAACGATCTGAGCGTGGCGGAAAGCATGTGTTTGTGGCTAAGGCGTAATACATGATCAAGCTACTTAAACGCCTTGCACTCTACCCGCTCGTTATCCTCTACATTCTGTTCGAGGAGCTGGTTTACAATGCGGTTATTTTACCCGTTAGCGAGCGCATCAGATCGTTGCAGGTCATTCAGCGACTTAACATCCTACTCGCTCGTTTTGGGCGTTATGCGATCCTGCTAACCTTTGTGATGTTGTTTATGCTTTCAGAAGGTCTTGGTGCGGCGGCGTTGGTTATGTTGGCACAAGGATTGGTGCTCATTGGTGTTGTTCTGTATGCGGTTAAAACGCTACTAGGTATCTACGCCTTTGTAATTCTGCACCACCATAAAGAAACGCTGTTTAGCTTTGCTTGTTTTGTGTACACCTACGGCAAGGTTGTTGCTGTTTTGGACAAAATCAAGTCCAGTGGTGCTTACTTAGAAGTCGTTGCAGTAGCGCACAAGGTTAAATTGGTTGCTGCTAAGCGAACAGTACTAGCAAAATACGTGAAACGAATTTATTTAGTCAAAAGGAGTCACTCATGACGATATATTCATTAAAAGAGATGGTATTGTTTTCTTTGCTTTCGTTTGTATTTTTTTTGATGGTAAAAAATATAGTGGTTACGGTGCCCGTTACCTTAGTAGCCTATTTAGCTTTGATATATATATCCCGATCAAGCTTTATCAAGGTTATCGAAGATGGAGCTGTAACACATTACGCGCTTCTCGATGGTAAACGTTTTAATTTATATGCGATGCCAACAATTCAAAAAATTCTGGTGATTAGATACATCAAATCGCATTGGGAAGGCGTTGGATTAATCAATCAGTGGACATCGCGTAATGACTAAATCTGAACTCATCGACCTCATTAGTCGCCGCCAGCACACAATTCCAGCCAACGACATCGAGCTTGCGGTTAACCTAATCCTCGAAACGCTAACCGATGCTTTGGTTAATGATCGTCGTATCGAAATACGTGGCTTTGGTGCGTTCACAACACGTTATCGTAAGCCTCGTGTGGCACGCAACCCTAAGACGGGAGCTGCTGTGCATTTGGATGCGAAACGTGCTATTCATTTCAAACCTGGTAAAGAACTAAAGGAGCGACTTAACCAATGATCGCTGTATTCTCCATTGCAATAAACTCAATCATTTAGGAGGTGGTTATGGCTAAAAATCTAACTCAGGACGAAAAAGACAAAATACGAGAGAAGTATGGTGTAAGCAATGCCGATTTGGAACAGTTCATTAAAGAGTGCGCTAACGAAGCCGACGTTAAAGCCTGCGTGACAAGAAAAGCAGAAGATACTAAAAAAGATAAAGATGACAAGAAACTTGTAAAACGTCTAAAGGAAATCTATGAATTTTTGAAAGATGCAACACAAAGCATTATTAAACGCTTTAACCAATCCAAACCAAAAGGCTAATCATGTCTGACCGAACCACTAAAAACGCCTTTGAGGAATGGATGGCACCCTTCATTGATGAAGATCAACCAGAACAACAGCCGTCCGAAGAACAGTTGGACTTGTTTGCGGATTTAGAATAGACAAAGGAAAGCTAAATCATGACAACACAAGATAACAACCTTAACATCATAGTATTGCTTGGGTTTTCTCTTGGCGCATTGGTGACTGGTGACTTCATCCCTTCGACAATGCTCGGCTTTGTTAAGTGGATTTTTGTCTTTTTGATTGCTGTTTTTTTAATCGTTTTGTTTCAAAAAGTAAAATCAGAATCACTATAATGCCCAACTACCCTGCCCTGTACCTAGCTACCATGACCTCGCCGAAGGGTCGTAGCACTATGCTCGCGCTATTAAATCGGCTGCCAAAGTATAACAACGACATACCAATTGACTGGACAAAGATCACGTCATCGTTTGTCCTAGAATTGTTGGCCAACATGGAAACAGATGGCTTGTCGATTGCTACGCTCAACATGGCGCTTTCAGGGATTAAAGGGGTATGTCATGCAGCTTGGAGTGAACGTGGGCTATCAGATGACGCTTATGCCCGCATTAAGGACATCAAACAGCGAAAGCAGACTAAATTACCTGCGGGTCGCGCCATTACTCACTTAGAAGTCGATGGCCTATTCGATGCGTGTCATCGTGATAGAAACAGAACAAAAGGCGTTCGTGACGCACTAATCCTTGCTTTTGGTCTCTATGTCGGGCTGAGACGTTCTGAAATCGTTGCGATTAAGGCAAAGCATATTGATCTTGAAAACATGACGATCCAGCTCATAGGCAAAGGCAATAAAGAGGAAATTTTACCCTTGGCTGATGTGATTAAGCCGATGATGTTGGAATGGCTAGCGTTACGTAATGATGCGGTAATAACACACAAACTAACGGGACAGCATCTCTTCGGGAGAATCACCAAGAGCGGTAGAATAGTCAATCTTGAAGGGATAACAGACTCACAGGTAAGAGAAATACTGAGGAATCTCACTTTGGAGTCTGGCGTTGATGTGGACAACCTCCCTACACCCCATGATATGCGTCGAACTAGGGCGACTACCCTACTCGATGCTGGCGTACACCCGCGCATTGCTCAAAAGATGATGCGGCACGCGAATGTCGAAACCACCATGCGTTACGATCGAGGTAATATTGATGATGCACTTAGAGATGCGGTGAATATGAATTGATTTATTCGCAACAACATAGAAAAACATTGATTCAGTGACATAACTAATCTGCTTTTATTAGTTCATGTTCGTAGAGATAATGAGAATGGATCATAACGCTGATTGCAACCGGATGGTTTGAAGCAGTGTGTTTTCTGCGCTCTGATTATTGTGTTATTATGCTGCTGCAATGTGAAAAGCAGGTTAAATTGGCGGTATACGGCGAGTCAAGGATAACTGTTTATTTAATAATGAGTTGTGGTTTCATAATAAAGTCGGTAACATCGAAATAAAGATGGTAACTTTTGATGCAGCAAGTTGATTTGTCGTTGCAGGTCGAGCAAAATCACCTAATTAGTTACCAACTTTATTTTTTGGTCATGTGCGTGACATAACGAAGATAAGGGCTTTTAGGGTGTAAAAGTTACCAACTTTATTTTATCCTCACATGAGTTTTTTACGCAATTACATTTTTAATGTTACACGGCTTTTTCGCCGTCTAATTATAGTTAGACCCACACAATGCAAATCATCTACCACTACTGTGATGTCGCTGCGTTCTTCAACATCATGAAGAACAAAAAAATATGGCTTTCTGGCGTCAACAACCTCAACGACCATCAAGAGGTTGAATGGACCATCGGAAAGATACACTGCGAACTACAAAAGTTGGAGACCAAGTTCCCCCTCGCTGACATTGAGGGTTTATGGAATCAAATCCAACAGAGTAGATCTACGCCATATGTTTGCTCTTTCTCAAGTGAGGGCGATCTACTTAGCCAATGGCGAGCATATGCACGAGATGGGACTGGTTTCGCCATAGGATTCAACGCTGATTACTTCCCAAACTCTGGCAAGTTCCCGCATCTATCTGCTTCCCTCACCAACAGCATAACAACATTACCCGTTATTTATGCCGAGGCAGAGCAAGAGGCCTTCATTGAGGCATCCTTGATCGCATGCCTGCAATCGCTCAGCGGCAAGAGTGAGGATGAAAAATTTAACATTCTTGCTGGCGCAGCATATGCACTAAATGGGCAATCCACAATATATAAAAACCCTGCATTTTCCGAGGAAAAGGAGTGGAGAATAATTCATATCCCCCTAATCACCGGAAACATCGAATCTAACAAGACAACTGTTCTGTCCGCTATCTCCGACATCCAGCACCGTGTCTCGGCTGAACGCATAGTCACATACTTTGAATATGATTTCTCGAAATCTGACGGAACACAACCAATAGTCGATATCGTATTAGGTCCGAAATGCGCCACTTCTTCCTACGATCTCTCACTATTCCTTACCGTCTATGGTTTTCAGAATGTGCGCCCACGCAAGTCTGCGGCGACTTACCGGTGAAGGTAAAGTGATATGTCCAATTCCTACGTTAGCGCATTTTCAACAAGGTCTAACTGTTGGTTAACCTGGGCGATCGAGTGTATGGCGTTCGAGTAGTGAGAGTTGTTGCATTATGAACCTCTATTTTTCAACATTTATGCACTTACCGAAAATTGATCGTGCAGTAATCCATCCGTTAATGCCTCCACGATTATTTCCAATTTGATACTGTTCCCCTTTTATTGCCTTAACCAAATGCAAATACTGATTTCCATTTACTTTGCATAAAACAATATCATTGACTTGGATTGTATCTACTTCGTTAATAGGCGCAATGGTACACAAGTCACCAGAATTAATACGTCCAGACATAGAATTACCACGAGGTCTGAAGCTGACCTGTTTCCCTGATTTCAACGTTTCAATATATTTAGTTGCCCATGACATAGATACAATTCCTAACTTAAGGGTCGTTGATGTATGCTTTATGAAAAATCACTCGGTTTGATAATATCTAGTGCAAATGCAAGACGCATGTTAACCGTCGGCCTGCCTTCTTGCATTAGAAAGCGTGCAGCACCAGCGCACATTGACCGATCACTACGCTTTCTTTTAGCGGTGCTGTTTACCTTGTACACGGTCTTATGACAGTCGAATGAGCTATGGTCATCCGCCAGCAAGTCTGACTTGATTTGCTCAAGCCTACCAGGTGACAGCGATATTGCTTTTTCATCGCCCCTGAAAGGACAATTGGCGCAAGGCTTTTTCAGTCGGAAGTAGTGTGATGGATCAGTTATTGTCATCTTACTAATTGGTTTGTTTATATCTTAAAATTTCGTGAGCAAAAGGCATAATTAAAATTACCAACACAGGTGATAAAGTTGTAATAAAATAAGAGGTGGCATTGTGCTCATCATATAGCTGTGAAATGCTTCCACACCCTAAATATGTCAATAAAAAAACAATTAAAAAAACAGCAATAAATGATGCTAATAAAAGAATAGATTTGTATATGTTGTCATAACTAATAGTTAGATTTGAATGCAGCATTCTCATAATTGCGAATGACGTAAAAGAAAACCACACAAAATATAATAAAAACTCAACTGACCTTTCTAAAGACATGCCAATTAATGCGTAAAAGGCAAAAGATAAAAACATACTAATAATGAAGTGTAACATATTGACTTTAGTCCTTTTTAATGTCGATTTAATAAGCATCACATCACATAACATAAATGAACTATTTTAGGTGCGGTGTGAGAAGCTGCAAGGGCTTGTTAACAGTTTGCAACCGCCCAGGCCGAGCGCATTGCTTCTGAGTCTTTCCGAGTGCCAAGCCATGCAAGGTAGTCATCAGGATCTAACCAGTAAACAAAACACGGAACCTTAAGAGAAATAACCGCGCTACGCAAACGAGCCAGCATTGCCGCATGATACGTTACGGGCAGACCTGCCATATCGGACCGAAATTGCCACAAATCTTCATCAGTGCGATAACGTAGCAAGACAACCTTTTCTGGCAACTCGCCCTGCCCTTTGATCTGATCATCTATAACATTGATTGCTTGCGTGACCATGCTATCAATACCAGCATCAAGAGCATTAATCATTTGAGCAACATCGTCAGGCACGCTGAAAGTACACGACTCCCAATAAGATGCGCTACGGTGTGAGACGCCTGCTTTCTCTGCCAGCCATTTCACAGACAGACCTAAGCTTTCACGGATTGTTTTTAATTCTGCGCCTGTCATTTTTTACAACCTTTTCCGTTTGTACCGAAGTCCTTGATGTTCTGCTCTGCCAAAAGCGGCGCGAAGTAGCTGTACTTACGGCCCATTCTGAACATATCCATCATGGTCGTGATAGCTCGTCCATGCAGTTCTGTTGCTTTCTTGTCCTCAACCAAGAACCGCATGGCATCCGCGATTCTTCGCGCTAGAAGGGAGATAGCACAGTCGTATAAATCTGCTGCCCGTACAAAGTTGAGGGCATCGTCCAGTGCATCGCCGCGCAACAGGGCATAGGCAACCCATTTTCCGACTTTCTTATCTGTTTCCTGCTCGTGCTGGTGTCTCGCAACCTTGCCGAGCAGATAGAATAAGAACCCATTGTCGCGGTTTGCTGTCCAGCCGTTGATGTAGCAGCACTCAGACTGATACTGATCGAACCATGAGTAAAGAGCGCCATCCGAGAGCATGGACAGTTCGGGGTAGAGCTGGCGCAACTCGGCGAAGTCCTCTTGCCCATACTCTGGCACTGCGTCGGTCGGGTCATTCAGCTCTACCAGTCTGAGTGCTGCCGTCCGCGCCCAGATGTCTGCGACATGCTCTTGAGCGTATAGGGCGGCTCGGTCACTGTCGTTCTTCCACGCGGTCTCTCTTTCCTTCGCATCGTCAAACAGAGCATTGGAAACAGGCTCGAAACCCGACTCATACGCCACATTGCCCAAGGCGGTGTAGCTCAATATATCCGATTCCTCCACGCACTGAATAACAGGTCGAGGAGGAAGCAGTGCAGTGTCAATAGGATCGCATAGCGTCATAGGTTGGTCCCGATAGGCGAAGTCGCCGCTCCCTGACTGGATACCCCCCAGCAGTAGGTTAGCGAAGGCATCTTGTGCGTCTTCCTTGCTTTGAAAGACTCCAGGCAGACGAGCGTTGAACGGACGGTGCTGGATCATGAAGCCGCTTGCGGGATGCTCGACTAGCGCGTAGGGTTCTGGCACAACTCCCCATGCCTCTACCGCATCCTTTGCGGAAACGGTCGCTTTTGCGATCAAACTGAGTGCCAGATCGTCAAGTGGCAGCTCTGGTTGGAGCGTCCGATGTTCCGCAACCAGTTGCACCAGCTTGTCGAACACGAAGACCTGTCCATCCTTGACCAAATAGGACGCGTTGGGTACGCCGTCGATATTGCGCAGGTCTTCTTTGAGGCTATCGTTTAGGCCGCCGAAGTAACCGCCGCATTCGTCGATAAACATTAGCTGTTCTCCTTTCATTTGAGTTCTGCACCTGTCATTTTGTGTGTTTCTCTAATTTTAAATTCTGTTTTGCAGGCTCAAGTCGCTGTGGCAGAAAGTTAAAGACAGTAAGTCTTACTTTTTCATCCGATGCAGCCTGAATCGAGGGTGGCAGTGTCTGCTGAAAACGCTGAGCTGTTCGTTTTTTCACCGTGGAACCTCCAAATTATGAATCATCCAATGTTCGCCCAATGTTTTATCTGGAAAGAAGAAAGTTCTTCCATCGTTAGTTTCAAGAGTCCACCACTGCGAACTCATCCAATCACGTTTTAGCTTGCCTTCGATCTGGCACGTATCACTTTCAGCAGGTTCGCAATTCAAGTAAACCACACGAACATGTTGCGCAGGGTAAATTAACGCTATCGCATTTGGTAGAAAGTAAAAGAATGCGATCACAAACAGAACACCAACGAGAAACGACTGTTTTCTTTGCTTGTTAATCATTTTCTATCCTTGTAACATTATCTTTTGTTCGATAACAGCCAATAGTTCTGTCTTTTTCAAAGAATCACGTTCTAAATGTCGTCTAATTTTTATTAAATCATCTACTGTGATTATTCTATCTATTAATGATGCTCGTTGCTTTTCTTCATCATTGAGTCGATCAAAATGCCATTTTGATGCTTTGCGTGAAAAATAAGCCGCTAACGAACTTACGCTAATAAACAGGTTGACAAACATAATAATAAGCATTATTAACTTATTGTCATCGGGTCGAATCATTTGAGGCAACGAATTAAAGGCAAAGAACATTAAAGATGTCAACACACCTAAAAGCAATGAAATAAAAACAAAATCTTTAATACCGAAAAGCGATTTTTTCACAATATATGCTCCAATTAATCGTATTTATATTTTGTATGAAATTCTTTTGCAATAATAATCGGAATGCAAGCAGCTAACATCGCCAAAGAAAAAACCATAAATTCACTAAAAGCAAAAGATGTCTTTTCTTTTGCAATAAACGCAATAATTTTGCCACCTGACATCGCATCGACACCATAAAATGCAGCACACGAACATGACAAAATAAATATCCCTGTAAATACACTTGGATCTTTAATCACTTTACGAACTGTGCGATTATCGTTTTTAGGTTTAACGACTACAGATATAGTTACATCACAATTTTGCGCGTTTATAACTTTATTTTCCATTTTTTATACAACCGTAGCAAGACTTGTATCCAGAATCACCGACGCCATTGTTCCATGATGATTAACCATCCAGATCACGTCTTTAACACGCCCAGACTTCGCGCACCATTCATCTTTGCCGAGCTGAAAATTGATTTCAACAAGTTCACCAATGCGTGGAATATGCTCGGAATTAATTTCTAAACTAGAAGCATCTTCAGCGGCATCAGCACTCTTAATCCATGAGTATTGAATTTTCATGTCAAAGCACCTCTATTTACCATTAAAATCAGAAAGTAATTCACGGCAAACCGCAAATTTGACATAGGAAAAATAAACTGAAATCACAAGCATGATTATCCCCCCTATAAGAAGTAGAAAATTTATATGGTCTGTAATACCCAATGAATAATGAGCCAACTGAAAGAACAAAAACACGTAAACGCCTATTGATACAGGAGTAAATATTGCCTTTAGAATACACTTAATCATATTTTATACCTTTCCTTTATTCGCTTTAATCACTGCAACCAGAGTATCATAATCAGCTTTGTTGCAGCTAACCATGAATGTTACGGTTGTTTTAGCCTTTTTCCACTTGTTGAATACGGATGCAAACGAATCATGCACATCAGAACTTTCCTCCGCAACGATTGTGCCATCGATAATCTGAATGATGTCCGCATCATCGAGAGCATAAACATCAAGTTCATCTTCTCCAACAGCAACGCCATTGACGGTCGCTTTGATCCACTCAAGATAGCAATCCATATCTTTGATTTTCCAGTCAAAACCAAAGAACTCTTTTAATTCTGCACCAGTGGTTTTAATTGTCATTTTCCACCTCAAACTCTTGCTTAATCACCGCAATCCACTTTTCGTAAGGCACCATAGCTGTTTGTTGAGCACCCGCAAGTGTGTCATTAATGAAACGATTAGTCTTGAAGCTAATGCCTTTTTTTAGCGCATCAAGCACGCGATCAATTTCCAATATCACCACGTCTCTTCCTGACTTTAAATCAAACTCATGAATTTGATCTATCCGCTCTGATCGCAGACACTTGAGTGCGTAAATAGCAAAGTTTACAATAAGTGAATTACGTTGCATTTTATGTTTTTCAATGCCGTCCTGCACTTCAATAGCGTGCGTACAAACATCACCAACCGTTAAGCCATCTTCAGACCGCGTTACGAAGCACCATTGCTTTGTATCAGAGAAGTAAACGACCAAATTACCAAACTGGTCATGAACAGGAGCAGAAACTCCATTAATGCCAAAACTCAAATCAGCCATAATTTCACTCCTGTTTATGCGCATCAAGCGCTTGCATAGCACCATCCGCTCTAAGCATTGCTAACGTGTTAGCCAAACCATCACTTTCGCTAAGTGTTCCAGCTGTTTCGGTGTATGCGCTTTCCCATGTGTCAGCGCTTTTCCAATCGATGATCGTTTCCCCTTGCTCTTTTGGCGACACAATCAAAGCATAATCAATCCCATTTAATTCGTACTTGCCAGCGTAAAAACCACCATCGCATTCATTGCCCAAAGCGATAGACGAATGATTGAATGCAACTCTACGAATTGCGCGGGTGTAACACTTAATTTTGCTCCTTAAATTTCACACGCGTCAACGTACCAATCAACTTCTTGTCTCAATTTTTTTTGATACCTTTGATCGTTTACAAAATTTTTAGCTGCTTGAGTTTTGGCATAATAATCGTTGATAGCGTTAATTGTATACTCTGCAATTTCCGACCCTTTGTGTCTATTGATTACTAAACACAAAAAACTTTTAGCATCACCAAAACTTCCCATATCAGCGCACCTTTTTTTTCAAATCATCAGCGAATTTAATTTTCTGCTCTTCAGTAAAATCAACTCGACCATCAAATTCATCACGAATCACATCTAAAGGATCATATCCGTGACGCTTACACAAGCGAACTAATGGATCTACGAGTGCGCCTGCTTGCTGACAAGCATCTTCTAAATTGATCATGTTAAGCTTCCAAAACCATCGCTAGATCATGCAGTGAGCCGTATAGTGTGTATCCATCATGAACAGCACAACCAACACCATCAAACTCGCTAACTGTTTCTACCGAGTAAGAAACCTTGTCAACCAAAACTTTTCCACCGTTACTTGAACTTGCGTAAATTAATTTTTTTCCTTGATAAGAACCAAATGCTGGTAAACCTTCCTGATTTTGATCAAAGATAATCGTTGAAATACCACCGTTAACATCAATAAAACACCACTGCATGTTTGTAAGCAGCTTATGTTGCTCATAGTAAGCGATAACCATGTCAATGATGCCCTGATCACACTCTGTCAAACAGAAGTAATCGTGTGCATCTCCAAGACCAGCGCACTGGAATTTAGCTTCTGGCGTTAATTCCATTGTGATCAAATGTCCGTAGTGCAGCGAGCCATTACCATAATCTTGCGCTTGAACATACTCAGGCGTGCAGAAAGGTGTGTTGCCGACCGTTTGGGTCAAGCTGATGTGAACGCCTTCTGATTTTTCGTAGGTCGTTTCTTGGAAACCGAGCGAGAGAAGTTTTGCGCGTAATGCTTGGATGTCCATGATGTTTGCTCCTAAAACTTGCACCGAACTATTTCAGCGCTTTATGGTTTTAATTATACTTCATAATGTATGAAGTTACAACGACTGTTAGGTATTTTTTTAAACTTTGATTAACCTCGGAATAGGACGCGAATCGCGCTCTTTGATTGCTGCTTCATACTGCTTATGCAATGCTTGATATTGTCTTCTTTCATGACTAAGCGCGGCCTTTAATCGTTCTATTTCCTGATCTTTGTATTTCGTGCGATTGTTAACGAATGACGCATTTCCAATACCCGATAGGTCAATCTCAGAATCATGCAGCCGATCAAAGAAAACGGACAACCAAGCAAGAAGTGTTTGCTTACGGTCGGCATCAGCTTTGTGATTTTCCTTGAAAAATTTTTTGAAGTGATGCATTTCATCGACGTCCGTGTGCAAAAACTCAAGCTTGCTTTTGATCGTTTTAACACCTTTTACAACAGAAATTTTTGGCTTATTACCGTCTGACACCTCTAATAGCCACCAACCATAAGGCACTTCTGATACGTCAATAAGTCCTTTAGGTGCAAGATAGGCGTAGTTCATGCCAATTCCTTTGCCTAGTTCTCGATGTGGCTTCTTCTTGTCGGCAAGAAAGTCGGCTCGACTCACTTTGACTTCGATAACGAAAGATTCATAAAACCCTGCACGCATACCTAAAACGTCTGGATTTTCTTTGAAGAACTCAGCTCGCATATTGGCAAAAGTGTACTTGTAGCCATGACGAGATAACCACTTGGCACCAAGCTCGGCTAGTTGATCGTGCGTTAAGTTACACATCTATTTTCACCCAAACAACTGCACCTTTCGGGTGCTGATACGGTTTTGGTTTTGTATAACGAACGGGGTCTGAAAGCACCCAAGCGAACGGGTACTTCGCAAGTAAAGCCTGATCACTAATTCGATGACGCATTTCGCACAGGTTTGGCGCTTCACACTTACCTGTCTGAGCATTAATAATGCTGAAACAATCTACTAGCGTCGCTTCGCCAACGACAAGCCCACTTCCCGACTGAATGAGACCAATGCGCCCACGAACATGGGTCATACGCGAGCGCATTTCCCATGTCTTTTGGTTGTTAAGTATCAGAGCAATCCAAGGCTGTTTGATGATAAGGCTATTCATTATCATCCCCTCCATAATTAATTTGAGGCTCACTGAGATCAAGATTGTTTCTGTTTACTATTTTAGCGAAAGACTTGTACGCACCATTTATTTCAGACAATAATCCATCATCATCTCCACCACCTATGTATTTCATAATAATCACCATTTTATGGAACATGTCTAGCTGTCGCTCTGTAACGACATAACTTCGTTTGCCATATAGGTTTACACCAGTCAACAAATAATCAGACGGCAGTTTATTTGCAGATAAAACCGCACCTATGGTAGAGAATATTTCCGTAAGGTCATCGTCTTCCAATTCTTCTTCTAAAAAAGTCTCAAAGCTTTCAATCGCTGCATTTATTCGCATCAGCTCATTCTTGCTAGATATAATTTTTATGCTTTGCATGAAAGAGCCTTATAATCTTCCGCTGCCAACATCAAATGCGCCCATTCCAAATACTCTTCACGGGTGCGCGGATCGTTAAAAAACTGTTTGTAATCGCCAGCCGTATAAGCACTAACATTAAGCAACTCAGACAAAGGAATGTTGATTGTCTTAACGGTAGAGCTGCTAATCTCACCCCATTGGTTAGTGCGATGCTTGGTGTAAGAGATTGTGGCCGTGCCTTTTGACTTATTGACTTTATCAACCACACAAACAGCATCAGGAACAACATAACCATCGTGTTTTAACTCATACCGTTCGTAATTGGAATAACCATTTCTTCTATTTTTAGGCTTTTCGCCTTCATGCTCGACCCATGTTTTAACGCAATGCTCACGCGCACCGCTGACAATTGAGCCAGCCTTAATGCTCGCATTCAGCTTAGTACGATAAGCCTCAAAATCAGGCTTTACGCCAGCATAAAGTGCATTTGAATAATCGTACACGGGCTGAATGAACGCCATAAAGTCGTTGGCATCCCACAACTTAACTTTAGGGTGAGGATGCAGGCATTCAGAGCGATCCAGCAATCCCTGAATGATGGTCGAAATCTGATTGAATTTCTTAACCTCTTTTGCACGGTCAGTCATAACTGCATCGTATAAGATGTGATCAGGTGTTAACAATTCAAACTGGTCTAAGTGTTTGTCAGATTTCGATTCGTAACGATCAAAAAGAGATAGGTTTTCACTGTGTAGCTTCCCGCCACTAGACCATTGCGTTTTGTCTTTTTTCTTTTCAGATTCAGAAAGTTCTGGATGATTAGTTGAATACCAAGCGTCAACTTCCGCCTGAACATCAGCTAATTCCTCTTTTTCTTGCTCCCAAAGACGAACAGTTTTAATTTTATAGTATCCACGAGGATCATAACCTTCTTTTTTAACAACGCATGGCTCAAATAAGTTAAAGTCAGAATCAGGGAAAAGAAGACTATCAAAATCGATTTCGGTTTCGATCATGTACAAGTTTTCACCATTGCGAACATAAAGGTAGGTTAGCTTATCCTGATTTTCCAAGCGCATTCTGATAAAACCTTCAACTAAGTCACGAACACGTCCTCTGTCTTTGGGTTTTCTGCGAACCTGCATGACCAATAATGTCTTAGGGTGTGGCAAAAGACGATTTAGATTCTCAGGTTTCGCTAACCAATCATTGAAAGTGCCAATGCTCTTAAATTCCATGCCGCCTGCCTGGTAATTTAGCAAGCACTCCTCATCCATGAATCGCTTGTGTTGCATGATATGAAGTTTTTCGTGATAAGCTGCTGGCTCACCAGCCTTGAAATGCACTTGAGATTCAGCAAGTCCAGCATAAATAGAAACAGTAAAAAGACGATCCTCAATGGCGTGAATAACTTCTTGTTGCGGTGCAATACTAGCCTTCAAGCCGATCATCTCAGCCGACATCCAAGAGGACATTGCCTTAGATTCTTCTTCAATCTGTTTGTAGATACTGGGCAATTTAGTTTGCTTGATCTCAACAAGCTGCTGCTTGTAGTCGTCCACATTAACAGAACGGTCAATCACGGCTATTTCATTAGTGCCTTTGGGAGCGCTTACAGCGTTCGACAATAACGAGCTTGGATCAACACCAAAGCATGATAAAAGACCCTGCATTTCACAGGTCAAAGCGTTTAGATTTGATTCGCGCTCTTTAACCTTCGCTTGAATGATTGCAGCATGATTAGGCTCAAAGGTTAACTTTGTGAAGAAGTCCTTGAAGTGAATGAAAAGGCTATAAAATCCACCATGTTTACTAGGCGATCCGAGTCCCAAAAAATTGCTGCCGATATGCACCACGCAAGCAAGATGCTTGTCGCCATCATCGTCCGTCACCCAAAACCACTGACCTAGTTTAAGGTCAACAGGGGATTTAACGACAGTGATGTGGTCGTCGTTAATGATTTGTGTTGATAATTGAGTCATAATTCTTAATCCACTAATTCAGGGTTTTCGTAGATGTTGCCGATGACTTCAAAATCATAATCATCAAAAAAGACAAAACCACAATGATCTGATGGATCTCGTGCGACGAAACAACCTCTTTCATCAAAAGCAACTTCCCATATAAAACCATTTTGAGCGTCTTTTAGCATGTCACCTTCATAAACTTCTATGTCGTTCGTATCGGCTAAGCCAGCGAACTGTCTTTTAGCAACCAGGTGGCACATGTGCGGAATAGATGACTCGTACTCGCCATTCATTAGCTGCTCAATCGTTAGCGTTGTTTTTAAAAGATGCCGCTTACCATTTTCTACAAAATATGGTTCATTAATTGACGGTCCGAATAGAAATTGAAATTTAATCGTTCTACTCATTTTCACAAAACCTCTTTAGAAATTCTAAAAGCCACATTAAAACCGTCGGCAGGAGTAGCCAGAGACAACGTGAACTACTACGCGGCTCTGGCGTGTGCTTCTGGCGACCTATGCAACACTGATGTTGCATCTTTCGCACGCACACTGGTTCTGGCCAGTTTAGTGCGTGAGGAACACTTTACACCACAGGCGATTCCCGCCTGTTCAGAAATCTGTTGCAACCCAAATCGTTTGACGTTTTGTGATGCATGCAAGTCACGGTCTTCGGTATGACCGCATTTGGGGCATACGAATACACGATCACTGAGCTTGAGTTCAGTATGTTTTGTGTAACACTTGCGGCATTCTTTGCTACTCGGTGCAAACCGATCAATCTTGATATAGTTTTTACCGTTTTCACGTAGTTTGTACGTGAGCAGCACATCAAACATCCCCCAGCCAACATCTGCGATGTGGCGTGAGAGCTTGCGGTTCTTTATCATATTACACACTGCCAAATCTTCCCCGAAATAGGTCGTTGCGTGGTTTTTGACAGCGATCTGATTCGTGATTTGGTGGTGAAAGTCTTTACGAGCGTTAGCGACTGCTTCATGCAGTCGCGCAACGATCAGCTTTTGTTTAGCACGTCGCTTGCTGCCTTTTTTCATGCGAGACAATAAGCGTTGTGCTTTTCGCAACCTCTCAAGTGAAGTTTGCAGAAAACGAGGGTTGGCGATGACAGTGCCATCGGATAGTGTTAGAAAGCGGCTAATGCCTAAATCACCACCGATGGATTCTGCTTCTGTAATCGCCGTTGGAATAATGTCATTCTGCTCATGTTCAAGCAGAATTGAGATATGGTATTTGCCTGTAGCATTACGACTAACAGTGCAGGTCTTGATCTTGCCTTCGGGTAGTTCGCGATGCAGCACGAAGTTCACTAAGCCAATCTTAGGCAACTTAACCATATTGCCTATAACAGCAACATGCTGTGGTGCTGAGAAAGATTGGTGGCTGTCGTATTTGCGCTTGAAGCGTGGATACTTAGCACCATGCTTGAAAAAGTTGGTGAAAGCGGTATCCACATCTTTCAAGGCAGACAGCAATGCTTGTGAGTTAACCTCGTTTAACCAAGACCATTTAGGCAAGGATTTTTTCTTCACAAGTTGATCTTGAATGCGACGTGAACTAACGCCTTTACCAAACATCTTGTAATAGCGTGAACGCAAGGCGATTGACCAGTTTTTCACAAAGCGTACTGAACCAAAGTGCTGATTGAACTCAGTCACTTGGCTTGCATTCGGTTTTAACCGATATTGGTACGCTTTTAAGGTTTTCATGTGTTATATTATACCACTAAATAACTTGGTGTAAACAATGTCAAACGACAATAAATCAATCAAAAAGAGTCACTTTCATGCGGTTTATGACCTAAATTATCATTTAGTGTTAGTAACCAAATACCGCAGAAAAGCAATCACTAAAGCAATGCTTGAACGACTGCATAACATCTTCAAAGATCAATGTGAACATTGGTCAATTGAACTGATCGAGTTCAATGGCGAAGAAGACCATGTTCATCTGTTGCTCAAAGCACATCCCGCCATGGACTTGAGCAAGTTTATCAATTCAGTCAAAACCGTTAGCTCAAGGCTGATTCGTAAGGAATACAAAGAACATGTCGATAAGTTTTACTGGAAGCCTTACTTTTGGACAAGAGCTTATTGCTTACTAACGACGGGTGGCGCACCCTTAGAAGTAATCAAAGCCTATATCCAAAACCAAGATAGCCCAAGGTGACTTCCGGCTTGCGCCTCCCAGTCACGCGCTTACATCACCAACCAACCGCTCGCGAGTACGCTGCAGCGGTCTGGATGGTGGTATTAGCGTAGCGATTACGAGGAGCTTGCGACTCCATTACGCGCCTTGGTTAAAATAAGGCTCGCTGAATAATCCAAAAACCTTTGCTGTATCTGCTAATGCCATTGCAACCTCCTACGACCTTTGCGCTTCATAAACAAACTCAGAAAAAGATTCATCCGACGTATATTCGCCATCTTCTTCGACATTTCTGCTTTCCCAGCCAGAGATATAACCACGCTCGAACATTTCTGCGTCGCGTTGGGTGTAAAAGTTGCCATTGGTGTCAGCGAGCATTGCTTCCGCTTTAGGGATGAAAGGGAAGCTATCCCATTGCGCAATGTCGCCGTTACGATGGTATCCAGCCACACCTTCCGATTCGTTGGTCAACGCAATGAAATTACTCAAAGGATCACGAAGCGCACAAACAGTCGCTTTTAGCTCTTTAATTTGGTTTTCATAAATGGATACAGCACTGTTATGCTCCGACAAGATTTTAAGAATGGTTTCATCAACTGCGCGTGACTCAAGTAGCACGCTAAATGCTTTACCTGTTACTTCATCAAGTGCCATATTGCCGATTAACTCAGCAATAGATTGACGCATGGGCTGAGTGATGGGGTCTTTATTGATTTCGTTCATGCCGCGCCTCCTGTTGCTTTTGCAATTGCTGCTCGCGCTTTGAATGCCAATCGGTCGATTTGTGAGCTGCTATATTGAACTGCTCCATCGGTTGAGTTTTGTTCTGTTCTTACGTAATTTAGGAAGTCTTGTAATACTTCCAATAAGTCAGGCGCAGCAGCAATTAAATCGCCATCAGCGGTTGAATAGTCACCGTTAGATGATTGAATAAGGCGTGCAATAGACCTGTGATCGCTTTTAATGCGGTTAAATTCGCGCTTCCAAGGCGCTGGTGTATGCCTCATGCTTTACTCTCCGCAATAAAGTTAACTGCCCGCTCAATATCCGCATCGGAATGAGTGATGCCGCGATTAATGTCGATGTAGAACTGAGCCGCTTCCGCGTGTGAACCAAAGGTGAACACTTCGAGATTAATAATCTGACGCGACAATTTATACTCGACCAAATCAGCAAAAGAAACCTGCCCATCGAATATGTTGAAGTCGCCATTGATAAACGAGAACAGGGCGGTAATTCGCTGCAATCCGTCAAGAATATAGCTGCGAGCCATGCAGCCCTCTTCGCTCAAGGTATAAAGCTGAATGGTTGGCTTATAACCAGAGACGACGTTTTCGACAAAGTTGATCTGACGCTGCAAATCCCATTTATCGTTATCCCGCTGAAAAGCAGGGATACCATCAGCAAAAACGTCAGCCGAAGTCGCAATTTCACCATCTTTATTGCCATCAATGTAAAACATCAACCCACGCGCTAGGCGACGAATATCAATCGTAACTGTGTAGCGATTTCGATTGAAAATAGAGTTAGATAGTTTGTGAGAAAGTTGGTCTTTGTTCATGATTACTTACCCCAGTAATACGATGGAACACTAGCATCAAAGCCATATCTGATCTGAGATAATTCTTTAAACAATTCGTAAACGCTATATTTCAAGTTAAAATTTTCGTCAGGCTCGTGATAGTCATTAAATGGAAAGCCGCCCAATAGTTTTTGCTTAATAACCGTATTTAGACTGTCACTAATTTCAACAACAAAGTCATATCGATCTTTATCAGGATTCAACTCACGCAACAAAGCCGTTAATTGTTGTGACAAATACTCAGATCGCTTTTTGTTTCGCTCCACACGCTTCTCGTGCTCAACACAGCCATATTCATTAGCGAACTCTTTACCATCATTAGCAATATAAACAATTCGCGTTACTTCTGTCTTAGTCATTTTCTAGCCTCCCACTTGTCGCAATTTACGTTACCCGAACGTTCAAAATTTGGGTGTTTGACTTCACATGAAATGCTGCCGTAAAAATTCTTGCGGTTTTTACACGAATAGCACCCCTTGTTTACAGGGTTAAAACTGCAAGAATTTTCATGTTCTTCCATGATTGATACGCTTTCGCCAAAGGTAGGACAAAAATCACACACGTAAACTTGTTTCATGTTGGCAACTCCATTAGTTTTAACTACTGATCCCTATTGTACCTAAAAATAGGTTCTTTTGCAAGAAATAACACCCAAAAAAAGGTTTTATTTCTTGTTTATTGAAGGTTGATACAATATAATGATCGCTATGAACTACAAAGAATTTAGAGAAAACATTAAACGGCTAGGGCTAAATAACGTGACCTATGCTCGTTTAATGGGTATTAATAAGAATAGAGTTGGTGACTACAACGCGCTTGGCGTTCCTAAGAATGTCGCGCTCATGTTAAACCACATGATTGCGCGATTAGATAATGGCGAGTCGATAGAGGCGATTATTGGCACGTCTGAACGGACGCTGAAAGACTTTAGAGAAGGCGATAAGGTATAGATGTGCTTGGTTCTTCACGAGCTGCCGTTCCTGCAAGCCAAATCCAGCGAACTTGATCGCGCAAATCAATCAAACTAATAATTTTACCGACATCCCAAATATTTTCTGAACCAAAATTCTCTTCTGCTAACAGATACATTTCGAGTGCCAACAACTGCTCAAGGCGATCTTCTAGCGAATAACGATCAGAATCATTTTTAGCAACGAACAAATAACACTTCTTTAGCTGGCGCATACTTTCTGTTAACCGAAAAGTCGCTGTGTTTCGGATGTCAAAAATAGATACAAATTCACCTTTTTGGTTAAACATAACTAATCCTTAGCTGTTCTTCTTTGCCGTTCACGCCATGATTCAATCTAACGGATTTACCCGCTTCTTGACCACCATGAAACGCCTGAATGTCATTGCTTGATAACTTCTTACCACTCGAACGATCTCTTGCCTCGAACACACTATCGTTTGGGTTGTTTCTAGCATCGTAATATGCCTTTAGTGCATCTTCCTGTTCCTTGGTTCTTGCCATTACGTGAATTTGCTCATACGCCGATCGAACCCAGCCCATGCAGAACATATCTGCCAACTCAGTTTTCCGTGAACGTTTGGTATTGCCGTGTATCGTGTCGATGTAAGCCTTACGATCACGAGTGATTTGTCGCATCAATACTTCCATCGCGTATTCGGCAATTTCTGGTGAAGGCTTGATGCCAACAAAAACCCAATAGCTACCATAATGCGGTGTTGGACTAAAAAACGAATCACAACCAAATGCCTTAGCCACCACGCCAGCCAATGAGCTTTCCCATCGTGGAGGCGTTGCCTTTGCTTTTGCTCTCGTGAAGGAACTGCCAACCGAGGAAGCCAACAAAGCGCTCTCACTGATGTTGTGTGCTTCCATCAGTTTTTGTGCCTGGCGCAAAGCAGCTTGAGCTTCGTGTTGGTTACTGCTCTTTGAAAGAGCAAGGCACTTTTTGATCTTGTCGAAGATTTTGTTTTTATCGGACATTGTTGACATCCAGTTTATCTTTGCAAGGCATTGTAATTTGCAACTATGCCTTTCTTTTTCATTCGACCAATAGCCATTCCGACTATGGACTTACCTTTTGGCCCATAAGAAAAGCCGTATTTTTGGAGTTTGAACTTAATAGAATGAGTAGTTAAAGAATTTTCACGTTGACATTTCTCTAGTATTTCAACAATCGCTTTTTCCAAAGAAGTTAATCCTACTGGCATAGCATGGGCTATAGAGATGTGAAGTGCATCTATTGGGCTTGATTGGCGGCTCACTTTGATTCTTCCTTTTGTTTTTATTAATTGGCGTCAAATATCTCGTGACAATTTTCTAGCCAGATCATAATCGCTAACTGTTTTCGGCTTATAACACTCTCCGATCGGCACTATTTTTGGCATTAAAGGAAAATGCGTGCCAATTTTTTGAACGTCCTTAGTCGGTAGTCCAAAGTCACATAGAATGTGACTGCTTCTGCTTTTCATCGAGAGAACGAATGCTTTCTGCATCTATCGCGTCTGTTATTTATTTCCTACCAACATCTACCAATGAGGTGTTAGCAGTGTTTAAACCTTCGCTCACGGAGTGACGGATAGGTGATGCGGCTTTCGCCTTCCTACTTGCGGCAGAGGTGAGTGCTTTCTCTGCTCCGTTTCTCGTGTCCTGCTCGTTACAGTCTGGCTTTTGAGTGCTGGATTGCCCTGCGTTCATCTTCCTTTCCACCGAGCGTAGAAACCTTGCTGCAAGTACCTGTTTAACAACCCCGTGCGGCATGTAACGGGTGATCTCTTGATCGTAGTACCTGTCAACAAGATTCATAGCAGCTACTTGATCCGCTTGCCCCTCAAAAGCACAGTTTGTGCTGATCTCTTCGGTCGATGTTCTGTGCAGGGTGAAAGAACGCCCGTGCGTGAACCGTACCTTGGGAATCAACGATGCTTGCGGTAGCCAAGGTATTAATACCAATATCTACCGAGCATACTCTATCGCTAAAGACAGGGTTAATGGTTAGTTGGAAGGGAACTGACAAGTGGCAACTGTCTTTATTGACGATCAGTTGCGGCGCTTGTACAGCACCCGTTAAATGACGTTTACGTTGGCCCTTGATGGCGACATTGAGCCATACCCAATCACTGCCGTCGTAAACTTTGATACTGGCGCTGCGAAAAGCTTGATCAAAAGCCACACAACCAGCGGTAATCTTTTCGTCTTTAGGTTTTTTAGACAGTCGCTTGCTTTTGTTTTCTGTATTGCGCTTCGCAAGCTCTGCTTCACTGAGTTTGACCTTGCGTGAAACATACAAAGCAGGATAACAACCAGCAGCGGCGTTAAAGGTTGGTGGTAACGCTTTTTTGTGTTTGCGTACAGCGTGCGTCTGCCACGCATCATAGCGTGTTAAAAACGACGACACCTGACCAACGACAAAAGCGATAGCAGCGCGACGCAAATAACTAGGGAATTTAGGAAAGCGTTTATCGAAATAAGAATGGCGTGGTTCCGGATTATCTTTTGTGGCATGAACCAATGCTTCTATCGCCTGATTGATGCTGTCTGATTTTTGCAGTGTCGCCCAATTACTCATAACAACAAAACTTAGCGCACGGCAATACTGACGGTAAATGTCTACCGTCCTACCCAGATGAGTTCTTTGCACGCTGTCTGCTTGCAAATACCATTTGTCTGTGCGTATAATCTTCTTAGCCATAATTAATATTGTAGGTGAAGTATTTGGATTACACAACACTTAACACTAAGAATCATAGTGCTTTTCGCATTTATTTTTATTTAGTGTTGTCGATGAAGTATCAGCATAAGTGCTTAACAGCAACCATGCTCGAAAGACTGGAAAACATCTTTCGTGATGTGCTGCAAAAATGGGGCTGTACACTGATTGAGTTCGGTGGCGAAGCTGATCATGTTCATGTACTGTTTGAGTGCGATCCAACAGTTAAACCGTCGGACTTGGTTAAAAACTTGAAGTCAGTTTCAGCTAGGCTCATGCGCAAGGAGTTTGCTGTGCAGCTTAAACCTTATTACTGGAAGCCATACTTCTGGAATCGTGCTTACGCCATTATTAGCGTTGGCGGTAGAGCCAATATCGAAACGCTGTTAAAGTACATCGAAAATCAGGACGACCCTAGAAAGTTAAACCAGCCGCTTAACTAACGAATGACGCAAGCGTTCATTCGTAGGATGCGCGGCTTTATTGCTCAAAGAAAGCGGCCTTTATTTCCGATTCACACATCGAATCATGAACCAACTTATCGAACGACTTAACCAGATGAAGCCACCTTTCCTGCTTGGTTTCAGGAAGCTTATTGGAAAGGTGCTCACTCATTTCTTCGTGCAAGAACTTGGCATGATCAGACGAAAAACTGTTCACCAAGTCGCCAAACAATATCTGAGCATCATTAGCATCGTTCTTATGTATCCACGTTGAGAACCGCATACCGATTAGATGCTCGTTGCCAGCCTCGTCCTTGACCGTGGCGCTATGTATTGGGCAGACAATACGCATGTTTTTGGCTATCGATCCATCCTGTCTAACCAAAAAGCCCGCACTAACAAGTGCTGGTGTTTCTTTTGGCACCACAAACAAATACACCAAGGCCAGTCCGCCCAAAAACGGCACTGGCAAATAAGCCATGTCTTTATTTAGTGAAGCAAAGCCAAACAGCAATGTTGCAACACCGTATATCGCAAAATATTCATCATGTACCGACTGAAGCAGATTATCTTTGTCATGAATTGCCGAGCGATCAACAATGCGCTGATAGAAATGTTCAGTGAATAAATACGGTAAAGCCTTTTGCCTCACCCCGATCGTTTTTTTACCAACATTAATACTGATAACGTAAAACCTAACAAACTGATCCTTTGGCGAGTAGTCGCCAACCGTAAGATACATACCTTGCTCTTTGTCGCCAAAATCCACAAAGTCCACAGCGATTGGTGTGCTGTTGGCCACACTACCGTACTTGGCTTTTAATCGTTCGAACCACTTGCTAATCTGATGATGGCTTTAGCATCAATTGATGATGATATGGCGTAAGTGTTTTTTTTCAACATCAAACGAATATGCGAACCATGATTTCAGATCAACGATTAGGTGTTGCGACATGGCTAGTCCTGTTTTTTGATAGCGATAGTGCTGTAATTGGATACACTAACAATGTTTGACCAAGGAACGAACAGCAAAAACTGTGTATCGGTTGAATCTTTCACAACCTTGTTAGAAAGATACGGGCAAGCATGAAAGGTCAGCCCTTGCTCCGTTGCACGCAAAATGTCTAGCTTAACGCCAATTGCCGCGACCATTTCTAATGCTTTCGGGGTTACGATAAATTCGACATTCAATTCATCTCCGTCAGAAATAGGCTGGTCATAACATAGCTGTGTGCTGAGTAAATTGACGGTAATTTCGTCGTGAACATCCCTTCTGATGGGGTTAAGCATTAATTGGCATAGCATACCTTTATTCTCCCACCTTAAAATCCAGCATCCGTATCAATGCCTATATCCAATCCAAAAACATCCACCTCTGAGCGCAGATATTCCACAAAATAGTCGAAAGTCTCTGCGCCTTTGGCGCTAACAAAATCGGCAGTACAGGTTATTGACTTAACGCACTCGTCGCGCACATAGTCGATTACATCAGCAACTATACCTTCAAGCGCATCAGTCATTAGTCCATGTCCTCGCCAAACAGGATCAATGAACAAATAACTAAGTTCAAGATACGCATCGTTTTCCTTACCAACCAAAGGTGATTGAGAAGGTTTTTGATCATCCGAACCGTTAATGTCGAAGAAATTAAGCGAGTACAGCACAAAACCAATTAATTTCCCATGCCGCAATCTAATAAACCTTAGCCTTGGTGTTGATCGTTCAGCCCGGGCAAAGCAATACTCATCAGGGATTTCATCAGAAAACCTAACGACAAATTCTCTAAATGTATTTTTTGCTTTTTTAGGTATCGGATACCGATCAATCATCTTGCCGCACCTTCTTGATTAATGATTACCTTGCGGCCAGAATAAGAAATAGCACCATTATCTGCCAGTGCAAACAAGGTCGTCCTCATTGAATAATCCTCGAACAGCTTGCTTACTTTGCTCATAGAAGCGTTCACCAAGATGCTGTTTTCCCAAAACGATAGAGGGGCCATAGCGCCGCTGCCAAAATCAGAATAAACCATAACTGGCGTGGACTCAGCATCATTCATTCTCTTGGCTTCGTTTGCATGAAAACGAGACGTGTACATTTCATAAATTGCCATCGCAATAATCAAGCTACTTGGATTATTGCTCGAAAACAGTACAACAGTAGGAGAATACAGGCTTGTCTTGTAAAGATATTTTCCTGTACCAATAGTTGAAGAATCAAGAAGCGCTATTGTTTTTCGGATCGCATCAATTTCGTGACGATTTGCCGCAAACGCCTCTATATTTGACATCCAATAAAGCGAGTCATTGTCGCCAGCATCAGCTAAGTCTTGCAATCTGAACCGAACCATCTCTTTTGGTGAACCCAAAAAGCTAGCCGCCTGTTCTACACACCAATACGATGCTTGGTCAATTCTTTCAGCGGGAATGAAAGATTTAATGATCACCTCGAACAACGACAATAATTCCTCAGAAACCTTATGAATAAACGCTTCATGAATAGCAGTTTTTGCAACAACTTTTGCCCATGATCTGCTTGAAATAGCAACAGAATAATCTAGCACCCTTTCTCTTGCGTCAACGAAGTTGAAGCGAGACATCTCATCGTCAATATCACAAGCACGAAATGTTTCTCCAATAGCCGTTTGGTCAACTGTCTTTGCTTCAGTGTCAATCATAAGCAACCCTGGCGTTTTCATGACGGACATGCGCTCCAGCCAGAGACTAACGCCGATCTTCGCTGCCGTCTCATCATGCCCCTCAATAAACAATGGCTTGTCAGGTATGCCAGCCAAACCGACCTTAATAATGGTCTCTAACATCTTTTCTTGGAAGTCATTACGAGTAGATAAGTACCAAAATGGCTCGTCATTTTTTGACGACAACAATCTCGATGTGCGTGTAATCTCTTGCCATGATTTAAAGCCATTAGACAAAGCAACAGCTTCTTGGCATTGCTCTATAGAGAACTGCTGCCCGAACACCTTGTTGGATGCCTTATGTAAGCGAGAGGCTTGTTTTTTGACAGACGATACGTTTTTTAGAATAGCGGCACTAATGCCATGCAATATAGACATTTTGGTAGTCTCCCGACTGATTGTGATTTAGGTCGGCACGAGTTCTTCGTGCTGAATTAGCAAAGCTAATGTAGCTGATTATCCATTAGTTACATAAAATTGCAATAGGTGTTTATCAGTCGCGGCGTAAAACAAGCCCGTGAAACAATCCTAAGCTTTGCATGGAACCAAATCGTCGAGTATCAAATGCATCTCACGACAATGTTTCTGATCGCAGCCTTCAAAGCTAATCACGCCTAAATAATCACCAGAATACTGTTGCTTAACGTCTATCAATTTGTATTGTTCGCCATTAGGTAAGGTTCGATTTGTTCCAATTAGATCAGTGTAATGACGAGGAACTGCTTCTGTCTCTTGCTGAGATTTCTGCTCTATATGACCCATTAAGCTTTGTCTTGTCAGTATTAATTTAGCTACATAATCTAAACTAACAACAACCTTACCATCTTCTAATAGTTGATTCACGGTTGATTTAACGCCTTGATGCAACGGTGTCGGCGTAGATATAGCAATTTCATCGAAATGCTCTTCTCCTTTAGCCGTGGTTTTGTAAACAGAAGCCATCACGCGAGTTGGGTACAAGCTTGCGTGTACGCTTTGAACCTTATTTTCTTTCAGTAAAAGTATGATGTAGCCGGTAGAAATCAATCGATCTTTAGGCTGTTTTTCAATCTTTTTTACTGTTGCTGCGTCGTAATTGCCTCGAAAGGCCCAAACATCTGGGATGATCAAATCGAAAATTCCTTAGTTGCATGAAAAAATGCTTTGTGCTGACAATTTTAACTAATGAATTTTGGTTTTGTGAGGTGAAATGTTGGGGTTTTGTGCTGTATTTTGGGTTGTTTGATTGTTTGTCTGTCGCGTAATGTGAATCCAAATCGCTTTTTTTTCGCTCGCGCTTTAGACATGTAAGCAGCCAATTTCGGTTGCGAATGCAATAAAAAGGTAATTTAGAAATGATGAATAAATCAATTAAAGCATTAGCGTTATCCATTGCTTTTGTCTTAACGGGTCACGGCGACAAGATTGACGAGATTAATTCTGTACAACAAACCGCCAAAGACCTAACGAGCAACAAGGAAATAGGCGCAAGCAAAGAATCATCGATTAAAATCACCCTGCCCGCCTACACGGTCATTTACCGCGCATTAGATGAGTCAACGGCCAACGAAAAACCCGACGCTAAAGCTTGCCCTACTGCTTCACCTGGCTGCCTGCGTTGGATCGCAAATACAATCTCTGATCTTCATGTTGAGTGGCCTGCTAAAGACAAAAAGGCTTATGCTAAAAACATTCTGACGGCATCAATCTATGCTGGTCAACTTTTTAAGCAAGCTGTCGATGCGAGCGGACCTGCCAATACTGAGCAAGCTCTTTACGATTCGGTTCTTGCTACTTTAGCAAATACCGAACTTAAAAAACCTGAGATACATAAATTGACGATTGAACTTTCAAGAAAATGTAGCTTCGGATTTTTTGCAAACACAGACAGCGGCAACTATTCGATGTGCCTAAGTTCTGCTTATTCAGACAGACTGATCAAACGTAATGGTTTGGCGTGGTTAGGTGCTACGGGCTGGATTGATGGGCGCAAAATTGAATTGGAAGAAATTCGCTCTGCCAATATCGAAATTAGCAAACTATTGAGCTACAAGCAAGGATTGCAAGATGCCAACAGTCAAAAGATGCAATTCAACAAAAATTAAGCCCCTTAAACCGCAAAGGGCACCACAAATAAGTTCTAATTTAAATCTTATTTGTGGCGCCCTTTGCGGATGGTGCGGGTGTCGAACCCACTGAACCTTTCGGCCCTACGGAATATCAATCCGCTGCATTAACCGTTCTGCCAACCATAGTACACTTATTGACTAAAGTTATGCTCTTAATTTTAACAGAAGAAAAATCAGAGTCAACAACATTCTGTTTCTTTAGTGCGAGCGGATTGCGTAGCTGCCGTGTCTCGACAGTAACTACATTAGCCGTCCTTGAGGCCGTTTTTCTTTGACGCCACCGACCTGCGATGTGGGTTACTGGGTGGTACTAACTGCGCTTTTTAGTAGTAATGTTGTGGCTGATGTAAAGGTGGTTTCTAACCCATATTGGACAAATTCTGCCCCTACAGTGATTGGTAATATGGGCGGCTTTAGATTTGATTGCCCTGCTGGTTATGTACTCACTGGTGCTGCAGCAAGCGATCCAGAACATCCGCTGTTTTACGTTGGTCCGACTTCGACCAACCCTACGTATGCTATCGGTCAACAGGGATCCATAATTTGTGCCAAAGTCTGCAACTAACCCATCTTGCCTAATAACCATCTAAGCCAGCCTTGCGCTGGTTTTTCTTTGCTCATCAGCATTTCAGGATGTGGGTTACTTGGGGGTACTAGCGATGTTTTTTAGTGGTACCGTAACTGCCGATGTAGTCGTTATAAAAACTCCATATACAGACTCGTGCGATACGCCAGCGGCAACTTGCCCTAATGGTTACGTAGTGACTGGGGCATGGTTTTCTGGCGGAATCCCTGCTAGCTGTGTTGGTACCGACAGACCATACGCGATTAGTGTCACACCACCAACAAATCCTACAACTGTTAGAAGTTCTTCTGGATCGCTTATTGTTTCTGCTTCATGCGCTAAAGTCTGCAACTAACCAGTCTTGGCTAACACCAATCTAAGCCGCCCATCAAGGCGGCCTGAACATTACGAGTGAATTAGTTGCAGACCTTGGCGCAAAACGCAATTACTTGTGGGCTTACAACAGTCGATCCGTCAGGATTAATGAATTCACACTCATTATTGTTCAATGGTCGTGAAGTGCCTGCTGCTTGTGGATTAGAACATCCAACGAGAACGTATCCTATTGGACAAGCAACTTTAGCATAACCATAACCACTCGGCCCACCATTAACAATTTTCACATCAGCAACCGCATTTCCTGCCCAAAATCCCATCCCTAGTACCACGCAGTAACCCACATCATGAAGCTCTAAAGGTAAAAATGTCACCCCAGTACACTACGCGCAGGGATGAGTTGCTCGCTATCGGATACCCTTATTTATTAGTTGCACCATTGTTTGACACTGCTTCTTGTTGAGGCGTTAGGCTTTTAATTGACTCAATTATTTGCATCGAACCTGACATTGCATACGTTCCACCAAGCCCGCCAGCGCCCATAACACCCAAACCAATCACACCAATTATTGCGCCGAAAATTGGCGTTTTTTCTAAAATATTCATACCAATAAGAGCGAGTGCCGCTCCTATTGCACCAACAGAAAAACTAAGATAAATGATACCTGTTAACAAATCGTTCATAAATTAAACCTCTAATTATTGGCAAACCGCCAACATAAGAATAACGCTTAAGTCATCGTGGAAAAAGATTTTGTCAACACATTTAGTTGCGACCTTTCACGCACACAACCGCCCAATTTCATCGACCGCTGCCGCTGTCTCTCGGTACGGGAACAAATCAGGCAGAATAATTGCTCCGACAAGTGGTGACAAACCAATCTCAATTTCACTATAGTTTTTTTCACGTATTATGCCAATTTTGAGCATAGACGATACCAACGTTCTTGCCGTTCTATCCGTTTTACCGATTAATGCGGGAACTTCTGACTTTGGCAATGAACCAGTGCGCATTAGCACACCAATAACTACATCCGAACCTTTTGGCATATCAAAGTCTTTCGCAAGTCTTAAATAACGATCACTGATGTCATCAAGGTTTACTTTTTCTTTCATGAAGGCGATTTGCTCAGTAGCGGTCAAAATCAAAAACTCAACGAATGCTTGTAGCGTGTGGTCTTGTAAGTTGTCAGCTTTTTTAAGTGCCGCATAATAGTCGTCCTGCCTAAATGCCAAGCCCCTAGATAACGACCACAATTGCGACACCCCAATCCCGCCATCCATAAGCGCAGCCTCAGTGTGTAGGCGTGCTGTTCGCCCATTACCATCACTAAATGGGTGAATCCAAACCAAACGATGATACGATGATAGCGCATTGAACACATTAACCATATTACTGCTGGCATTACCGTATGCGCCATAGAAGTCATTTAACAAGCCTTGTACTGACGAAGCAGAAGGCGCGGCATGATCACCCACGGATACATTGTTTTTGCGCAGCTCACCGCCTTTTACAATTGATTCAAAGCCATCTGGATAGCGCACCTTTTTATGCTCTTCTGGCAAATCATCAAAGAAAGCCGCATGAATAGAACAGATGTACTTAGGGTCATACACTGATCTACCCTGTTGCATTGCAATAAGGTTCTGGCTTGTCTTAATAAATGACATAGACTTGTTATCTGGACGTGATAGCGTGGTATCGATGTCAGTGATCTTAGTATGCACGCCTTCGATTAAGTTTGAGTAATAACAGTTCATGCTTGCTACCATGTCGCGCATCTGAATGAGTAAAGGCTTAGGCAAATGATGTCCCGTTAGCTCTTTGTCTAAGCCAGACAGATCGTATATGGCAGACATTAGGCTAGTGTCGAGTGTTGGTGTCCAAATCATATTACAATTTCCGAATTTATTTCCGCATTTGTTATGGTAATTATACTTTAATATCAGATAAATAAGCCAATATTTCCGAATTTATTTCCGCTTTATTGATTGACAACCATGTCACATTTTGAGATAATCTACCCGTAAGTTAAACAAATGGAGCATTAAATTATGAGCGTTTCAAGCATGGTAAAAATGGGATTGGTCGTTGGCGCAATGGCGGTTTTGACGGGGTGTCAAGATCCCATTACTGCAATGATGGTTAAGAAAAACGAGAGCGACTGGAAAGATATTAACTCTGTTGTATTGTACGACCCGATTACTATTGGTACAAAACCAAACAATGGCACTAATGTGAGAGTATCCAATAAGATGTTTGTTGAGCTAAGTAATCCAGAAAGAATTGTCGCTACATCCTCTGATCTATCAATTAGTGTACTCCCATTTGATGGCTTTGACTCCTCAATCATTAGCAGTGAAATTGAAAAAAAATTAAAAGAAAATGGATTTTCAATTAACAAAAATGGCTTACCAGTAACGATAAAAATTAACAACGTTTCTGATAAATATGCTGCTACAAAAGGAGATGTTCACGCATTAGGTGGCATAGGGTCAATTGTCGGTGGGTTAGGTGCGACGGTTGCTCAATCCGTTGCTACAGAAGCAGCAGGAGCAATTGTAAGCAGCAGATCAGGTGAAAATGGAATTGCGCGTGGTATTAACTATACTATTTCTTATGGAAATGAGCAGCGCAATATAAAGCTAGATCATATTGATGGAACTGACCTCAGCGTCAACAATCCTGATATGATCAAGATCAGAGACACCAACTTATTTATTGCCATGATTGCAAAATCAACATCAGAATTAATCACTAAATAATCTGAAAGACAATCACTATCGCTCTAACATGCGATAGTGATTTCATGAATTATTTAACTATTGCGCTGTGCCTTTAAGCACTGCTGGCAAAGGCGGCTGCGTTTTAGCGGCACCATTTGCCTTAGTCGATGTTATTAGTTTATTCTGCAAGCTAGTCTGTGTCGTGGCATTCATAACAGAACCTACCGACTGTTGTGCCTGAGCCAACATATCAGCAATGAACTCCGTCAAATCAATCTTAGACCAATCAAGCTGCTGTATCTGCGCTACTGTAAATCCATCACAAGTGCGAATATCTAAGCCCAGTTGCGCCCTGCCTTGCTGATTGATAATGCGAGCAAGCTTTGAGTTGTAACAGCACTTACCTGTACGATATTTAGTGCAAGTGCAACCAAATAATCCGCAATCTTTGCTCTCACACCAAGTACCCGTGTTGTAGCACAACTTGGCTTTGCCTTTAGTGGATGATTTATAGTCTTCTTCATCGCACGCCAAGGCTGCTTGGTACATTTGGAATGCTTTCATCGCAACGGCGACGTAAAACAATGCTGGTGTGAACGTTACATTTATAGTGCCGCCTGCAAAACTTGAAGTTGATGTTGCCATTCCTAAAGTTGTACTCGTTCCAGCAGCAGCTCCTCCTAATGCAGGCCCAACACTAAGACCAACACCAGCTATAGGACTATAACTTGCTAAAGTTGCAGGGTTAAAATTAGCTATTGATTGGGCGGACGATGATGATGCATTTAATCCTGCTTGAGCCATTCCATCAGTTAATGCTCCATTTGACCACATGCTTAAAGCGGAATCAGTAAACGATTGAGAACTCATCATGTAATCAAACATGTAACTACTTGCTTTAGTCGCTCCTCCTAATATCATTCCAGCACCATTCGGCGTATTCAAAACATCCGCATTACTCTTAGGATCAGGCGCGTCGATATTGCAACAACTTTTGCTGCCTAAGTTTGCTCCAA
>CAZSGH010000018.1:0-57558 GCA_964606405.1 uncultured Francisella sp.
TATCGGTACACCGCAGTGAATTCCTAAAACAAGACTTCGTCAGTTTTAGGAATCACTATATTGTTTTTAACTGGTTGAAGGGTTTAAATCAAGTAGTTACATGACATATTAGTGTACCCCTTCCCCCAGACCCCCAACCCATTAGTTTTAAGAGGTAACTAATAATAAATGTCCGTGTTTATTCCTCTAGCCGAGAGGCTACGCGCCACGCAACTTACGGATGTCTTAGGTCAAGAGCATTTGCTTGGTGAGCGAAAACCATTGTCACAAATGCTTGGTCGCGGGCACTTGCATTCGATGATTTTATGGGGACCTCCTGGAACAGGTAAAACAACTTTAGCCCGCTTATTAGCGGAAGCTTCTGGTGCAACATGGCGGGCGCTATCTGCCGTGCATGATGGTGTTAAAGACATCAAACGCATGATTGATGAAGCGCAGGCAGACCGTGTTTTAGGGCAGCGCTCCGTTTTGTTTGTCGACGAAATTCACCGTTTCAATAAAGCGCAGCAAGATGCGTTATTACCCGTTGTCGAGAGTGGGTTGTTAACCCTAATTGGTGCGACGACCGAAAATCCGTCATTTTCACTTAATAATGCCTTGCTGTCGCGTGCGCGTGTCTATGTGCTCAAGTCTTTGACGGGAAATGAGTTGTTATTGTTGTTGCAGCGTGGTTCTGCGCAGCTCGCACAAGAGCAAGGTTGGCAAGCCTTAACCTTAGCAGAAGAAGCCTATCCGTGGATTTTGGCTTATGCCGATGGCGACGGACGCAAGCTACTTAACTTTATTGAACAACTCGCTGACTTTGCTCAGGTTGATGTTAGTGGAAACGCTATGATTGATGCTGATGCCGTCAAAATGGCGTTGTCGGGCGGACAAACGCGGCGTTTCGATAAAGAAGGCGAAGTTTTTTACGATCAAATATCTGCGTTACATAAAGCCGTGCGCGGTTCTGCGGTCGATGCTGCCCTGTATTGGTTTGCGCGCATGCTCGATGGAGGATGTGATCCGTTGTATTTGGCGCGTCGGTTAGTACGGATGGCAAGTGAAGATGTTGCTAATGCCGACCCGCGCGCCTTAACCATTGCACTTGATGCGTTACGTGCTTATGAGATGCTTGGTAGTCCCGAAGGTGAGCTGGCTTTGGCTCAAGCTGTAACTTATCTTGCGACGGCGCCTAAGTCTAATGCCGTCTATATGGCCTATAAATCGGTACGGAGAGATGTGGCAAAAATGCCAAGTTACGAGGTTCCACTTAAGTTGCGCAATGCACCGACCAAGCTCATGAGCAGTCTCGATTATGGCAAAGGTTACCGTTATGCTCACGACGAGCCTCATGCTTATGCTGCTGGTGAAGATTATTTTCCAGATGAAATGGGGTCACAAACTCAGTATTATCATCCGACTGATCGGGGTTATGAGCAGACAATCACCCAACGTATTGCATTTTGGAACAATCTAGACGAGCAAGAGGAAAATGCATCATGATGAGTCCAACCAGTTTAGCAGCCGTTGCTGTTGGCGGTGCAATCGGTTCTGTCGGACGTTATTGGTTGGCACATCAGGTCAATCTGATGATGGGTTACGGTGGCATCGCTTGGGGAACGCTATCGGTTAATGTTATTGGTGGTTTTGCCATTGGATTCATGTTAATTGCACTGCAAGAGTGGTTACACGCTGCTGTCGAGTGGCGACTTTTGTTAGTTGTAGGGGTTTTAGGTGGATTTACTACTTTCTCTAGTTTTTCGTGGGATACCTTTACGTTATGGGAAAATGGCAAGCATTTATTAGCGGGTTTAAATGTTTTGATGAATGTCAGCTTTTCGCTGATTGGAACGGCTTTAGGCGTTGTTACTGCACGCTGGCTGCTGCCTATTAGTGGAAATTTAGCAAATTAGATTTGAGCACTTCTAAAAACTCAATGGGTAGGAATGAGGGAAGAAAGGGGGGGCGGAAAACAATAGGTAACCCATTGCTTAACTCCCTTCCTTCAGCTAAAAAATAAACTTGGAAAATCTAAAAACAAGCGAAGCGAGGTTATTAGCGGTTTCCATTTGTTATAATTGCGATCATTATCAAGTTTGTGTTTGGGTAGAAGTGTCTGCCCGTTAATATCAAGGAATTATTATGTTAGATGTGAAGCGTTTTCGTTCAGAGTTAGATATTGTGGCGCAAGGATTAGCGCGTCGTCATTTTGTGCTAGATGCCGCCCGTTTTTCAGAGTTAGAAGATCAACGCAAAGTCGTACAAAAACAATTGCAAGATACTCAAGCAGAACGTAATGCGAAATCTAAAGGTATTGGTCAAGCGAAAGCGCGAGGCGAAGATATTGCGCCACTACTGGCCGAAGTTGAACACTTAGGCGAACAGATGAAACAAGCCGAAGTGGCTTTTGCTAAGATTGACGCTCAACTATCTGACTTGTTATTGGCAGTACCAAATATCCCACATAGTAGCGTTCCTGCTGGAAAAGGTGAAGAAGACAATATCGAAGTGCGTCGTTGGGGCACACCAAAGCAATACGATTTTGAAGTAAAAGATCACGTTGCACTTGCCGAAATGCGTAGCTGGCTTAATAACGATGAAGCTACCAAGGTGACTGGTGCGCGTTTTTCGGTAATGAAAGGGGCTGGTGCTAAGTTACATCGTGCGTTGATTCAGTTTATGCTCGATATTCATACAGAAGAACACGGTTATACTGAAGCTTACGTACCTTATCTGGTTAATGCGGACTCGATGCGTGGCACAGGACAGCTACCCAAGTTCGAAGAAGACTTGTTCAAAATTACCATGCCTGAAGGGGATAGCCGTCAGTTCTATTTAATTCCGACAGCGGAAGTGCCGGTCACAAACTTAATGCGCGATGAAATTATTAGTGAAGAAAGCTTGCCGATTCGTTATACAGCACATACACCTTGTTTCCGCTCTGAAGCGGGTTCCGCAGGGCGCGATACGCGTGGGTTGATTCGTCAGCATCAGTTCGAGAAAGTAGAAATGGTGCAGTTTGTGCATCCTGATGCGTCTTATGAGGCGTTAGAACAATTAACAGGTCATGCCGAAACGATTCTTCAGCGTTTAGAGCTGCCTTATCGCACGATGAGCTTGTGTGCAGGCGATATGGGCTTTTCGGCCGCAAAAACCTACGATTTAGAAGTATGGTTGCCAGGGCAAGGTAAATATCGTGAGATTTCTTCTTGCTCTAACTTCGAAGATTTTCAAGCGCGTCGCTTGCAAGCGCGTTTTAAAGGTAAGGACGGCAAGCCACAGCTCATGCATACGCTTAACGGCTCAGGCTTGGCGGTAGGTCGTACGTGGGTCGCCATTTTAGAGAATCATCAAAATGCTGATGGCACTGTCACGATTCCTGTCGCGCTACGTCCTTATTTGGGTGGTGTTGAAACAATTTAAGGAAGTCAGAAAGGTTCGTTTTGTGCCTTGTTAAGATATTTTTAATAAATCTGACACAAAGGTCTTGCCAAAGGGCGGTACACCCCCTATAATAGGCTTTCTTGTTGAGGAGGATTGGCAGAGCGGTCGAATGCGGCAGTCTTGAAAACTGTTGAGGGTCATACCTCCGGGGGTTCGAATCCCTCATCCTCCGCCAACAAGAAAAAACACTCTATCGCGGGGTGGAGCAGTCCGGTAGCTCGTTGGGCTCATAACCCAAAGGTCGTAGGTTCAAATCCTGCCCCCGCAACCAGAATTCTACAGTTAAAGCCCCTTAGTTCATTGAATTAAGGGGCTTTTTCTTTTTATATCCTTTTCAAGGAAACATCATGTCATTTAGTACCTTAGGCTTGTCAGAAGCGATTGTTCGCGCCGTTACTGAGCGTGGTTACACGGAACCAACACCGATTCAGGCGCAGGCGATTCCTGTTGTTCTTAAAGGCGGTGATTTATTGGGTGGTGCGCAGACAGGAACGGGCAAGACAGCAGGTTTTGTTTTGCCCATGTTACATCGTTTGATGACAACGCCAGCAAAAGGAACGGGTAAAAACCCGATTCGCGCACTGATTTTAACGCCGACACGTGAGCTTGCTGCTCAGGTGGAAGAAAGCGTTCAAGAATATGGTAAATATTTACCGATTACTTCAATGATGATGTTTGGTGGCGTTAATATTAACGGTCAAATTAAGCAATTGCGCGGACGAGTTGATATTTTGGTGGCAACACCAGGTCGATTATTAGATCACGTACAACAAAAAACCGTGGATTTGTCGCAAATCGAAATTTTAGTATTGGATGAAGCTGATCGCATGTTAGACATGGGTTTTATCCGTGATATTAAAAAAGTGATGGCATTGATTCCGAAAAAGCGTCAGACCTTGTTTTTCTCGGCAACCTTCTCTAACGAGATTAAAGCCCTTGCCGATACGTTGCTGGTTAACCCTGCTTTAGTTGAAGTGGCGCGTCGTAATGCTGCTAATACACTCATTACACAAAAAGCATACGCTGTTGATCGTGAGCGTAAACGTGAGCTCTTAACGCATTTAATTAAAGAAAATAACTGGTTTCAAGTATTGGTGTTTACCCGTACTAAGCATTCTGCTAACCGTTTATCGGAAGCTTTAGAAAAAGACGGCATTCCGAGTATGGCGATTCATGGTAATAAAAGCCAGTCGGCACGAATGTTGGCGTTAAAAACTTTTAAAGATGGTAGCTTGCGTGTTTTGGTGGCGACGGATATCGCCGCTCGCGGTATTGATATCAATGAGTTGCCACATGTGGTCAATTTCGAGTTGCCGAATGTGGCTGAAGACTATGTGCACCGTATTGGTCGTACGGGTCGAGCAGGTAGCGAAGGCGAGGCAAGTTCATTGGTTTGTATCGATGAGTTTAAGTTGTTATCAGGTATCGAAAAGCTGATTAAGCAAGAACTACCTTTACAGGTTGTGCCTGGTTTTGAAGTGGATCCGCGCATTGCCGCTAAACCGATTGTGAATGGTGGTGGTAATGGTAGTCGAGCGCAAGGCGGCAAGAACCAGCCAGCATCGACTAAAAAGCCAGCATCTTCAGGTGCAGCACCTCATCCGCATGGTAAAGCACCAAGTGGTGGTCGACCTAGCAACAAGCCTGCTGCAGGTCGTGCGCCTGCGAGTACGCATCGTAGTGGTGGAAGAAATCGCTAAGAATAAGGGGAGCAAAGGCTCCCTTTTTTATGTTATATTTTCAGGTCAAAATTTTTATTAAGGCAATGACTTGGTGCTGTTGTCATTTTTAGACTCTCATTTGTTAGGTAATCAGCATGGCAAATAGCCGACTATCGAGTATTCAGTTGGTGCAAGGGGTGCTAACCTTAACTGCACCTGCATGGCCTAGATTAGCTCAATTTGTCTCTCATGATAATGAATCGGTATTAACGGCGCTTCAGCAGTGGTTAGTGACTAAGTCGCCGCATGTGTGTTGGTTGTTGGGAGAAGGTTCGTCGGGTAAGACTCATTTGGCACAAGCATTGTTATCTCAGCAGTCAGAACTGGGCGAGCAAGGGGCGTTTGTGTCGGGTAAAGAAGCACGCAATTTGTCGCCTGAGATGTTGCAGGGGTTGGAGTTGTTACCCATTGTTTGTATCGATGATGTTGATGCATTATTAGCGCAAGATCAGTGGTTGCAGGCGATTACCCGATTGGCAGTGTTAATGCGTGATCGAGGTGGATGTTTGCTGTTAGTGCAAAAAAACGATTCTCTTCCAGATAGTTTGTCGGGATTAGTCTTAGCATTAACCTCATTAACTGATAACGACTTAAAGCGACATGTTTTGCTGTTGCGAGCAAAGCAAAATGATATTGTCTTATCTGATCCTGTTGTGTCTTGGTTATTGAAACAGTTTGGAGACGATTTGGGTCAACTTATGCATGTATTAGATTATTTAGATCATGCATCGATGACGCTAAAAAGACCCATTACTGTTCCGTTTGCCAAACAGGTGTTATTGCAGTAGGGAAACTCTAAAAACCTCGCTTCGCTGGTTTTTAGGCTTTCCAAGTTTGTTTTTTAACTGAAGGAAGGGTTTTTATCGATGTGTTACATGCTATTTTAAATACCCCCTTCCTCCAGACCTCCTACCCATTGGGTTTTTAGATGTGCCCAGTAGTTGTGTTTTGAATGAGTTCATAAAAATATTAAATGGGTCTTATTAGAGTTTGTTGATATGATTATGCTCATGTCACGTTGTAGAAGGAAGAATTATGTTGCGTTATGTATTGGTTTCACTGTTAATGTTGATGGTAGCGCCTGCTTTTGCAGCTACCGATGCAGAGTTCGTCGATTTGTCGGGAAAAAAAGTTAAATTATCGGATTACCGTGGAAAGTGGGTTGTTGTGAATTATTGGGCGACTTGGTGTCCGCCTTGTGTGCATGAAATTCCTGAGTTGGCTGCTTTTCATGAAGCACATGCGAGTAAAGATGCGGTTGTACTGGGCATTAATCATGAAGATGATGATACGGCTAAAGTCAAAAAATTCGTTGAGGGTTATTTAGTCGGCTATCCTGTGTTGCGCTCTAATGAACGTTTAAGCAGTAAGACTCCTTTTGGTCAGCTTAAGGGCTTGCCAACTACTTTTATGATTACGCCTGAGGGTGAGTTGGTTGCAGCCAGAACAGGGATTGTTGATCAGAAAAGTTTAGAGAAGTTCATTAAAGATAACAGTAAATAAGCGAGTAGATCATGAAAAAATGGTTAGTGTTAGCGCTCACGGCAGTCTTGTCGATTTCAACGGCTTGGGCAGATAAGAGTAAAGGTTTCTTTCAAGAAAGTTTTGGTAACTATCAAGAGGAGCTAGCAACTGCAAAACAAGATGGTAAGTCTGCGGTCTTTATGTTTTTTATGATGGATGAGTGCCCTTTCTGCGACAAGATGGAAAAGTCGATTCTGTCTCAAGCCGATGTTCAGACTTATTTTAAACAACATTTTGCCAACTTTGTTTTTGACATCGAGGGTGATGTAGAAGTAACTGATTTTTCTGGAAAAGTAAAAAAACAAAAAGAGATTGCCGAAAAGGATTTTCGTGTGAGAGCGACGCCAGTGATGATCTTTTTTGACTTAACGGGCAAGCCAATTGCACGTTATACAGGTGCAACGAGAGATAAAGCTGAGTTTATGTTGTTGGGTCAATTTGTGGTCGATAAAGTTTACGAAAAAATGACCTTTGAGCAATACAAGCGCCAGATAAAAGGAAATTAGAAGCATGCGACACTTGGCAAAAACCTTTTTGTTGGCTTCTCTGATGACAGGGCAGTGTTTCGCTGCCTCGGAAGTTAAACGTTTACCCGAACCTTTGTCATTATCGGCAGCCTTAGCAATTGCTGCGGAGCAAAACCCCGAGGTGATATTGGCTCAGGCGCGCGCGCAGCAAGCGCAAGCGGATCGTGATGCGGCAGAGGTGCGTGATAATTTTCAGATGCGCTTTGATGGTGGTTTAGGACGACGTGAGTTTAATGGTCGAGAGGAAGAGAATAACACGGCTTATTTGGTGTTACAAAAGCAGTTATATGACTTTAATCGCACCCATTTAAGTATTGCCGCGACAGAATCCCAGATAGCGGCTCAGCAGGCATTGGAGTCTTTAGCGCGCAGTCAGTACCGTTTAGCGGTGATTGATGCTTACTATGCGGTACTCTTGGCTGATGCAACCTATCGTGTCGAAAATGAACAGTTAGCGATTGAGTACGTCAGTTTCGATAATGCTAAAGATGAGGCGAAAGTTGGCAAAGTATCGGCATTAGAGTTGCTCGCGTTAGAGGAACCCTATCAACGTACCAGTATTCGACGCGCATTGGCAGAAAATGCACAAAGGTCCACAAGAGCTGCATTGGCTGAGTTATTGGGTTATCCGAATTCGTTACCAGAAGAGTTAGATGTTCCCGATAATAGTGCGTTAAAAAAGCGCGCAATACCCGATGTTAAAGTATTGCAACAGCAAGCATTAGAACGTAATGCTGAGTTGCAGGCGGCGAGTCATTTACTCGCTGCAGCTGAGTTAAAGTTACAGTCGGCCGAACAGATGAGTATGCCGCGTGTTGATGCTATCGGGCGGACAGGGTGGCATAGTCATGTCGATACCTTGTATGAAGGACGTTGGCGCTATGATTTGGCATTAACCATGCCGATTATTGATGGTGGCTTAAAAGCATCGGAAGTCGATAAAGCCAAAGCCGAATTAAATCGTGTTCGTGCGCAAAAAGCAGCATTAGAGCGTCAGACCCGTCAGGCGGTGCTAGAAACTGCCTTACAGTTAGAAACGCTAAAATCTCGTGTTGGGCAAGTTAAGGTCGCGGGTGATTATGCTGAGATGGTTTTAGATAAAAGTCGTACAGAATATCAGTTTGAGCGTAAAGCCGATTTGGGTGATTCGATGGTACGGGCAACGCGCGCCGAGCTAGAGTTAATGAAGTTAGAGCGAGACAGATCTGTCTTGTGGGAAAATCTTAATAAATTGTTAGGGAATCCCTAATAACGAAGGGATAGGGGTCTGGGGGAAGGGTTCAAAACAATAACGATTGTGATTTATTGATTAAACCCCTTCCACCAGTTAAAAAATCTTGAAAACACAAAAATGCACCAAGTGTATTTTTGTGTAGTTTACTATTGGGAACACAGCCATGAAAAAAATGATGACACGCTTGTCGGTGATGACGTTAGTGTTAATGAGTCAACTTGCTGGTGCTGCAACCATCGGTGCTTTGGTCGATGGTCAAGTGATGGCTATCGCTGTTAAAGAAGGCGATAAAGTGTCGAAAGGGCAACTGTTGCTAGAGGTGGATGCTAGAGCGCAACAGGCACGTATTGCTCAACTTAAATCAAAGCTAAGATTGGCTGAGTTAGAGCTTAAAGATGCAAAGATTGATTTTGAAGCAGAAAAAGCCTTATTTGATCAAAGCGCAACGGCAAAGCGTCGTTATGACGCCGCAGTGTTGGTTAATGATCGTGCGATGGCTAAAGTTGATGTGTTGCGTAATGAGCTGTCTGAAGCGACAGCAAAGCTTGATTATCATCTTATTAAAGCCCCTTTCGATGCAACGATTAGCAAGCTGTGGGTTCAGAATGGTGACACCGTTTTCCATGAGAACCAAAAGTTACTTGAATTAGAGGCAAAATAATGACGCAACAGTTGAAAGTGCGCATACAGTTTATGCGCCAGTATTGGAAGCTTGCGATTCATTTGATTTTCAAAACCAAGCATTTTGGTGTTAATAACGATTGGTGGGCAGCACATGCCTCGCCAATTGGTTGGAGTTGCGGACAAAAGTTGTGGGGCGTTGTAACGGTGATGCCGATTTGGCGTAATTATCAATCGATGAAAGTGCGTTCGTGCTTAGGTTGGATCCCGAGTGATGATGCAGATGCTTTGGGGTTTTCTAAAGAAATTCTCGGAGGCAATCATGTCGGGAACCGCTAAAATCTAGCTTCGCTCGTTTTTAGACTTCCCAAATTTATTTTTTAGCTGAAGGAAGGGGGCGAAGATTTCGCTACATGCCATGTTCAGTAACCCCTTCCTCCAGACCTCCTACCCATTTGACTAGAGGTTCTTATGTCATCCAATGTATATTGTTTAGCGCAGTTTTTACCTAAGGCGGGGAAGGAGCGGGAGGTTTTTCGCTTATTACAAGCTTTAGAACCGAACACCTTGCGTGAAGATGGCTGTATTCAGTATCGCGTCACACGTTTGGCAAGTAATCCGAATGCGGATGGTGAAAGTTTTCCGATTGTCTTTAATGAAATCTGGCGTGATGAAGTAGCATTTAATGCTCACTGCCAACGACAAGAAATCGTCGACTTTTTTGCCAAGTATTGCGAGGCAGATGATGGGTTGATCGAAAAGTGGAATGTCTGTGTCTATACGGATGAGCCACTGGATTATGATGCGCCTGTGTTTTCTTAAGGGATTTCTTAGGTTGTCGATAGTAAAAAGCCCAGTTTTCACTGGGCTTTTTGTCGTCACGAGAGCAGGTTTTAGACTGCAGCCGTGATATTAAAGCCACCATCCACATAAATGACGTGACCTGTAATACCCGTTGATAAGTCAGACGCTAAGAAAGCAGCGGTATTACCGACTTCTTCGATGGTGACGTTTTTACCTGTTGGGGTCATTTCAGCCGCTTTATCCAGCAATGAACGGAAGTCTTTAATGCCGCTTGCCGCTAAGGTACGAATAGGACCTGCAGAAATGCTGTTGACACGAATGCCATCTTTGCCCAAGTCGACGGCTAAGTAGCGTGTGGTTGCTTCTAACGCAGCTTTAGCAATACCCATGGTGTTGTAGTTAGGAACGGCGCGAACAGCACCTAAGTAAGACAGGTTGATGATGCTGCCTTGACGACCTTGCATGAGTGGGTAGGCGGCTTTTGTTAAGGCTGTTAAGCTATAAACGCTCACTTCCATTGCTGTGTGAAAGCCTTCGCGGGTGCCGTTTTCGATGTATTTACCTTCGAGTTCGTTTTTCGGTGCATAGGCAATACTATGTACTAAAATGTCGAAACCATCTGCCCAAACGCCTTTAATGCCTTCCATGCAAGCAGCAATTTGCTCATCGCTCGTGGCATCTAATGGGAAAATAGCGGGGCTGTTTAATTCAGCTGCTGCCGATTCGACACGGCTTTTCAGCTTGTCGTTTTGGTAAGTCAAAATGACTTCTGCACCAAAGGCGCGAAGTTGTTTGGCGATACCCCAAGCGATTGAACGATCATTGGCAACACCAACGACAAGGGCGCGTTTATTGGCTAGAAAACTCATGAGTGACTCCTGTATTGTAGACTGTTTGCGGTATTATAGCCCGATGTGTGTTTTTAGGTGTATAAAAGGGCGTTTTTCGTGTCTTGGCTAAACTGGTTAACCCCCCGTCAAAAAACGGTAACAACAAAAGCGGTCATGCAAGAAAGTCAGCTTCTTGTTGCCGATATGGCTGTGCGCGTCATTCGCAAGCCGATTAAGCATCTGCACTTGCGGATGGTGCCACCAGATGCCTCGGTACAGGTGTCAGCACCCTTGCATCTATCGGATGAGCGGATTCGTTTAACAGTTTTGGAACGCTTAACGTGGATAAAAGCACGGCAGGCGGCATTTGCGACGCGTGCTGTGCCAGCGGTTAAGCAATACGTTACGGGTGAAATGCATTATTATTGTGGTCAGCCTTATCGTTTGGTAGTGATTGAAGGCGTGGGAAAACAGCAGGTGGTGTTAAACGGTGATGTGTTGCAGATGACCGTAGCGGTTGCGTCGAGCCTTGAAAAGCGTGCCGCTCTGATGGATACCTTTTATCGTACAACATTGAAAACCAAGATGCCTGTTTTGTTGGCAAAGTGGCAACCGATCATGGGGGTTCAGGCAAATGACTGGGGCATTAAAGCAATGAAAACGCGATGGGGCACGTGTAATACCCGCGATAAGCGTATTTGGTTAAGCTTGATGCTGGCAAAAACACCCGTTGAATGTATCGAATATGTACTGGTGCATGAGTTGGTGCATCTGTTAGAACGTAATCATACGCCGCGTTTTCATGCCCTTATGACACAATTTTTACCGCACTGGCCAGCGTTAAAGCAGCAATTAAATCAATCGGCACGCAGCGAGTTGATGTTATGAAGTGGTTAGTAATACTGGTATGTTTGTGGTCGCTGTCGGTGCAGGCGGCATGGAATAATCCTTATCCACGTGGTTGGGTGCATGAAAATACCTTGTTTTCGGCGTTTTCGGCAGCACCTAAAACCCTCGATCCTGTGAAGTCTTACAGCAGTAACGAGATGGTGTTTTTAGGCAATATTGTCGAGCCGCCGTTGCAATATCATTATCTGAAACGCCCGTATCAGCTAGAGCCACTGATCTTAACCAACATGCCAACCGTGCATTATGATGCCGCAGCCGACATCAGTGAATATACGCTGCATTTGCGTGATGATGTTGCCTATGCCCCTCATGCCGCTTTTGGGTCACAGAAGCGTTTGGTGACAGCAACCGATTTAGCCTACGCGATTGCACGCATGGCTGATAGACGCAACGGTTCGCCGATTTTGGATATGATGTTGCCGCTTATTGTCGGTATGGATGCGCAAGTCAAAGCCTTGTCGGCGTTGCCGAAAAGTGATGTGTGGCGCGATTATCGTGGCTTGCAGCCGAGTGGTGTTGAGGTGGTTGATGAGCGTACCTTAATCATTCGTTTGCATGGGGTTTATCCGCCCTTTATGTATTGGTTAGCCATGCCGTTTTTTGCGCCGATTCCGTGGGAAGTCGATCAGTATTATGCGCAAGCGGGGATGAAAGAGAAGAATCAGTCTTGGGGTTGGCAACCCGTGGGATCGGGGGCTTATTATCTGAGCGAGAACAATCCTAACCGTCGTATGGTGTTACAGCGCAACCCCCATTTTCATCACGATATTTATCCAACCGAAGCGACTGCAGATATGCCGTCTGAATTGTTGAAGGATGCAGGTAAAACCTTGCCTTTTATTGATCGCGTTGTCTTTGCGTTAGAAAAAGAAGCGGTGCCTTATTGGGGTAAGTTCTTACAGGGCTATTATGATGCTTCGGGTGTGTCGAGCGAAGTGTTCGATCAAGCCATCGTGTTGGACAGTCAGGGTGCGCTGAGTTTAACGCCTGAAATGAAAGCCAAAGGCATGCGGTTATTGTCGAGTGTTGCCACCAGTTCGTCGTATATGGGCTTTAATATGCGTGATGCGATTGTCGGACAGGCTGGCGGGGATAAAGCCAAATGGTTGCGTCAGGCGATTAGCATTGCGGTGGATTATGAAGAAGATGTGGCGATTTTTCAGAATGGACGGGGTGTGGTGGCGCAGGGTGTTGTGCCTCCTGGAATTGCTGGCGCAAGCAGTGATTGCAACCCAACAACGCATGTCGATCAAACGGGTAAGTGTGTGCGTCGTCCGATGAGCGACGCCAAAGCTCTGTTAGTCAAAGCGGGCTATCCCGATGGCGTTGATCCAGCAACGGGGAAGGCGTTGGTGTTGTATTACGATACGGTCAGTACAGGCGCGGACGATAAAGCAACCTTAGATTGGATGCGTAAACAGTTCGCCAAGTTGGGTATTCAACTGGTCATTCGCTCGACCGATTACAACCGTTTTCAAGAAAAAATGATGGCAGGGAATGCGCAGATTTTCACATGGGGCTGGAATGCCGATTATCCTGATGCTGAAAACTTTCTGTTTTTACTCGCCAGTAGCAATGCCAAGGTCGATAAAGGGGGCGAAAACGCCAGTAATTACGCCAATCCTAAATTTGATGAACTTTACGAAAAGATTGCACGCATGGAAGACAGTCAAGAACGTCGAGATTTAATTGAAAAAGCCGTTGCCATCGTGCGTGAAGATGCGCCTTGGATTTGGGGTTTTCATCCGCAAAACGTGAGTTTGTTTCATGGTTGGGTCGGTAATGTGTACCCGAATTTAATGGCAAACAATACCTTGAAATATCGCAAGCTAGATGTGGGTGCGCGAGAGCAAGCGCAAGATGCGTGGAATCAACCTGTGTTGTGGCCGTTTGCGCTGTTATTACTGTTGGGGGTTACGCTTGTCGGAGCGCTTTGGAGAAGGCAACAACAGGAGCAAACATCATGACCACCTATATTATCCGCCGATTACTCTGGCTATTGCCGATTTTACTGATGGTGAATTTACTCACTTTTGTGCTGTTTTTCGTTGTCAACTCGCCCGATGATATGGCGCGTGCGCAGCTTGGTAATAAGCATGTCACCGATGCCGCCATTGCTGCTTGGAAGGCATCACGTGGCTACGACTTGCCACTGCTGTGGAATAGCGCAGCGGCTGGATGGGAAAGCATGACGCAAACCATTTTTTGGCAAAAGTCGTTGCAGTTGATGGTGTTTAATTTTGGTGTTTCCGATGCAGGGCGAGCGATTGGTGCTGATATGAGTCAGCGCGCCTTGCCTTCGTTGATGCTTGCCTTGCCGACCTTTGTGTTGGGGCTGTTGGTGAACATTGTCTTGGCATTGGTGTTGGTGATGTTTCGTGGGCAATGGCTCGATAAAGCGGGGTTGGTGTTCACGGTCGTGCTAATGTCGATTTCGGGCTTATTTTTTATCATTGGTGGGCAGTACCTGTTTGCTAAAATGTGGCATTGGTTTCCGATTTCGGGCTACGAGCCAGATGCGGATATGTGGCGATTCTTGCTCTTGCCCGTTATGTTGGGCGTGATTGCAGGTATCGGTTCTGGTGTGCGCTGGTATCGCAGTATTTTGCTCGAAGAGGCAGACAAAGACTTTACCCGTACCGCACGAGCGAAAGGATTAAGCCAGTGGCAGGTGATGCGTCGTCATGTGTTGCCCAATGGCATGTTGCCGATTTTAACAGGGGTCGTAGCTGTGTTGCCCTTGTTATTTATGGGTAGTTTGCTGATGGAGTCTTTCTTTGGTATCCCCGGACTGGGCAGTTATACCATCGATGCGATTAACAGCCAAGATTTTGCCATTGTGCGTGCGATGGTGTATTTAGGTGCAGTGCTATATGTGTTTGGTTTATTGTTGACCGACCTCGCATACGCCGCAGCCGACCCTCGTGTTCGTTTGGGGGATTCGTAAATGCTTATCCTTTGGTCGGATTTGGTTGTTTGGCTGTTGGTTGCCAGTTTAATCGGCTTTGCGATTAGCCTTAAACGTGATGCCTTAGCGCGCGTGCGCTGGAAAGCAGTGATTCAAAGTCATACCGCGTTGGCATCGACGGTGATCTTGCTGTTCTTTGTGCTGATTGCGCTTGCTGATTCAATCCATTGGCGTACCAGCGATCCTTATCGTCCCGTCGTCAGTTTGTTAGATGTGTCGTTGGGTAATATCGCCACGGGACAAGAAAAAAGCTATTCTGCGCCTTTTTCCGTGGTTGGCTTGTGGCAAGAAACCAAACAAGCGGATGATGGGCGTGTGCTTCGCGCCCCTGTGCGCTTAGGTCATGCTGGCGTGCATCTGGCAAAGGCTGACGATTTAGCAATGGATGTGGCAAAGAAAACGCTGATTTGGCTGATGATGGGCGCGTTTATTGCAGGATTCTTTATTTTATTATTGTCGCCATTAACCTTGTTTAGAACGCCCGATATTCCGTGGCGGACGGCAGCGATGACTTTGGTCATCATGGTTTCGCTGTTTGCTTGGCTGTGGGGGATGGGGCAGAGTTATCATGTATTAGGTACGGGTAAAGTCGGACAAGATGTGCTCTACGAGAGTTTTAAAGGGGTACGCACGGGTGTCCTCATCGGTGGCTTGACGACTTTGCTCACCTTGCCGTTTGCCATTGTGTTGGGTATTGCTGCTGGCTATTTTAAAGGCTGGGTCGATGATGCGGTGCAATATACCTACACCACGCTTAATGCGGTTCCTGGGGTGTTGCTGATTGCTAGTGCCATGCTGTTAGCGCAACTGTATTTGGCGCAACATGCCGAGCTGTTTGCCAGCGAGCAAGAACGCGCCGATGTCCGTTTATTGTTAGTTTGTTTGGTATTGGGGCTAACGGGTTGGACAGGGCTGGCGCGTATTTTACGAGCCGAATCGCTTAAATTGCGCGAGATGGAGTTTGTTAAAGCTGCCAAAGCCTTTGGTGTGTCGCATTCGCGCATTATTGGACGACATTTATTGCCCAATGTCGGGCACTTAGTACTTATTGCCGTGGTGCTTGATTTTAGCGGGCTGGTGTTGGCAGAAGCGGTGTTGTCTTATGTCGGTATTGGCGTTGATCCCACCATGCCCAGTTGGGGTAATATGATTAACCTTGCACGACAAGAACTGAATCGAGAACCTGTCGTGTGGTGGAACTTATTGGGCGCATTTGTCGGTATGTTTACCTTAGTACTGTCGGCTAACTTATTAGCGGATAGAATTCAGCAGGTATTTAACCCCAGAGTATAGTCTATTGTGCACCTCTAAAAACGAGCGAAGCGAGGTTTTTAGAGGTTCCCTATTATTAAATCAATAACAGTCCTATGCCCATTCCGCCGCCAATGGCGAATAAACCTGGTAATGCGTGGCGTGCCAGTGGTTTGCCACCAATACTGATGACCAAGCTGATTTTAAACATTAAGTTAGCAATCAGCGCCAGTGCCACAGCAATGACAGCATCATTAAAGACGATGCGGTCTAAATTAAACATACGCAAGGTGGATAGTACACTGGCATCGGCATCGGTTAGCCCTGATACTAATGCCACCATGTAAAGCCCGCTGTTGCCTGCAATATCTTGTAGCCAAGCAGCTGCTAACAACACAAAACCATAGAGCAAACCAAAAGAGAGCGCTGTTTTGAGTTCTGTTGGGTTTTTAATCTCTGGCATGGGTAACTCACCAGCGGCATTGAGCATTTTCCAGCTATAAGCGACCATCAACACACCAGGTAAAATACCACACAAAAATACCGTTGCAATCGCGTTAATCAGGGATGGCGCGACTAAACTGGCAATAATCCCTAAGCGGATCATCACCATGACATTGGCAATCAGAATCACAATTGCCGACATTTGGACAAGATTTTCATGTTTGGCAGCATGTCGAGAAAACATCATGGTTGTTGCCGTGGATGAGGCAAGGCCACCAAAAATGCCAATCAGGGCAGCGCCGTGGCGTGCGCCGACAATGCGTAAAGCAAGATAGCCCGTGAGTGCCAGACCAGAAATCAGCACCACCATCCACCACACTTGACGAGGGTTAATGGCATCGTAAGGGCCAAAGTCGGCACTAGGAAGAATCGGCAAAATGACCAAAGATAGAACAGCAAACTGCAAAATCGAGTTGATGTCTTTGGTCGTCATGCGCTCGGTGACTTGTTTCAGTTCTGCTTTGAGATACAGCAAAATGGTTGTTGCAATCGCCAACATAACCGCCAAACTTGAATGCCCAAACCAAACAGCAGCACCCAAGCCATAGGTAACAATAATGGCTGCTTCTGAGGTGAAGCCACGATATTTTTCTTCATTGACTGTCGAGAAATTAGAAGCAACCATTGTCATCGAAAGTACAACCAAGCCGACAGCGAGTAGCCACGAACCACCGCCATTTTCGCCTAACATGGCAAATAAGCACCCCAGCATCGCAACCAGAGAAAAGGTTCTCAAGCCAGCAGCAGAGTCAGGTAGGCGTTCACGCTCCATACCAATCAGCAAACCAATCCCCAATGCGGTTGCGAAAGCCTCTACGGGTGCTGCCAATTCTGCTGCTAAAAAACTCATATTTTTTCTCGTATGTTTCTGGATCGGGCTATTGTTATACAATTCATCGAATGATGTCTGAGATGATAGCATATAATAGGACATCTCTAAAAACCTCGATTTTCTTGTTTTTAGACTTTCCAAGTTTGTTTTTTAGCGGAAGGATTGGGTAGTATCAATGGGTTAGATGCTACTTCAAGTAGTTCCTTCCAGCAGACCTCCTACCAGTTGGGTTTTTCAATAATAAAACCTTGCGGATGTGGCTGACAGCGCCAATAATACCGATACAAACAATACGAAATAATTGAGAAAATGAATTGAATGTCATGAATCCAAACAGCTTACTCGCGGTAAAAAATCTGACCATTAGCTTAGCCGATCAGCGACAGTTGGTCGATGATGTTTCTTTTACACTTGCCAAAGGCGAAATTTTTGCGTTGGTAGGCGAGTCTGGGTCGGGTAAGTCATTGACTGCTTTGTCAATTATGCGATTATTGCCACACAATATGCGCGTGCAGGGTGATATTGTGCTCGAAGATCAGGTCATCACTGATTTGCCAGAAAAGCAGATGTTATCGGTTCGTGGCGGACGTATCGGCATGATTTTCCAAGAACCGATGACGGCACTGAATCCGCTGATGCGCGTTGGGGCGCAGATTGCTGAAGTATTACAACTACATACGAATCTGCGCGGGCAAGCACAGCGCACGCGAGTGATAGAACTGCTAACCGAGGTCGGCATTCCTAATCCCGAAGAACGGCTGAATTGGTATCCGCATCAACTTTCTGGCGGACAAAAACAGCGGATTATGATCGCCATGGCATTAGCAGGTGAGCCAGAGTTGTTGATCGCCGATGAACCCACAACCGCTCTAGATGTGACCATTCAAGCGCAAGTGCTTGAATTGTTGTTGTCGATTCAAAAAGCACGCGGTTTGGCGGTGTTGTTTATTACCCACGATATGGGGCTGGTAGCGCAGTTGGCAGATCGGGTGGGAGTGATGTTGCAGGGTAAGCTGCTCGAAGTCTTACCTGTGACAGAATTTTTCAAATCGGCACATCACGCGTACACCAAGCGGCTCATTGCTAATGCATTGCCAACACAAGATTTTCGCGCTGCTGTTGCCGATGTTACCCCCGTGTTATCTACTGATGGCTTGCGCGTTGCCTTTGCAGGTCGACGCAAAGGTTGGATGCTGCGTAAACAGCCCGATACGGTTGCCGTCGATGGCATAGACTTACACATTGCTAAGGGTGAAACCCTTGCCTTGGTGGGTGAGTCTGGGTGTGGTAAAACGACGCTGGCGCAAGCGCTATTACGCCTAACACCAGCACAGGGGAAGGTATCGTTTTTAGGGCAGTCGCTGCTGGGGTTAACCGATAAACAAATGCGCCCCGTGCGTAAGTCGTTGCAAGTAGTGTTTCAAGATCCTTACGGTGCGTTTAATCCGCGCATGACGGTGGGTAAGATTATTCGTGAAGGTATGGATAGCCTGAATGTCGGTTTGCCAGAAAATCGTGCGGCACGGGTGGCAGAGTTGCTCACCTTAGTGGGGCTAGATGCTGCACATCAACATCGTTACCCGCACGAGTTTTCTGGCGGGCAGCGTCAGCGTATTGGGATAGCGCGTGCGTTAGCTGTCGAGCCAAAACTGATTATTTGTGATGAGCCAACGAGCGCCTTAGATGTGACGGTTCGTGGTCAGATTTTGGATTTGCTGGACGAGTTACAACAGAAAATGGGCGTTTCCTATTTGTTTATCACCCACGATTTATCTATTGTGCCACGCATTGCCCATCGGGTTGCCGTGATGCAAGCGGGTAAAATTGTCGAAACAGGCGCAACTGAGCAGGTACTCAAACATCCACAGCAAGCATACACAAAAGCATTGCTTGCCAGTGCGCCACATCGCTATTTGCAGGAAAGATTGAGCTAGCAGCCTAAAAGCTCGCCATTCACGCGAAAGCGGGAATCTATCTTCTTAACTTCATGGATCCCCGCCTACGCGGGGATGACGAAATATGACATAACTAGCAAGAGGATTGTTCTAGCAGTTTACCAAACGCATCAGCAGAAATCGGACGCGAGAACAAGTAACCCTGCCCATAATCGCAGCCCATCGCGGTGAGTAGGTCACGTTGCGCTTCAGTTTCGATGCCTTCTGCAACCACTTTAATGCCAAGTTTATGTGCCATAACGATAATCGCTTCGCATAGCACCAAATCGTCAGAGTCATTTTGCATATTACGCACAAAAGACTGGTCGATTTTAATATAGTCAATATCAAATTTTTTGAGATAAGACAGCGAAGAGTAGCCCGTACCAAAGTCATCCATCGATACCTGAATGCCATTATCGCGGAAAGCCAGTAGTTGCTGTTGGATGGGTTTGGTCGCATCCATTAACAGTCCCTCAGTAATTTCAACGATTAAATTTTTCCCCGATAACCCTAACGTCTGTAAATTGGTAATCCAACTTTCGTTGAGTGTTGGATTATGTTGAAATTGCAATGGTGACGTATTAATACTCATCTGAAAGTTAGGGCAAACTTTTGACCAAACGGCTGCCTGAGCACAGGCTTTTTGAAATACCCAGTCTCCTAACGCAACGATCATGCCTGTCTCTTCTGCCAAGGGAATAAAATCTGCGGGTGAGATTAATCCTTTTATAGGGTGTTGCCAACGTACTAGTGCCTCTGCTTTATGGATTTGCTTTGTTTTGAGGTCAATGATAGGTTGATAAACAAGATAAAATTGTTGTTTTTCAACACCAACATGCAAGTCGCTAATCATCTGTAAACGTTTTTGAGCGGTTTCTTGCATCTCGAATGTAAAGTAGTGATGACGATTACGTCCCAATGCTTTTGCCGCATACATGGCTTGGTCGGCATGTTTTACCAAGGTATCAATATGCTCTGCATCATCTGGAAAAAGGTAATGCCAATACTTGCCGAAACGTAGGCTAAATGTCCATTTAAATCAAACGGCATGGACAACATGGTTAAAATGCTTTTGCTTACTTTTTCAACGATATTAATATCTTTAAGCTCACCGAGAATGACGGTAAATTCATCGCCGCCAATTCTGGCAACGGTATCGCTTTCGCGCACGCAGCTTAATATGCGTTGCGTGGCTTGTTTCAGTAATAAATCACCAATATCATGCCCTAAGCTATCATTGACCTCTTTAAAATGATCCAAATCCAAAAAAAGTAACGCTAAAGGTAGCTGGGCATGATGTGATTTTTTGATTTCTTGATTCAGGCGATCATAAAACATTTGACGATTGGGAAGCTCTGTCAGTGAGTCAAAATTGGCTTGATTCCAAATAAGTTGTTCGCTTTCTTTATGTATTGTGATATCCCAAAACAGCGCAACCCTGCGATGGGGTGAACCATCTGGATGAACAATGGTATTGATGGTCAGCCATTCAGGAAATATTTCGCCATTTTTGCGTTTATTCCAAACCTCGCCTTTCCACGAGCCTGTTTCGTTGAGCGATTGCCACATCAGCTGATAAAAGTTTGGTTCTTGTTTGCCCGATTGAAGCATTTTGGGTGTATTGCCGATGGCTTCTTCTGCTGTATAGCCTGTTAAGCTTGTAAATGCAGGGTTTGTGGCGATAATTGTGCCGTTAGCATCTGTAATCATCATGGCTTCACTGCTGTGTTGATACACCATGTCTGCGAGTTTTAGTGCCTCTTGTGCTTGATGTTGCTCTATCGCAACAGCGGCTAATTGGCTAGCATGCTCAATAAGCTGAATATCTTGTGTATTTAGTTCACGATGCTGTTGGTAGTAAGTTGTTAATGCACCGAGTATTTTATGATTAGCGCCCCAAATCGGTTCTGACCAACAGGTGATCTTGCCGCTATGTTGCGCAAGTGGCGTGTTGGCGAGCCATGGTAGTTCTGCCGTGGTATTCTCAGTGATGACGCGTTTTGCTTGAAAAACGGCCTCACCGCAAGCGCAGGTGTTTGAGTTGTTATGGACAGATAGTCGCGGTCTTTGGCAGTTTTGTGGTAAGTTTGGCGTATTGGCAACGTGAAGCTTTTGTGTGTAAGGATCTAGTCTAAATATTGTGCTAAAAAATTGTCTGTTTTCTAGATTGATTTGTTCTGCAATCGTCGTTAAAACAGTGTCAATTGCTGAACCTGTTGCCATTAACTCTAAGATATAGCGTTTGTTATCTTCTCGTTGTTCTATTTGTTTACGCAAGCTGATATCTTGCGTAAAAGCCAAACTGAAGGTTTCACCATTGTATTCAATAAAACTAGCATTAACTTCAACAGGAAACCGACTGCCATCTTTACGAATGTGGGTTGTTTCTGCTCTAAACTTACCACGTTGCTGGTGCTGTTGCCAGATGTTCTGCCAATCCTCAGCTTGGATATTGGCATCCCAATCCCAAACGGAGAGAGAGCGTAGTTCTGAATTGGTATAACCCAACATGTCACAAGCAGCTTGGTTGGCATAAGCAGGTTTGCCATTAGCGTCAATACGGGCAATAGAAACATCTGTATGCTCCAAAGCAAACTGATTGAGCCAACGTTCACTTTCAGTACGTTTACTATCGGTAATATCTTCGTAAATGCCCAGTACACCTATTACTTCTTGGTGTTCGTTTTGTAGTGGAACTTTAGAAGTTCGCAACCAAATATGCTGTCCGTTTGGTGTTGTTTGTGGTTCTTCATAAGCCAATTTAATGTTGCGACGATTCATCACGTCAATGTCATCTGCACGGTAAAGTTTAGCCTGATCTTTCCAGCTTAATTGGCGATCAATTTTGCCGATAATGGCTTGTGGAGATGATTCTCCTGCATCTTGTGCGAAACGGGTATTGCAGCCTAAATATCGTGAATCGCTATCTTTCCAGAAAATACGTACAGGCAAGCTTTCGATAATGGTTTGCAATAATTTTTGCGAATGACTCAGTTCAATAAATGCATTTGATTGGGTGGTGATATCGTGAAGTGCACCTAAATATAGACCTGTGTAGGCATCCCCTAAGGTTGACGCCCACGCCATTACCGTTTTTTGTTCACCATTGGCACAGCGCAATCTTGCTTCAAATGGTTCAAAACTAGTCTTGTTTTGAAGGCTTTTTTCAACGCGATCTTGCCACGTTTTCGCAATGTACTGCCGATACGCCTCGTCAGGGTAGGCAAGCGGCCACCAACGTTCAGCAGTCGGCATATCGGCATGGTGATAGCCAAAAACCTGGGTAAAAACAGTGTTGATACGAACAATGTTGCCGTCACTATCTAAAATCGCAATTGGTATTGGGCAGGCATTGATAATGCTGGCGAGGTGACTCAGTTTTTCTTCTGTTATACTGCAAGAGGGTGTCTTCATCTTAGCTCGCTTCGGGGTTCTGTTTGCTTTTTCGTACCATTCTAACCGAGTCTATCCAAATTTAGGAATACGTATTACTTGCCCATCTTTAAGTGTACTCTTAATGTTTGCTTGATTAAACTCAGCTAAGAGTGCAGGGGAAATGCCATGTTGCTTTCCCAGTGTTTGCCAAGTATCGCCTTTTTTGCTCACAACATTGTTGATGCGCTCAATTGGAATAATGAGCTGCTGTCCCGCTTTGAGTTGTGTTTTGGTATCAAAACGATTGATGGTTACCAGTGTTTTGAGTGATATATGGTAGTAATTAGCGACAGAATTAAGTGTTTGCCCTTTTGTTAGCGTATGCAAGATTTTGGGCTTGTTAGCCAGTTCTCGGCGTTCGTCACGAATGATCTTATTATGCTTTTCCCTGTTTTCGAGCGACAAGGTGCTATTTAAAATGCTTTGTGCTTGGGTTTCGGTATTGCTATCGAGCGTTGTTTGTCCACACGGAATGAGCAACGATTGTCCAACCTTGGGCTGTGCATCCGTTAAGCGATTAATTTTAACGATCATTTCGGGCGTTGTTTCATAGCGTGTCGACAAGGTTTCTAGTGTGTCGTTTAAGCCACAGGTATGCGAAATCCAGTTACCATTCGTTTGCGGCGCAAACTTGGTTAGGTTGACAGCAAACGTGCGTAGTTTGTCAATCGGAACTAAGACGTGACTGGTTCCCGATGGATCGGTGGCAATGCGCTTGTGTCCTGCATTAAAACGATGAAAGTCTTCCCAGCTCATTTCTGCCATTTGCGCCGCTGTTGCAAGATCGATTTGTTGATCCACTTCGATGCGCGTTAAATAAGGCACATTAGGGATGTCGGGTAAATTAAGACGATAGCTTTCTGGTGCTTGAATCATTTTAGCAACAGCTAATAACTTAGGAACATAACGCTGTGTTTCACCTGGTAATTCTAAATTCCAATAATCAGTCGATTTGCCTTTTGCTTTGTTTTTGTTGATGGCATTACGTACGGTAATTGCCCCCGCATTGTAAGCTGCTAGCGTATGCAGCCAGTCGCCATCAAAACGTTTATTCAGACTTTGCAGATAGTCTAATGCTGCCATTGTCGATAAGTAAACATCGCGACGACCATCGAACCACCAGTTATTTTTAATGCCGCGTACCTGAGCAGTGTCGGGGGTAAACTGCCACATGCCAGAGGCATTGGCCTCGGATAACGCACGAGGATGAAAAGCACTTTCAATCACTGGCAAGAGCGCGATTTCCATCGGCATGTTACGTTTATCTAACTCGTCTACAATCATGAACAAATAGGGCTTGGCGCGCACAAAAACTTCGGGCAAGGTCTTAGGGCGGGTGCGATAAAAATCTATCTCGCGCTGAATACGAGGCGGTACGCCTTGATCCAGTTGATAGTTGTTAGTGATGCGTTGCCAGATGCTTTCGTTTTCATTGCGCTGTTCATCGGCGGTTAAATCGATCTCTTTTAGCTCTGTTAGACTATAGTTAAGAACGGGTCCTTTTTTAGCACGAGTGGATGTGCTGGTGCTTCCGTCTCCCGTTTCTTTCAGTCCTGCACATCCAGCAAGCAAGGCAGAGGCAAGAAGTAGTGCAAGGGGCGTTTTAATTTTCATGGGGAAACTTCCAGTATGCCTGTGCTGTCAAGCTGATCTTTCCATGCGCGTAAATGGGCAAAACGCTCAATAGGTGTTTCGCTTTTGATACCAGAGTGGGTATCAATTGCTTGATGAAGCTTTGTGGATTCTGTTCTTAAAAAAGGATTGGTTGCCAGTTCTTCGCTCAATAAACTGGGCAAGGTTGGCAAGCCTTGACGACGTAAGCGGATCACCTGATCGAGTCGCTCGGCTGTTGCTTGATTGTCAGGTTCGCTAATCTGTGCAAAACGCAGGTTGGCTAGGGTATATTCATGGGCACAGTAAATCTTTGTTTGCTGGGGCAGGACACTAATGCGTGCTAAGGTTGCTGTCATTTGTGCTGCTGTTCCGCCATTAAATAAGCGTCCACAACCACCCGCAAATAGCGCATCACCACAAAAGAGTGCTTGAGCACTGGGCAGATAGTAACCAATTTGGTCTGGCGTATGTCCCGATAAATCTATTATTGTGATGTTAAGTGCATCAATGTTGAGCGTATCCTTGATCGATAACGGATGATGGCTAAAGGGCAGCTGTGCCGAACGATTCGCATAAACAAAACAGTTCGGATATGCGTCCAACAAGCCTTGCACGCCACCAATATGGTCGTGATGTGTGTGGGTAATCAAAATCGCGGTTAGGTTGCGCTGATGTGTCTTTAGCCATTCGATAACGGGCGCTGATTCGCTGGGATCAATGACCACAGTCGATGTGCCTTGTGTTATTATCCAGATGTAATTGTCATCGAGCGCAGCCACGCCAACGATATCTATTGCCATATTGTCGTTATTTTTTTGAATCATTTGTTCATGATAGTCAAGCACTGTCTTGGGGTCAATGACTAGGAGATAAGATGCAACATTTAAGTCGATTTTTGCGTGCTTTTTGCCACTCGCCTTGGTGTATTGGTTTGACTCAGCATCAAACTGATTGGGCAACGCAGGTATTAAGCAAACAGTTTGGTTATTACGCTGTGCAATTAGGGGCCGCTTATGATCTTTCTCAGGCGTGGCAACATTGTCAGATTCGTCATAAGATACAATTGTCTGATGCGCTATTATCGGGTGTTGATGTTGTTGCCGATTATCGGGATTTGCCGCTTAAAACGGATAGTGTTGATCTGATTCTATTACAACATACGTTAGAACAGATCGAGGATCCCTATGCTTTATTGCGTGAGGTCGATAGGGTTTTAATTCGTGATGGTCGGGTGGTGGTGATGGGGTTTGCACCACTAAATGCATGGCGTGGTCAGTGGTTTGGTCGGCATAAGCAAGCGACGTCTCAGTTAGCGGTATTTTCGCCAGGTCGGGTAGTTGATGGCTTGCAAACGCTAGGTTTTGAAATTCAGCAAGTGTCTTTTTATCCCGAAAAAGGCTGGCAACGCTGGCTTCCGTGGTTGGCCACTCCTTTTTCTCAGGGATATGCGTTAATTGCGCAGAAGAAAACCTCGCGCGTTAAGTTAATTGGTTTGCGTGATGGTTGGCGTTGGCAGTCGTTACTGCCACAATTGGCGCGTCGTAATGTAATAGATAAGGTGAATCGTGAAGCAAGTTGAAATTTTTACCGATGGTGCCTGTTCGGGCAATCCTGGTCCAGGTGGTTGGGCAGCTTTGCTGCGCTTCGGCGAGGTCGAAAAAATGCTGAGTGGGGGCGAAACCAATACCACCAATAACCGAATGGAGTTGCGTGGTGCAATTGAGGGCTTGAGTGCGTTAAAAGCGCCTTGTGCGGTAACGCTATATACCGATTCGCAATATGTGCAAAAAGGCATGACGGAGTGGATAGCGGGTTGGCAGAAAAAAGCCTTTAAAGGGGTTAAAAATCCTGACTTATGGCAAGCATTATTGGTTGCCTCTGAGCCGCATCAGATTAACTGGCAGTGGGTGCGTGGGCATAATGGACATGCAGAAAACGAGCGAGTTGATGAAGCGGCACGCCTTGCTGCCGTGCCGTTTGGTTATCCTGCGTAGCCTGTCGTCCATATGCAAGCCTTTTTTTCCATGCGCGCAATCATCGTTTGATGGGCTTGCTGTTGTTCATTTGAGGGTACAAATAACGGTAGCTTCGTTAATAAACTATGAGCAAGCTCTGCCGCTTTACTTTGCGTGCCGCCATTCGTATTCGTCTCGTGACTTAAGCCTAAACCAGTCTGTCCGCCAGTCATGGCAAGGTAAACGTCCGCGAGAATCTGGCTATCGAGTAAAGCACCGTGAAATTCGCGTTTGCTATTATCGACACCAAGACGTTTGCATAAAGCATCTAACGAATGACGTTGACCTGGGTATTGCTTTTTCGATAGTGCGAGGGTATCGGTAACACTAGCGTGTTGTTCTATTTTTCCCCAAGGATTGGGTTTGAGTCGAGCCAATTCGGCATTTAAATGACCAATATCGAAGGGTGCGTTATGAATGAGCAGTTCAGCACCCTCAATAAATGCCATAAAGTCGCTAACAATCGCTTCAAAGTAAGGCTCATTCGCCACGCGCTCATTGGTGATACCGTGGATGCGAATAACTTCATCGTCAATATGGCGGTCGGGGTTAATATATTGATGATAGGTGCGTCCTGTCGGACGACGGTTGTCGAGTTCAACGGCGCCAATTTCGACAATGCGATGCCCTTGCTTAGGGTCAATGCCCGTTGTTTCGGTATCGAGCACAATTTGTCGCATAAGCGGGGTAAACCTTATAGTGACCTCTAAAAACCCTAGAGGGTTGGGGGTCTGGGGGAAGGGATGAACTAATACTGCATGTAACTGCTTGATTTAAGCCCTTCCACCAGCGGTAAAATAATTTAGGGACGCTAAAATACCACGAAGTGGGTTTTTTAGAAGTTCCCTTAGGTATAATGATGCGTTAATTTTAAGCTATTTTAGGACGCTGTGCTATGAAAATCCGTAATGGTTGTGTCGTTTCGATGCATTACACCTTAACCAATGATGCCGGTGAAGTGATTGATACGTCGATTGGTTATGAGCCTTTAGAGTATGTTCATGGTGAAGGTGAAATTGTTCCTGGTCTAGAAGCCTTTTTAGATGGTGAGGATGTTGGTTTTGCAGGCAAAGTGTCTGTTGCCCCAGAACAGGCTTATGGTGAGCACAATGTCGGACTCATCTTGGCAGCACAGCCCGAAAACTTCCCTGATGATATGGAGTTGGCTGTCGGCATGCAGGTTCAGACTGAATTACCTGACGGCACGCTTGCGGTCTTTCAAGTAACTGAGGTCTCAGAATCGGGTATTAAGCTCGATGCCAATCATCCTTTGGCAGGAAAAACATTACATTTCGATGTCGAAGTGCTAGATGTGCAAGACGGTGCTTTGCTGACTGATGGCGGTTCTTAATAGAAAGTCATTCCCGCGAAAGCGGGAATCTGTCTCATTGGTTTTATGGATCCCCGCATGCGCGAGGATGACGGAATATCGCGTTATCTAAGGGAGCCTCTAAAAAAACTTCGCTTCGCTCATTTTTAGATGTACCCCTAAGTAATTACGCAAACGAATTGTTAGTTTTTTTAAGAAAATGTACACTTTAACCGCCTAAAAATGAGCGATGGAAGGTGTGCGATGCGGGTTGTTTTGGCGGTCATATTATTTATTGGATTGGCAGGTTGGGTTTGGTTAGATGCCGCTGCGAGTGGCGCAATTACTGCGCCGATTAAAGTGGATATTAATATAAGCTATCGATAATAACTTGTATTTAAAAAAGGAGACGTTATGTCTCCTTTTTTATTGCCTATTTCGTCCTTAAAATTTAAGCCCAGCACCCATGCTTTTTTGCAATGTTAGTGCAATGCTTGCACCTAAATTGCCTGTTAGCTTATCCATCCAGTGGGTTTCTGGGGCGTATTCGATAATCTCTTCTTCTTTGATTTCATTACGAGCAATGGTGCGCACATCGCCTAAGCCATCAATTAAGCCCATACCAACAGCTTCATCACCAATCCAAACCAGCCCAGTAAATAATTCTGCTGTTTCTTTTAAGCGAGCGCCCCGTCCATCACGTACCGCTTTTTTGAATTGCTCATGCGTGCGAGCGAGAACATGTTGTTGCAAATGTTTTTGTGCTTCGACATCGGCAGGTGCAAAAGGATCCATCAAACGCTTGTGTTCTCCAGCTGCTAAAGAGCGGTTCTCGATGCCGATTTTGTCCATCAACCCCGTCACACCAAAACCGTCAAAACGCACACCAATCGACCCCACGATGCTTGCCTTATCGGCAAAGATTTTATCCGTGGCACTAGCGATGTAATAACATCCAGAAGCACATAGGTCTTCGGCGACAGTGTAAATTGGTTTATTCGGATATAACCCTTTTAAACGCAGAATTTCATCATAAATCAAGCCAGACTGAACAGCAGAACCTCCGGGCGAATTCACTTGTAAAAAAACAGCTTTGCTGTGCTCGTTTTTGAATGCATCTTGCAGTAAAGGAATGATTGTCTCAGCACTGGTTGGTGTTTCAGGCATAATCGGTCCCGTAATATGCACGCTGGCAATGTGTGACTTTAGATTTTCTTCGAGTCCCTTGCTGTTAATACCTTGGCTGAGTAAGGCAAGGCTACCGACCAAATACACAACAACCCCTAATTTAAGTAGATTAGTAAACCAGCGTCCACGTCGTTCTGTTTTGACGAAAGCGGTTGCCGCATCGGCGAGTTGTTGCATGGATTGATGATTTAATTCCGACATAATCTGTTTTTCCTATAAAATGGTGCCCGACGTGCCATGATACCCGATTCGGGAGTTTGATTCACTAAAGGGAATCTCTAAAAACGCGTCATTCTCGCGAAAGCGGGAATCTATCTTCTTGACTTTATGGATCCCCGCATACGCGAGGATGATGAAGTATTGAGTTATTAGAAATTTTCTAGACATAAAGCGATTTAACCGTGTCCCAAGAAGCCCAGCCTATTTTTGACTTAATGCATTTCCTCGCTAACTTGCCAGAATCATCGGGGTGTTACCTGATGTTTAATGGCGATGCGCAAGTGATTTATGTGGGCAAAGCAAAAAATCTCAAGCGTCGCGTGAGTAGTTATTTTAACCGCGAGCAAGATCATCCCAAAACACGGGCTTTGGTCGCACAGATTGCACGTGTCGAGTTGATGCTCACACAGAGCGAGGCCGAAGCTTTTATCTTAGAATATACGCTGATTAAAAAACATAACCCGCGCTACAACATTATTTTTAGAGACGATAAATCTTATCCTTATTTGTATTTAAGTAGTCAACAAGACTTTCCAGGGTTGTATGCCTATCGCGGCAGTCGTAAAAAAGAAGGGCGTTTATTTGGACCATTTCCCAGTAGCCCCGCGGTGTACGAAACGCTGAACTTATTGCAAAAAGTATTTCCTGTTCGTCAGTGCAGCGATAGTTTTTATCGCAATCGCGCCCGTCCTTGTTTGCAATACGAGATTAAGCGCTGCACAGCACCTTGTGTCGGCTTAATCAGCAAAACTGATTATGCTAAAGATGTGCAAGATACAGTTGCGTTTTTAGAGGGTAAAAGTAAAGCGCTGATTCAATCGAAACAGCAAGCGATGATGCTCGCCGCAGAAGCCTTAGAATTTGAACGGGCAGCCGTGTTACGCGATCAAATTGAATTACTCGAAAGCGTACAGCAAAAACAGTTTGTGTCGGCAGAAAAACCAGAGGATGCCGATGTTGTCACTTTGTTGCACGACGAAGCAGGGCGTGTGGTGGTTCAATTGTTGATGGTGCGCAATGGCAATTTATGGGGAAGTAGTAGCCATTTTCCGCGTCAGGCAAAAGACAGTGATGATGGGTTGGTTTTGTCTGCGTTTCTGTTGCAATACTATACGGGGCGCGATATTCCTCGGCGTATTATTTTGGGGCAAGAGCCAGATGATAAAGCGGGGTTGTTGGCGTGGTTTGCCTTACAGGCAGGTAAACATGTATATTTGGTGACGCAAGCCCGTGGCCCGGCACAAAAATGGTTGCAGTTAGCACAAGATAATGCGCGTCAGGCGCTCACAAGTTTAGAAGCGACTCAAACGCAGCAACTTAAATTGTTAACGCAATTACAAACGCGCTTTACTTTACCCAGATTGCCGCAGCGCATGGAATGTTTTGATATTTCTCATTTACAGGGCACGAATACAGTAGCTTCTTGTGTTGTCTTTATTGATGGTACTGCCAGTAAAGAACATTATCGACGCTACAACATTACAGGCATTACGCCTGGGGATGATCCAGCAGCCATGAAACAAGCTCTAGGTCGTCGCTTACTGCGTGGGCAGCAGTCGGGGGAGCTACCAGATTTGCTGATTGTCGATGGCGGAAAGGTGCAGTTAAGTATGGCGGTAGAGCAGCTTATCGCTCTGGGCTTACAAGATCAGGTCATGCTCTTGTCTATTGCCAAAGGCGAGGGGCGAAAAGCAGGGTTAGAAACTTACTATCAATCAATAACTGATGACGGTATTCAATTAGATGCCGATGATCCGATTGCACATTTATTACAGCGTATTCGAGACGAGGCTCATCGCTTTGCCATTATGGGTCAGCGGAATAGTCGCAAAAAATCATTGGTGTCGGGGCTAGAAGATATTGCTGGTATTGGTGCGAAAACCAAAACCAAACTATTAAAAGCCTTCGGCAATATGTTGGCGATTAAGGAAGCGAGTTTGTCGCAACTCTGTTCTGTCTCGGGGATAACGCAGAAGCAAGCGCAAGCAGTGTATGAGCATTTTCATTCTTAAAAACCTATTGCGCTGTCATCTTGCGTCGTTGCTTCGGCGTTCGCTCTACGTCATGTAGTTGGTGTACATTCCTTGAGTCTGCACGCCTAGCGCCTAGCAATTTTGCCAGCTCACGACGGTTTTATAGGTTATTGGGCAGACAGTGGATAGATGCTATTTTTCAACAAAGCCGCATTGATGTGAATGGTAATGCGACGATTTTCGGCTTTTCCTGCTGCTGTTGTGTTATCGCTAACAGGGTGATGTTCGCCCATGCCAGCAACGGCAAAGTTAGCTTCAGGAAGTTGACTGGCGCTTTGTAACACTTGCATCACCTTTAAAGCGCGCAGGGCAGATAGCTCCCAGTTACTGCGTAATCGGCTATTGGCTGAGATGGCATCATTGTCGGTATGACCTTCTACAACCACTTCAGATAGCCAACGCATATCCTGATATTGTGCGTCGCTGATCATTTTTGGATAGCGCTGTGTTACTTGAAAGACCGCAATTTGCGGCAAAAATTGACCAATGAGGAGTAATCGATCTTGTAGCGCTGCTGATGGTTCAGTTTTGGCTGGCTCAAAAGCATCGTTGCTATTAATCGTGATCGATACGCCTTGTGTATCACGGCTGACCTTAACCCCTGTTATTTGTTGGGTTTGTACCAGTTGTTGCAATTCTTGTTTTGATGTTTCTAATTGTGATTCAATCCAGACATGCACACGAGCCACTTCGCCCTTATTAACTGCGATCATCATCACGAAAAAGCAGATTAATAGCGTAGTGACATCACCGAATGAGAGTAACCAAGATTTTCGTGCACGTAACTCTTGTGCTGTCATTGCTGGATGTCCTTGGCAATTAACTGGGCGTTAATATAAATTTCTACGCGACGGTTGTTAGCATAATCTTTAATGTCTTTTGATGGTCTAAAACTGCCTAAACCAGCAATCGAAAATTGTCTTTCTGATAATGCGGTTCTTGTTTGTAAAAATTGTTGTACTTGTAAGGCGCGAGCAGTGGATAACTCCCAATTGCTGGGAAATCGAGCGCTGCTCATCGGTTGTTCATCGGTGTGACCTTCGATGAGGAGCTGAGCGTCGATTGAAAAGCCAGAGCGCTCAACTGGGTCGAGTAGGTTGGCATAACGTGTATTTAAATCTTCTAAGTGTAGTTGATTGAGTAAAATCACTAAAGATTGCAATTCTCCTAGCCAAGGCGAGTTAATTTTATCAGAGCCTTTTTTAAAAATTTCCTGACTGTTTAGCCTATCTGAGCGTAAGGTAAGTCTGGTTCCTTTTGTAACCGTTTCTTCTACTTCTAACCAGTCTAAATTTAGTCTTTTTTTATGCATGACGACTTGTAAATATAAGTCGTGCTGTATCTTTTGAAAATTCCTTCTTACCTCAGATCCTTCTAATTCGACCATGGTTACAGACAGAATAAAAAAAGCTAATAAAGAGGTAAATAAGGAAATATAGGTCATCAGCCACAGGCTTTCTCTGTCGATACCACGGCTAATCGAGGATTTAATTAATGCCATGATTAATGCCCTTCACTGCTACGCTGACGATCGACTTCTTCTCGAATATGTTTAGAAACAAATGTTAGAAGTTCATCCTTCATACGCATTGGTGAATCTTGACGCTGCAAGCTTTGCATGCCGACGATCATGATTTCGGCGGCATGTTGTTCTGAGTCGGACAGCGATCGTAATTTCCCCGAAATGGGTAAGAAAACAAAGTTAGATAAAACGACACCATAAAGTGTTGTCACCAATGCTAATCCCATCCCAGATAATAGTTTTCCCATCATATCTTGGCTTTGCGATGCACCATATACCGCAACGCTGTTGGTTTCTCCCTGACTGGTCATCATAATGATCAGTCCCATTACTGTGCCCATCATGCCAAAGGCAGGGGCATAGGATGCCATGTTGTAAAACACATCCTGACAAGCAGCATGGCGCAAACGCATGCTATTAAGCTCGTTATCTAAGTTGCGTTTTAGGGTATTTGGATCGCTTGTGCTCATTAGTTCTTGCAAAGCAATTTTTAAGAAGTGATGTTGTGTTTCTTCAATATGTGACTCTAGGGCGAGTTTTCCTTTTCGGTGTGCGAGCGCGGATAGGTCTAAAAGCTCATCGATAATGTCTTGTTGATGAATGGTTTCTCGGCTAAAAATAATAATAAATGATTGTGCAACACAGCCTAATCGGTTGAGCGGGTAGTTAATGAGTGTAGCCGCAATCACACCGCCGATCACAATCAGTGCTGATTGCAGATCAAAGAATGCAGTGATGAATTTCATTTGGCTATAATCAATCATATTGGCAAAAATAACCAATAATCCTAATATGGCACCTAAAATTGTTGCCAATTTGCTCATGTTTTAAGCTCTATGTTGTCCGTTATATTGCCCGAAGGCGGTTAATGTAGTTATCCCATATGGATTGAAAGCACAAAGTGTGCCTATGTGTCATTATCGTTTTATAGATTATTATCTCGCGGCTTATTGATGTTGATAGATTGTCTTGTTGGTTGGCTGTGCTAAAATGAAAAGAGTAAGTAATTAATGTGTCGAGTTTGTTGTGCCTATTCCATTCAAAAATCAAGTTCCCATGTTGTTAACATGGCTGCGTATTGCGCTGATCCCTGCTTTTGTCTTTGCCTTTTGGTGGGAAGGAGACGGTGAACGTTGGTGGGCGGCTGGTTTTTTTACCATCGCGGCGATTACCGATTTGCTTGATGGCTGGTTGGCGCGACGTTGGCAGGTTCAGTCGGCACTAGGGGCATTTTTAGATCCTGTCGCCGATAAACTTATGGTGTCTGCAGCATTGTTGTTGTTGGTTCAGTCGCTGGATAATTGGTGGGTGACCTTGGCAGCAATGATTATTATCATGCGTGAGATTAGCGTATCTGCGCTGCGAGAGTGGATGGCTGAGTTGCAAGCTCGTGCTGCTGTTGCGGTTTCTTGGTTGGGTAAGCTAAAAACCTTTGGTCAGATTATTGCGATTGGTATGCTTACTTGGAACTTGTCTTGGTCTGTTATATTGGGCGAGTGGTTGCTTTATGTTGCCGCCATTTTAACAGTGTGGTCGATGGTGCAGTATGTTCGCGCCGCTTGGCCGTGGTTGGTGAAGGGGTAAGTGTTGAGGCTCTAAGAACCTCTCTTTTGCTTGTTTTTAGCGTTTCCAACATTATTTTTTGCCTGACTTTTACCATCGTTTAAATTGTTAGATGTGCTCTTATATATGTCCGCTTATCTCTAATAAATTGGCTTGGTCATTGAATTTTTTTATGTCAATAAAATGTAAGATTTTATTGCCTTGTAATTTGTTATAGTAAACAATCAGAAAACTCTTGTTGTTGTTGTTTTTTGTTCGTTGTTCAGTTTTGTTTAGGTCGAAGTTATCGATAGTTTGTTGAAATCGAAGCTTTTATTTTTTATTCTTGCGAAGAAAAATGTATTTAAACTTTGTGTCATTGCCCTGTTGATGATGCACATTTGTTGTAACTGGAGTCACTTTCATGCACGCTCGCATTTCGCGCCCTCGTCACTTAGGTTTTTGCCTATCAATTTCTTTAATGATGGTTTCTGGTTTGTTACCAAGTGCTTCTGTGTTGGCGGCGGACGTTTCACCGTTAGTGCAACTTAGTGATGAGCAGGGGATGATGCGTTTGCAGTTATCTGTCCCAACAGGTGCGCTAGAGCAAAGTCAATTGACCGCTAAGGGTAAACAGTTGGTCATTGTTCTACGTGATCAAAATCGTGACGAATGGTCTGCAATTGCCAAACAAATCGCGCATTCTGGGCAAGGGGTTAAAAATGCTAAGTTAGTAGAGCAGCAAGGACGTTTGCTGTTGGTTGTTGACTTGCTTAAAGCGATGACGGTTGCTGATGAAACTTTGGTATTAGGATCAGGCGGAAAACGTTCGCAGTGGGAATTAGTAATGGTTGCTGCGCCAGTGTCGGAAACCGTTGCGCCAGTAGTGATTGCGCCACCTGCATTGCAAGTTTCTGACCTTGATGTGCAAGATATTAATGGTGTGCAGCGTTTAACGTTACGCGGTGATGCCGCACTGACTGCCGAAGTCGCTTTTCCTGATAAAGGAAATGGTATTCTTTTAGCATTTCCTGGTGTTAATGCCAATGATTTGGCTGCGCGTGTTGGCGAAAGCGCATCCTTAAAGCAGTTTGGTCGAGCGAGTGTTGGTTTGGATGCTCAGGGGATTACTCAGTTATTTATTGAAACGGATCGTCCGTTAGATTTGTTGGATGCGACAGGGCGTATCGAAAACAAACAATCGGTTACGCAGCTAGATTTGGTGTTCGATGCACAAGCATCGTCAACTGTGGCTGCAGTCAATCGTTTGGCTGTAGATGAGAAAACAGGTCAGTTACAAGTTTTCGGTGCGCAGCAAGCTCAAGTGCAGACTTATTTCTTAGATTCGCCCCGTCGCTTGATGGTTGATTTGTTGGGCGTGCCACCAGAAGGCGTTGAAAAAGCGGTCGCACAATTTAAAGCGGGACAGGGCGGTATTAAATCGGTTCGTTATGGTGATACACGTTTAGGTTCTGCGCGATTAGAAATTACACCGGATGCGGCATTGGCAGAGCGTTTAACGATGGCAGGTGTTGTGCAATCATCTGGTGATCCTGTTGCGTTGGTTGCGATGAATCCCGTTGCTCCCGTCGTTCAAACCGTTGTAGTACAAGATACGATCGTTAAACAAGAAGCGGCTATAACGGCTAATGAGGCGACCCCAAGTGTGGCGACTGCTGTCCTGCCAGCACCGGCCAATTCTGTAGCGCAGGCAGAAGTAGTGCCTCAAGATGCACCCGTTAAAGCCGAAGGTGGTTTGTCGGGTGGTGAGATGGCAGCAGGCGCTGCTGTCGCTATTTTGGCAGCACCTGTTGTCGCTGTTGCGGCCGTTGTTGCCGCAATGTCTGGCGATGAGCAAAAGCCAACAATACCAGCAGCACAAACAGAGCCCGAAAAAGATGCGGCCGCATTGCCTACTGTACAAGCAGAGCCTACACCATCAGAAGTCGCAGCAATGGCAGGGTTAGACTTGCGCTATCGTCCGAAGTTTGATTTTGCGCAACAACCACGCATTACCATTAAACCGATTAGTTTGGCAACCGAAAAATACAAGCCCGAAGAAAATCTACCTAATTTACCACAAGGTAAAGGTTATGCTTTAATGAGCTTGTTCGATACCGCAATCACACAAGATAGCGCTTATCAAGCAGCTAAAGCGGATTATATGGTGAATGCCGAGGCAATTCCTCAAGCAAAAGCGGGATATTTGCCACAAGCCTCTTTTGATTATTCATATGCTACGACACGTCAAAATGTGAACCAGTCAGGTAGTATCCCGACTGGTGGTTATGAGTATCCTTACAATAACTGGGCAGTGACGATTACACAGCCGATTTTCCGTATGCAGTCGTTGATTAAAATGGATCAGGCTGAAGTGGCTGTAGAGCAAGCAAAGTTGGGCTTGTTAGCTGCAGAGCAAGATTTGATTTTACGTGTTGCTAATGCTTATTTGGGTGTGTTAGCTGCGAAAGATGCCTTGGAATTGGTGAGAGCTGAGCGTGAGGCAACTGAAAAACAACTCGATTTAGCCAGCACCCGTTTTAAAAATGGTTTGGGTACGGTGACACAATTGTCGGAAGCTCAGAGCCGCGTTGCTTTGGTAAAAGCGCGTGAGATTGATGCAGACTATAAGTTGTCGGATGCGCGTCTATCGATGAAGCAAATTATTGGTGATGAAGTTGCCGATGTCACCACGTTCCGTGAAGACTTTAGCCCAGCCGCTCCTGTGCCAGCAATTCCTGAACCTTGGGTTAAAGCTGCATTAGATCAGAATTTAGCATTGCAGACACGTAAGTTGGCAATTGATATTGCTAACCAAGAAGTGAAACGTCAGAACGCAGCCTATATGCCAACGGTCGATGCCGTTGCCAGTGCGGGTCAGCGTGATACTGCACGTACCTTGTACAGCCCTTCTCGTGAGCAAGTTGATACGAACTACGATATTACATTAAAGCTACGTATGCCGCTTTACGATGGTGGTATGACGCCATCTTTAGTGCGCGAATCGATTGCGCGTTTGGATAAAACCAAGCAAGAACATCAGCAAGAGTATCGTCAGACCGAAAAGTTGGTTCGCTCATCATTTATGGGTGTTAAAACCAGTTCCGAAATGTTGACGGCTTTACGTGAGGGCGTGAAGGCACAAGAGTTAACCCTTAAATCAAAAGTGGAAGGCTATAAAGCAGGTGTAGAGTCTGTGGTGTCGGTACTTGACTCTTACCGCAGTTACTATTCATCACGTCGTGACTATTTACAGGCACGTTATGACTATTTGGTTAACCGTTTAAAGTTAAAGCAATCGGTCGGAACGCTTAGTCGTAATGATTTAGTCGAACTCGCGGAATTGCTGCACTGATGTATTGCACGACTGCGTACGACGGGATTGTTTGTTAACAAGAATTATATTAAGACAGGTCCGATTTAGGAGACTGCATCATGAAAAAAACGATGAAATTGACGGCTCAAGCTAAAAACAAAACCCTCAGCCCAACGGGGTTGCGTAATTGGGGTGGGTTGCTCGGAAGAGCACTGGCTAAGCATAAAAATACAAAAGCCGTTGTCACTCAACGGCCTCGTCGTTTGGTGGCTGAGCAATTAGAGCCGCGCATGATGCTCTCTGGCGAAGCGATGGTGTTGCCGCCCAATCAGCAGCAACAAGATAAGACTGGCGTAATTGACCTTTCGGCAGCCGCAGCTGCGTCAATGGTACAAAGTGCCGCCAATGCGCAAATTAGCGCGGCGGTTAATGCGCCAGCCGTTACCTCGAAAGTAACCAATCAAGTCGTTAACGAGTTGATTTTTGTCGATGCTGCTGTCGAAGATAAAAACACCTTGATTGCACAAGCCTTGTCAGGTCGAGATGCGGCAAAAGCAGAGCTGATTGTTTTAGATAGTAAAACAGATGGTGTTGAACAAATTACCAGTTGGATTAAGCAGTATCAGAACATTGAAGCGGTTCACATTATTAGCCATGCTGAGCCAGAAAGTGTTGATTTGGGTAGCGCACATCTAACCACAACGACGCTCTCTCAGTATGCTTCGGATTTGGCACAATGGTCAAACTCTTTGAGCGATAAAGCAGATATCCTATTTTATGGCTGTTCGTTAACTGCGAGCGATGCGGGGCAGTCGTTAATTACGCAAATTGCTACCTTAACGGGTGCGGATGTTACTGCCTCTAATGATGCAACAGGCTCTGCAGCCTTGGGTGGAAACTGGACGCTAGAAACTCAGACTGGTGCTATTGAAGCGCAACTGTTGTTTAATCAACAAACCAACTACAGTGGCTTGTTGGCGGATTATACCTTCGCCTCTGCCAGTGTTCGTTCTGCATTGTTGGACACTTTGGGTCGACTAGATGCAACAGGTAATGCTGCGCTGCAAGATGCCGTCGTCAATGCTGAATTGCCAGGCATGGCTACTAAGAGTGTTAATTCTCTTATTGGCGTGGCAGCTGCTTCTGGCTCGACAACATCATTATTTGACTTGCAATCGCAAGCAAGTACTTATTTTACAACGAATGGTAGTAGTTCTACTTTGGTTGGCTTGCTTGCCTATTTAAATGCAAATGGAACCTTGCAAGCAAAACTGGATACGATTAACGGGTCATCTGTTAATTGGATTACGGGAGACTATAATGCGACCACGAACCAAGTAACCTTAACACTGAATTTTGCTAAAACGAAAACGGATACCAGTGTTGCCTTTGCGTTAACCCCTACCTTGTCGCAAGGCGGAAGTGTTACAACCGCGCTAACAGGCGTTGATGTGACCAGCAATATTAGCATCAATCTGGTTGCTGGTATCAATACCACACCAACACTGGCGTCTAGCTACGTCAAAGTCAATGACCTAACTCTGACAGCTACAATAACAGACCCGAGTAGCTATGTTGGTGGTGATTTTACCATGCAGGCGGGTGCTAATTTTGCGATTGTGGACAGTAACAATACCGACCAGCAAGGCATTATTACCACGACAGAATTTACCGATATTGCTAATAGCAAAGCCATTGTTGCGACATCGACCAGTATCAATAAAGTAACCAGTAACAGCTTTACCTTAACGCTTAATGGTGTTGCTTATGCGTTAAATTTTGATGCGTCCACGACAACAAGCAATACGAGTCGTACCGATCTCGTATCTGATTTACAGGCTATATTGACTGCGACCAGTGTTACAGGTGCGTTATCGCCAACCTATACTCATTTAGGTCAGTTAGTAACGGTCAGTGATAACGCTGGCGTGCTGACATTAACAATGCATGCTGCTGTAACAACCGCTAGTTTGGCATTAGATAATGATGTAAACAATAAATTGGCTACGGTTTTAGGTTTTGCTGATACGGCAAGCATGACAACACAAAAGATTGTGGCTAGTTCTACTAGTACATTTGTTGTCACTGACACAGAGGTCTTTACACTGGTCTTAAATGGTGAGTCTTATTCATTAGGATTTAATACAGCGACTACCTATACCAATAGCAACCGTTCGGACTTGGTGGCTGATTTGCAGGCTATATTGACCAATCAAGCGGTCAGCGCTAACGGTATTTTGGCTTATTTAGGGTTTAGCAATTTAGGTCAGGTGGTTACGTTTAGCGATGATGCGGGCAAACTGACACTGACGGTCAATCCAGCCATTGTGAATGCAAGTTTAACCCTAACTAACGCCGCTACCAATAAATTGGCGACAGAGTTAGGTTTTAGCAATACAGCCCTAACCAATTCCATTGTAATGACTGCTCCTGTTGCTGAAATTAATGGGCATTTTAATTTAAGTGGTATCAGCCAAGCGAGCGCTTTTGGTTCGGCTGTTTTAGGTGTAGAAGGTAAGTTAGTTAATGGTGTATTAACACCCGTCTACTTTTACGATGCCAATATTAGCAATGCAACCGTTAAGTCTAATTTAGCAGCGCTTTTTGCCGGTGCAAGTAATTTGGGTGCTCAGGTTGATGCACTCGATAAGTTGGGTGTCACCTTGCCGTTTGCTGATGTATCGTTACTGCAGTTAATGAAAACCAGTGATGGTCGTAGCTTAGGTGATTTACTGTCTTTTTCGCACTATAAAGACGGCTCACGCAGTAATGTCTTAACCGATTATCTGACGTCGGCAGGTAGCAATGCGACTTATAGTGGTCTACTGAATCAAATTCGTGATTACTTAATGGGACAGGGCGTCTATAGCACGCTAGAGTCAATGTTCCCAACAGGTTATGCCAATGATCCTTTGGTGGTGAATGGAGGTGGCTTAACAACCAGTACCGGCGCATTAACCTTTGCCGTTAATCTTGATTTGGCGCGGGAGTTCTTGCAGCAGCTGACCTTCGGGGATGAGTTAAAAGCATTAGGCTTGTCTTTCTTGCCAGGGCAGGGTGTGCCGCTTGTTGCCAATATGACAGCTAACCTAAGTTATGCGTTATCGGATGCAACCAGTAGCAGTTCCACTAAAACGATTAGCGTGTCTAATTTCACGGTTGGCGTTAAAAATGCCAGTGCAGACAATAGTCTTCATGCCGATACGGCATTGGGCGCACTCAATGCACATTTAGATGGAACGCTGGAGTTTGATACGGGCACGATTGCCTTGTCGAGTGTTAACGCGACGGTAGATCAAATTACTGCTGTTCGTTATATGGATATTTTAGGCACGAATACTTATGTTGGCGTGATTGATGTTTCAACCGCAACACCAACGGTTCGTGCACATGCCGATTTCGATGTAACGGGCAATGTGTTCGGTACGAGTTTTTATAGTATTGCAGGCAACCACAATCCGCATATTACGATGGATTGGGGCACAACACCAACTGATCGAAGTGTAGATGGAGCCGCAATTAACTGGTCGGCAGTAAAGAGCACAACGCCTAGTTTGAGCGCAACAAACTTTACCAATTTGTCTGCCCTATCATCGCTAACAGCTACGAATCTAACAGGCATGTTGGCAGATGTGACGACTTGGCTCAATGACTTGCGTGATTCGGGTCAGTTTGATGGGCTATTACCCTTTACCAATGTTTCTACAGGTACGGTACTCGACTTTAGTCAGGGACTCACTGATTTTTATAATGCCAGTTTACAGTCGCCACAACAGTCAATTTTTGCATCAAGTGCTATTTCTCCTGTTTTATCGCAAAATGCTGCTTTCGATATTCAGTTTAAGCGTACCGGTGATACGCGTGCAACCTTAGTCACGATTACGATTTTAGCGAGTGAAACCACGAGTTTTACGCATATCAATCAGCTTGCTCAGTTAGTCAATCAAAAAATTACTGCTGCGATGAATGGTGTGTTAAGTGGTAAGTTGGCTGCCGATGGAAGCAGTATTACGCAAACCACTGCCGCCGCTGCTCAAATTCAGGTCATTAGTGAAGGTGGTACGAGCCAGAATGGCTGGGTGTCGAATGAGCGTCAACAAATAGATTTACATGCCAGTTCTGGTACCTTTACGCTAACCTTAGACGGCAAGACAACCACAGCCTTATCGGTGACAAGTTCTGCAGCAGAGATTCAGCACGCTTTAGAAACCTTAGATAGCGTTGGTCGTGCTAATGTGGTGGTGACGGGGGATGCGCGTCATTGGATGGTAACCTTCACAGGTGCTTTATCTGGTCAGAATATGGCGACTTTAGTTGCCAATATGTCGGGTGCCACTGCAGGTGGTTTAGTCGAAGTGAGTGCAGACTCACAAAAGCGTGATACGGCAACTGGAAAGATTTCTGGACGTTTGGTGTTGTCGCAAACGACTTATGGTACCTTCGACGAGTTTAAAGTGTCACCTGCCGCGGGTGCTTCGGTCGTTAATGTGACAACGGGAAGCAGTACGGTTGATGCTGTTCAGCGTATTTATGTGGTGAATGGTGCGGGTGGAAGTTTTACGCTTTCTGGTACTAAAGCTGATGGTGAAACGGCTTTTAGTGCAGTCGTTAATTGGCCAAGTTCTGGCACATTAAGTAGCGCAATTCAGACGGCATTAAATACTGCTTTGGGTACAACGGGCGTAACGGTTGCGCTCAATCAAACTGTTGTGGTTAACCAAGGTGTGCAGGTATTCGATGTTACGTTTACAGGGACTGGTGCAACGCATACCGCTTTTGAGTTAATGGAAGTCAACTCAGATGCATTGCAGATGAAGCCTGCTGCTCAAATTGCGACCCTGACATTAGCGCAAGGTTCTGTTATTGGTGGTTCAGTCACTTCGGAAGTGCAGCGTGTTACCTTTAGTAATATTTCCGGAACGAATCAGTTCTCGATTGGTTTTGTTTATGGTGGTAAAACTTACGAAACGAATCCGATAACCTATAGTGCGACAGCAGCGACACTTGCAACCAATATTCAGAGCGCATTACGTGCAACCTTCCAGCAGATTTTGGGTAGTGGTTATGATGACGCTGTCGTAACAGTGGCTGCTGTTTCTGGTAAAGACGGTTCGTTCGATGTTACTTTTGCCGATGTATTGAGTGGTATTAATATGCCACAGATGGTTGTGAACGGCTCACAACTGGCTTATACCGTTAGTGCAAATGCATATAATAATCTGAGCGCTCTAGGCTTTAATAAAGGTGGCAACGATCAGCAGGCTTATAGTCGTCTTGGTTTTAACAGCTATCAATCGTTAATTGATCTTTTCCAGCAATCAATCAGCAATCAATTGACATCAGGTAGTTTTAGCGTTAACCCTCGTTACGATGTCGCAACAAAGTCGATGATGTTTGATGTCAAGCTCGGCAACAATAATCAGACAGATAGTGCCAGTTTAGCGTTGCCTGCATCGGCGGGTGATGTTTCTGGTTTGAGTACTAATACCTTGTTAGATATCACGCATTCGGCAAACTTTACAGGTACGATTGGTTTTGATTTTAGCAAAATGCAAGCCTTTAGTTTGCGTGCTAGCGGTAGTTATTATGGTGAAATGGCAGCAAGTCAGGCTGATCCTAAATTAGGAATTGATGTAGGTCTGGGGTTATTCATACCAGTTCCAGCGTCATTTGATCTTGTGGTTGATGGTAAGAGCTATACGGGTTTTAGCGTACAAAACTCGACCAGTAGTTATTTGGAAGGTTCTGCGCTGGTTAACGCCTTAAACGCTTCGCTAACTGCCAAAACAACCACTGCAAGCGATCCTCTTGCCGTGCGAGGGTTTACTAATTTAGGTCAGGCGTTTAAGTTTGAATCGTTTACCAATACAGCGGGCAAGCAAGCATTGCGCTTTGTGGTGCAAGCGAGTGTGGGTGAGGTTAAATTTGCCAATGTATCGGATAGCTTCAAAACGGTAGCAGCGGGCAGCTTAGGTTTTGCAACATGGAACACGCCCATTTATCCTGCACCCAAAGCGGTCAATTTAACGACCAATGGTTTTGTTGCGAGTGCCAGTGATACAACGCTTACATCGACTACAGCAGATGCAGAGTTTACGCTAACGCTGGATAAAGAAGTTTATACGTTAAAACTATTAAAAGCTTCTACGACGGGTAATGCTGATCGAGCGGCTTTAGTTGCTGATCTGAATACTTTGTTAACCTCTAAAGCAGTGGTAGCAAGCGGCGTTATGGCTGGTAAAGGGTTTGCTAACTTAGGTGATATTTTAAGTTTTAGTTCTGATAGTACAACTGGGCAGTTAATGCTGTTGGTTAAAACGACAGCGAATGCAAAAATTGATAAGGCTGAGTTAGCGATTACGGCTGCTTCTAGCAATCCGCTTTCAACGCAGCTTGGATTTAGTGCTGGAACTGTTTCGGTTACGAAAGGCGATTTAGCGTCTGGCATTTTAAGTGCAAATGCATCTTTCCAAGTGGTTTTGGATAATGGTTCACCTGTGACGGTGACGGTTGCCAGAGATACGGGCAATACTTCGATTAATGATTTAATTGCAGATATTAATGCGGCACTGACTACAGCCTCTATTAGTAGTAAAGTCAAAGCTGCCTTGACGAATAATCGTTTAGAATTGCAAGTCGTTGACGCTAGTGTTTCACGTTTACAAGTCTTGATGTCGAATGAAAATAATACGGCGATGCGCGAGTTGGGCTTAACGCCTACTCAGTCTGCTCAGTCTGCTTCAGCAGCCATGTTTATCCAAAATGCCAGCATTTCTGGTAGCTACGTGGGGCAAGTTCACGGACAGTCAGATTCTGCCAATACTGAAACAGTTACGGCAGTTGTCGGTATGTTAGGCGTTAATGCGGGGCAAGTCTCGATTACTACGGGTGATTACCAAGGTGGCTTTTCTGTCAAACTACGCAATGGGTTAACCGATAGTACGATTACGGATGTAAGAATTGATTTTGAGGATATTGCGAACGCCGCGCTTTCTCAAGTCAGTCTCTTGGGCATGGGATCTGACTTCACAACCACTAGTACGAAACTATTAACGGCTAAACCAGATTCAGCTTCAGGTATATTAGACCGAGATGTTGGTTTGACGGTAACGATTACCCCTGTTGCGACAGGTACCCCGATTCTACTTGATGTCGTGGTTCGTGCGAGTGACACCACAAGCAATACCACTGTTGCAAACTTGGCTACCGATATTGATACGGCCATTAAAGCGGCATTGCATGCAAAGTCACCATCTGTTACTGCTTATGATTCAACAACCTTTGTTACGGCGGATGCTTCAGGCGTATTATCATTTGCTGCACCAACGAGCACAACCTTAGCGGTTGCTGCGCGTTCGCTTGCCAACGAATACATGACGACACTAACCCCCTTAGATGCAACGCTAGCAAACGCAACAACACCTAAAGCAATATTAACCTTGTCGAGTGTATCTGTGGTTGCGCCAACGGGTATGACGCCACCTAGTGTTTCTGGCTCGGTGACCATGACAGAAACAAAGGTGAGTGAGCGTTTATCTGGACAAGATATCAGCAATGTAACGGTTACTTTGCCGTCTTTTGGTGATTTGGATCTGTTTAAATCGCTGACCTGGTCGGATATGGCGGTTGACTTTTCTCAGTTGTCTGGCATTTTGGGTGATTTGGCATCGATGGGGGCGTATGGCGAATTAGGACGTGATTTGCCAGTAGTTGGCACCAGTGTTAATGCGTTATTCGATGTGTCAACACAGTTGACAGCTATCCAAAATAGTTTGGTTGAAGCAACGGCTGTTGCATTAACGGATATTCCAGATTTACTCAAAACGGTATTTGGTACAACGACAGCGATTAGTTTAGCCTACGATAGTGGTTCTAATAGTTTATTGTTTAATGTTCCTTGGACGATAGCGATTGACCAGACGACTCAGTTAAAACAGATTCTTGCTGACGAAGGATTGATGTCTTTATTGTCTAGCAGTGATAAAACGCTATTGAGTGGTTTGTTAGGTAATTTAGATAGTATCAGCGATGGTGACGGTTCTGCTTTGTTGCGCATGATCGGTAGCCTAACATTTAATTTAGCCTTTGGTATTGATCTTGCACCGACGGTGAGCGGTGGTGGTGCGAATACCCATTTAGGCAAAGTTTACCTCTTAGATCATACTAAAAATGCAACATCATCTTTTACCGATGATACAGGTACTTATGCAACCTTAACCTTAACTGCTTCTGCTACGGGTATGGGGTTTGACTCTTCGGTTGGCGTCACAACCTTACGTGTACAAGGTGGTAGTGCGAGTATTGATGTTAGCGGTGGTCTGAGTTTAGATGCAGATAATACAACTGCCGTTGCGCGTACTTATTTAACAGACTTTTCTGCTGTTACAGCTATAGCCACAGATACAACGGCAACAGTGATTGCTTCTGACGCATCCTTTACCTTGGCGTTAGATGGTGAAAGCTACACAGTGAGCATCGCTGCGAGTGATACGACGGCAAATACCCTTCGTAGTCATTTGGTGACGGATGTGCAAAATGCACTGAATGCCATTTCTCTCAATTCAGCAATAGGTAATAAGTTCTACCAAGCAGGTGCTGTGACCAAATTGGGCGATATTGTCAAAGTATCGACTGATGCTAATGGTCAATTGATGTTGTTGATGACAAGCAACGTTAAAACGGGTTCAATTTCTGTTGTTAATACGAATACGGCACATAGTGTGCTCGGTTTTAATAGCCGTTCTTTTGTTAATAACACAACCACGTTTGCTAATAATGGCTTTGATGTGGTTTTCGATGGAACTGCCGCTGTTAAGTTGCCTATGTCATTGGTCGTATCTGATTCCTTAGCACAATTAGCGCTCGAGGAGCTTGATGGTTTCCGCAATCCTCTTGATTTAGGTATTATGGAATTGGATTGGCGTAATTTAGGTGATTCTTTTGCCAAAATGGGCGGAGAGTCATCAAAGACGGTCATTAATACGGCTGACGCTAGCCATAGCACCATTTCAATTCAGGTAACGCAAGCTGCTGTTCCTCCCGCACCAACAGGTGGTACGGCAGGTGCGGGTGACGTAACACCAGAAGGCGCACCCGTCGATAAAGACATTGATAGTAGCTTATCTGCTATTAATGTTAATCCATATGGTAATTTGTCTGGTGGGTCTGGTACGACTACGCCAACGGCTTCAAATGCGACAACGACGGTTGCACTCACAGGGCCAAGCACGCAACCTGTTAGTACTGGATTTGATATTAGTCTTATTGCGCCCGATGTCGAGTATTGGTTAACCGCATTAAATAATCTTGTTGCCGGTGTAACAGGTGATGGTTGCGCCGTTACAGATATTACCAAAGCTAAACCTGTCAATGGTCCTTTGTTATTCTTATTGCGCGACCCAACCATTATTGTTAATACCGTTGATACGATTTTAGAAAACGTCGAAAAAGGATTAGATGCCTTTACCTCCGTGTTGAGTTTGCCCATTATCGGCGACCAGCTATCTGATGCGCTCGATTTTGTGAGTGGATTACGTAAAGACTTAACGAAATCGTTACAAGATGCCTTAGCGTCGGCTGTTGGTACTTACGGTGGGCTAGACAATGCCTTGCGTATGTTTATGTTCGATGCATTGACAACTGATTCAAATAGTGACGGGATTGTTACCAGTACGGAAATTTTGAGCAATCCTTTCTTAAACTTTATTCGTGATTACAACAACGATGGCTTTGTTACCCCTGATGATGTGGTTGTGGAGTATTTGGCTTCTGGTAAACAACCAGGGATTGATCCGCGTATCGCAAACTATTTAGGCATTAGTCAAACCACATTGATTGATGGTTCGAATACCAATGTGGGGCAGAATTACGATAAATACGGTAATGTGCAAACACCGAATGAATATAAGAGCTTAACGCTTCCTTCGGTATTGCCAGGACAGCGTACTGCGTGGGTAACGAGTGGAACGAATACTGCTTATGCGAGTTTAACAGGCAGTGGTCCTTATACGGTTAATTTGGCAAGCTTACCAGCAGACACTTGTGGTAGCTTTATTTTGGGCTTTACGGTCGATGGACAGGATTACCAAACCGCACAAATTAACTCAGGCGACTCTGCAGACAAAGTTAGACAGTATTTAATCAATGCTTTTACTACTGTCGATCCAAATGTCATCATTGATACGAGCAAAATTGGTGTCACTAAAGCGACCGATGGAAGTAGCTATACGATTACCTTAACAGCAGGTATTTTGGGAGCATCGGTCACTAATCCAGCTTTGGTATTGGATCGTACCTCTTACATCGGCACTGCGGGTAGTGTTGTGTTAGACAGTAGTTTCCGTGACATTATTGACGATATGGTTGGTACGCTGAACGGCGTGGCTGGTGCAATACAATCCTTAGCAGGAATGGTAACCACGCCAGTTGTTGATGCAAATAATAGCGGTTCAAATTACGATGAAATTTTGACGAAATTTGCTGACTTTGCATTGGCTGTTGCCTCGGGTACCAATACCTATACTTACGATGATTTATTGAGTGATACCTTTGGCGCAGGCGTTATCGCAGCATCTGCTGATCACGTGATTAAGAATTTTGAGGTAACGGGTGCTGGTGGTGCGACGACACCGCGCGACTTTATGGAATATAACGTTGCTCAGTTCAAAGCAGATTTGTTAGCGCGTGCCGAGCAAATTGCTGCTCAGGTAGCGATCAATCAAAGTACAGCGGTTCAGTTCCGTATGAATTTGGGTCAAACTTACGTCCCAGCATTGGATTTAAGTTTTGATATTGGCGTGCCTGGATTAAATTTGAGTATGGATGGGGGTATTCAGCTCGAATTGAATTGGGACTTATATCTTGGTTTTGGTGTCGATATTAACGATGGTTTCTATTTAGTTACCAATATGCCAGGACACGCAGGTATTGGTGAGATTACCAATGCGGCTGATGCTAAGGGTTACTCGAGCACGCGAGACTTTGCAGCAGAGATCGCGCATTCGACAACGGCAGTTGACCTTATTGATTACTCACAAGTCGATGGTCATATTGCAAACCTATGGCTGATTGGTAAACCGACCTTTGAAGCTGCCGTTGAAGAGTTGCAGGTAAGTGTTGATGTGACCTTAAAGCCTGGAACAGGCAATACGCCCGCTAAATTGAATGGCGAGTTGTTGGTATTAAATGCCACCTTAGAAGACAACTGGGACGGCTTTATTCGTGATAACGATACAGGCTTTTGGGGAGATTCAAACGCTAAGTTTAAGTATGGCAGCAATGCTGGTGAAACAGTAGCAGAAAATACTTCTGTAGCATTGCGTGGCGATGAATTGTTGGGTGGTGTTTCGGTTAGTGATAAGTTGATTGATATTATTAATAACGCTACGAGCAGTAATCTTGTCACGCAAGCCAAAGCATTAAAGACAAGTTTAACTGGTTCTTTAACGGATCAAAAGACTTTATCAGAGATTATTGCAGGTTCTTCGGGGGCCTTGAAGACAAGTGCTGAAGCCTTGTTGGCTTTAGTACGTGCAGAAGGTTCTCGTACACGTTTAACTGCGCATTTTAGTATCGATATCAAAGATAAAGGTCCTAAACTGTTGGGTATCCAACTCCCCTCTATTTTGAGTGATGGTCGTTTAACTTACTCAGAGTTCCGTTCTTCTCAGTTTAAAGATTTGGTCAAATTTGAGTGGGATGCGCAGGCGCAAATTAACCTACATGCTAAGTTGGGTATCTCGTTAGGTGGTAGTGGTTATTTACCTGCTATCTTGGGTGACTTCCATTTGTACTGGAAAGATAACAATCAGCCTTGGTACAAGAACGTGGTTAACGATTTGCTGACAGGTGGTTACAGTAAGTTATTTAAAGAAAACCCCAGTATCTGGTTTAGTGACATTGAACTCGATATGGGCACTTTCTTTACCAATTTCTTGCAGCCGATTGTCAAGCCTATTCAAGATATTACCGATCCCATTATGCCTGTCATTGATGCCATTACGACACCGATTCCAGGTCTGTCGGATATCATGGGACGGGATTTTTCTGCCATTGATTTGGCTGTGTTCATGTCTAAGCTATTTGGTGGTGATGCGCGAGTCGATTTCGTGGTCGCGATGGTTCGTTTATTAGAAATTATTGACCAATTGCCAGCCGATGCGCAAAACTATTTCATTCCTGTTGCGAAGACCTTTATTTTGAACGGCGCGGTGAATCGTCAGTTCAATTTAAGCGCTTTGCAGTTGCCCGATATTAATTTGATTCCACCATCATTGTTGAGTGCTTCTGTTGTAGATCCTTTCACGTTGCAAGTGATGGATCCTTATTATACCTCGGTGAGTTTAGGCAGTATTGGTGGAACATTCTCAAGTTTATTTGAGAACAAAGTATCAGATTATTTAACAGCTCATCATTTTACTGTCGTTTCTGGCATGATTAAGACAGCAGCGGGAACCGACGTTGGATTACTAAGTGATTTAGTGACTGCTTTTAAGTCAAACCTTTCATTGTCTGTTGCTATTGATTTACCACGATTAAAGTTTAAAGGGTTAAATCTTGGCGAACTGTTGGGCATCACGCCTTGGACTTGGGCAGATAAGTTTGAATGGACAGGTGTTTCATTTTCGACTGATTGGCCAGATTTAAATTTACCTAGCTTAACACCGATTGATTGGAAGGCTTTATTAGGTTTGCCTTGGTTCGATTTTACGTGGCCTACGATTGATTGGCCTAATGTGATTGATGTTACGGGTGGTACTTTTACGATTGTTCCTCCAAAAATTATCTGGCCAAATGACATTAAGCCGTCAACTCAGTTGGCACTAAATGATATTCCAGCTGTTACTTGGTCTCATCCTGGTAGTGCTTGGATCAATATTAATTTGCCAAATATAACACTGAAAATTCCAGATATTATCATGCCCAGCATTGATTTTCCTGATTGGAGTTTTAGCTTACCTGATATTGATTGGACGTTTGGGTTAGACATAGACGTTGATTTGCCTGGTTCTGTAACTGTGACGCCAACTCAGGGTGCACAGAACTTTATGAATGCGATGAAAAAGCCAGGTAATGCCTTAACCTTCCCAATTTTAGACGACCCAACAGGTACTGTGCTGAATTTGTTGATGGGTAAACCTGCAGATTTAATGTTATTTCATCCGCAAAAACTACAAGTAAAAGTTGGCTTCCGTCAAACTTTCCCTGTATATCCACCGTTGTTTGTGGGTATTGGCGGGGAAATTAAATTGCAGGCAGACTTAACCATTGGTTTTGATACCTATGGTATTGGTCAGTTTATGAACTCTCATAATGTCATTGATATTTTTGAAGGCTTCTACGTTAGCGATAACATTCGTAATGGCGTTGATAATCCAGAAGTTACCTTAACGACAAAGCTTTATGCTTTTGCGGAATTAAACGGCGGTATTATCCGTGGTGGCGTCGAGGGTGGTATCAAGATGGTCGGTACGCTTGATTTGTGTGATCCGAATAAGGATAACAAGTTGCGTCCATCAGAGATTTTCTCGGCGATCCAAGATGACCCGTTAGATTTAGTGTCTCTCAACTTGCGTGGTTCGGCTTATATCAAAGCTTACTTAGATATTTTTGCTATTTTTGATTATGTCACTGTCTTTGAATATACCTTCATGGACATCACCCTGTTTGAGTGGTCACACAATCCGTGTGATAAGCAACCGATTTTGGCAAGCATGGATGGTACGGTATTAACTTTCCATACGGGGTCAACCGTCGGTGCCATTGATGGTAATGCAGCCATTAACAAACAGGCTTCAGATCGTCAATATCGTGATGTGACCGATGGTAACGAAAGTTATACCTTAACGAATGAAGGCGGCGTTAAAATTACCGCTATTTTGCCAAATGGTCAGACTTACTATAAGTCTTTCTCTGGTGTGACTCAGATTCGTGGTTATGGTGGTGCCGGCAACGATACCCTAGATGCGAGTGCCATTAATGTTCCAGTGTATTTTGTAGCAGGCGGCGGTAATGACATTCTAAAAGGTGGTAGTGCTGCCGATGTATTGATTGGTAGTGATACAGGTAATGCAACACTTTATGGTAATGGCGGTGATGATAAGTTAATCGCGCGTGGTGGTACGACCATCATGATGGGCGGTGATGGCACTGATACCTATCGCTTTATTGGTGATTGGGGCACTGCTCACATTTCGGATAATAGTAGCACTGATGCTGTTGGTGCAAATGTGCTGGATTTCACGGCGCAAACCAAAGGTATCACCCTAGACGATTTAGAGTTGAAAGCTTTCCAAACCTTAGCCACAGGTAACAGTGTTGATTGGATGACGTCAACAACGATTGATCGTGTAAAAGGCGGAACTGGTGCTGACGTTCTCGACTTTTCTGGTCGTGAAGCAAACATAACAGCAACCCTAACGGGTGTGAATCAAGGCTGGGTGGTTGATAGCCAAACAGGTAAGGCACAGTCTGGTCTGTCGGCTTTAGGGACTCAAGCGACCGATACGCGTTTAACGCACCAAGGCTTTAAGTTCGAAAATATTGAAAGTGTTATTGGTACTCAGGGTAGTGATGTCTTCCGTATTCAAAATGCTGCCTATGTTACAGGCGGTTTGTATGGTGATACGGCAACAGGTTTGCATCATGATGCAACGACAGGTAATGAAAATGCGAATGCGCGCAACACCATTGATTTCTCAGAATATACGTCTAACATTAAGATTAACGAAGAAAACTTAAGTAGTTTTGGCGCAGGAAAAAACATTACCATTCGTGGTTTCCATAATATTTTTGGCGGGTCGGGAAGTGATGAATTAACGGGAGATGGTCGTAACAATCTCATCGTTGGTAATGGTGGTGCCGATATTCTATCGGGTCAGGCGGGTAATGATTTATTGGTTGCCGATAACTTTTTTACTTATGCAAATGAGTCAACTTCTGCTACGGGTAAAACGGTCTCTGATTATTTAAGCCTAGAAGGTGCTGGCGTCGCAGGTGGTCATGGTAATGATGGTCGCACGTGGTTATGGAAAGCGAAGACGTTAGAGAATAAAAATATTTCAGGTTCTGGCAATCAAACCCTCAAAGGTGGTTCTGGGAATGACGTGTTGCTTGGTGCATTGGGTAACGATACCTTTAACATCGGTAATACGGGTGAAGGTAACGACACCATTATGGCCGATTTAGGGCGTTTACAAATTGACTTTTTCTTCAATGCAGCCTTGTTTGCAGAAACCCTATCGGGTTCTGGAGCCGATACGATTTATCTCGGATCTGGTAGTAACTTGGTGTTAGCAGGCGGTGGTAACGATACCGTTTCGGCAATCGATAAACAAAGCAGCACCAATATTGTCCTAACGGATAATGGCAAAGTGAAGTTTAGAACGGGTACTACCACAGTTGGTAGCACAACAAAGCTAACCTTTGCTGTTGCCGATGGAAAAAATCATCAGTTGGAATATGTCGAAGCCTCCGTCAGTAGTGGTGGTGATGACGCTGTTAACTTGGTGAGTGGTAATGCCATCGTGGTTGGCGGGGCTGGTGCCGATAACATCGCTATTTCTGCGATTGCTTCTACGGGGGCAAATTGGCGTTTAGTGGCTGGTGATCATGCGCGTATCGATTTTGATGTGAATGGTGGTATGACCAGCTTTAAATCGTTAGACACTTTGGCAACTACTGGCGGTATGGATACGATTCGTATTGGTGATGGTGCGGACGCTGTAACGCGTAATTTAGGTTCAAATTACATTATTGGTGGTATGGGATCGGATACGATTTATGTTTCTGCTCATATGGGAACGAGCACGATTGTTCGTGGTCAGGCAACCAGTCAAGATGTGATTGTTGCAGATAACGGCGAAATCACACGGTCAACTTCTGTTGCGAGTGCAACACCTAACCTGATGCTCAAGGTGTTAAGTACCCAAACGAACTTGGGTGGTAACGATACGGTTATTACGGGCAATGGCGGTAAAGTGATTGTCGCGGGTTATGGCGATGATACGGTGAATGCACTTAATGGCATCAATCTTGTATTTGGTGATAGCGCACAAATTGATTATGACGCAACAGCGAATAATGGCACCTTACGGAGTGCCAAATCGATTGATATTGCTTTAGGTGGTGTGGACACAGTCACCTTAAGCGATGGCTATAAAGTTGTTTCTGGTGGGTTTGGTGCGGACAATGTGGTGATTAATGCGACGATTGCAGCTTCTGCAATCGGTTTAGTACGTAATACTTCTGGTAAGCTCGAAGGCGTGACAGGTATTGCTGCTGACAGTAGTGCTGGGGATACGAAAGGTCGTACAGGTCGTTACATTGCGGGCGATAACGCACAATTTACGTTTGATGCAACGGGCGGACTAACCGATATGGTGACGTTGGATACCATCGCGGCAACGGGTGGTAACGATAGTGTTCGCATTAGCACAGGCGCAGATGCTAACACGGTTAATCTCGGTGCTAACTATGTGATGGGCGGTATGGGCGATGACACCATTCTGGTGTCGGCTAACTTCGATAGCAATGGTCGTTTAATCCAAGGTGAGGCAGTTAGCCAAGATGTGATTTTGGGTGACAACGGCGACTTGCATCGTACCGAATCTACTACTACCAATTTATCTACCGATAATGTTGTAACAAATAATTATATGTTACAAGTTGTTAGCAGTGTAACCGATAAAGGTGGTAACGATACCGTTTACACGGGCAATGGTGGTAAAACGATTGTTGGCGGTTTTGGTAGTGATACGATTGGTGCTTTAGATGGTGTCAATTTGGTGTTCGGAGATAACGCACAAATTGATTACGACAGTGTTGCCAAAAATGGTATTTTACGTGCTGCAATGGCAACTGATTTGGTTATCGGTGCGGCTGATACCATTACTTTGCGTGAAGGGTATAAGCTCGTTAATGGCGGTATTGGTGGAGATACCATTACGATTAATGCAACCACAACGCCAGAAGCAACAGGTATTGCAACTGCGTCTGGTTATTTGCAAGGTGTAACGGGTGTTGCTTCCGTTTCTGGTGTTGATGCAACAGAAGCCAAAGGTCGCACAGGTCGCTTTGTTACAGGTGATAACGCTAGCTTTACCTTCGATACGAAAGGAGGCTTAACCGATATGGTTACTTCTGATCAGATTTCGGCAACAGGCGGTGCAGATACCATTACCCTTGGTAAGAAAGATACGACGGCAGACTTAGGTTATCAAGTTGTGTTTGGTGGTATGGCGGCGGATACGATTACGGTTCAGTCGGGTAGTGTGAGCCAAGACATTATTTTTGGTGATAATGCTGAGTTAAAACGCAAAGTCCAAGGTTATAGCACCATTTATGCAAACAGTACGGTAATGGCGTCGGGTGGTGATGATGTCATTAAAACGGGCTCAGGCGATAAGATTGTCGTCGGTGGTTTCGGTGCGGATACCATTGTTGCCAATACGGTTGCCGCTTCTGGCTTAGTTAATCGTAGTATCGTGTTAGGTGACTCTGGCAATTTAAGTTATGACTTGGGTGGTGCAGGTAAACTGCAAAAAATCGAAAGTACTGCTTTATCTAATGGTGGTAACGACCTAGTCACGCTAGGCGATGGGGATATTACCTTTGTCGGTGGTTATGGTCGTGATGTATTGAGTGTTAATTCAACCCAAACAGCCTTCCGCGTAGTAGCAGGTGATAATGCTCAATTCTTATTCTCTGGTACGGCTACGGTTGCTGATCAGGCTGCTAGTTTGACCAGTGCGTTAACCTTAGATCAAACCAGTACAACGGGTGATGGTGACCGTTTAACCATTGGTCAGTCGGGTTCGATTTCTGGCGAAATGGGTAAGGTGATTGCTCTGGGTGGTATGGGTGCTGACACAATTACTATCTCTGGTGCAACAGCTGATGCAGTGATGGTTGGTGATAATGGTCAGGTATTACGTGCTTCGGGTGTGACTGGCGTCTTGTTATCGGTTGCAAGCCTATTGCCCGATCAAGGTGCTGGCGATACGCTGAGCACAACCTCTGGCAGTCATGTGATTGTCGGTGGCATGGGTGGCGATACCATCCTATCAGGTAAAGGTGCAGGTGTTACCTTTGGTGATAGTGCACGTATTAGTTACAGCACCGCAGGTATCTTACAGTCAGCAACCAGTATTGGCATTGCCCAAGGTGGTAATGACACGATCACTTTGGGTGCGGGTACATCGACAACAGATGGTAATCAAGTTGTTGTCGGTGGTTTTGGTGCAGACACGATCGTTGTACAGTCAATTAAAGGAACCGCTGCGGCTCCGATGGAACGCGAAGTGGCGGGTGATAACGCCAGCGCTAATTTCGATACGAATGGCAATCTTACTTCTTTTAGTAGCTTAGATTCTGATGCATCGACAGGCGGTGCGGATAGCATCACGGTTAGTATCTCTGGTGATAATACTGGTGTTGATCTGACTGACTATAACGTCGTTGCAGGTGGCATGTCTGGCGATACGATTAGCGTTTTAGGTGCAACACCGAGTAGTGATGTTGTGTCGGGTGATAACCTCGACTATCGTCGTGGTTTTGATGCAAGTGGCGTCCGACAGCACTTGTTTGCGGGCGTAACGCAAGCAACATCGGGCGGTGATGATAGTATTCGTGTGGGTCAGGGCGATAAGATTTTGTTCGGTGGTGCAGGTAGCGATACGATCAGTAGCAGTACTGTTGCGGGCGATCGTAATATTGCATTTGGTGATTCGGGTAATGCTATTTTTGACGCGACAGCGACGGGAGCATTAACGCAATTGTTGACGACAACTGAAACGGTTGGCGGCAATGATCGCTTAAGTATCGGAGCGGGTACAGACTACGTTTTCGGTGGTTTGGGCAATGATGCGCTCACCATTAATGCGTCTGATACAGCAACACGTATTGTGGTAGGTGATAACGGTCAAGTCAATTTTGATGCTGGCGTGGCAAGCTTAGTACAAACGACGGGTAGTGATAGTGTCGATGCTTCAACGGTTGTTGATACTTTCGCCTTGCCAAGTACTGGTGCGAACTTTGTGCTCGGTGGACCAGGGTTGGATTTAGGTAGTGGCGGTGTTGGTAGTCAACATCGTGTTTTGCCTGGTAGCGGTTCGATTAATCTGAGCACGAAAGTCATTAGTGTGGTGGTGTTGGGCGATAACACCGATTTAGGTATTTTGTATAACGGTACTTACAAATCAGGTGTTTCTGATGCTATTGATCGTGCTGGTACTGACTTTGTGGTTGCGCCATCTGCAGGTGGTGGATCTGGGTCTGGTGGTACTTCGGGCGGCTCTACAAATACGATTACTTTGGTTACCAAAGGTACAGGTAGTGTTACCGAAGACACGACGAATAGTGTGTCTGGACGTATTGCTTATCCTGCCTTAGAAGGTGGTTTGGCCAGCTTTAATCCAACAACGAATAGTCAACAAGGCGTTTATGGTTATCTGACGATGGGCGAAGATGGTTCTTGGGCGTATCGTTTGGGTGAGACTGCGGTAATTGGTACGGTTGATGCGACTGTTAATGCACGTGTGCAAGCACTTAAAAATGGCGAGGTCAAAACCGAAGTCTTTACTGTACGCACGACAGATGGCAGTAGCACCACAGTAACCATTACAGTAAATGGTAAGACGGATGCACCTCAAGCAGCTACGGGTTTAGTGCAAGAGGATACAGCCTTAACAGCTAGTGGTTCAATGGTTGATACAGGTACAAATATTCGTGCTGTTTATGTGCCGATTACCACTCAGACGGGAACCTATGGTAATTTTAGTGTTACGAATTCTGGTGCATGGTCATACGTATTGAACAACGCAGCAGCGAATGTACAGGCACTTAAAGCAACTGATACTGTAACCGATGCTTTCACGGTAACTACGGTTGATGGTAGTACAGCAACGATAACCATGAGTATTACGGGTAAGAATGATGTCGCAACGATTTCAGGAACGAACACAGGCTCAGTAACTGAAAACAATGCAACAACGACAGCGACAGGAAGCTTAAGCGTCAGTGATGCAGACACAGGTGACAATCTTGTCGTCGCACAAACGGATGCGAATGGTACCTATGGCACCTTTAGTATTAACGCTAATGGTGCATGGACTTACACGTTAGACAACACTCGTTCAGGGGTTCAAGCATTGCCAGCTGGTACGCAAGTAACGGACACCTTCACAGTAGCGTCTGCCGATGGAACTGACACAGAGACAGTAACAGTCACCATTACCGGCAGTAACGATGTTGCCACGCTGAGCAGTGATAGCAAAGCAC
>CAZSGH010000019.1:0-50846 GCA_964606405.1 uncultured Francisella sp.
GAAGTCACCACGGAAGTCACCACGGAAGTCACCACGGAAGTCACCACGGAAGTCATAAAACTTTTAATGACGATTCAAGGTGAAATGATGCGCTCGGAGCTTCAAGACAAACTCGCGTTAAAAAATGAAGAACACTTCCGCAAAGCCTATTTGGTTAAATCCATGTCACTTGGATTCGTCGAGATGACATTGCCCAACAAACCGAATAGCCGCCTACAAAAATACCGATTAACACCACAAGGCAAAGCTTATCTACAACAGATATTGAAGGAAACGGCATGAAATCCCTCATCCTCGGCGGTGTTAAATCGGGCAAAAGCCGCTTTGCCGAACGCATAGCAACCGATAGCGGTAACCACGTGACCTATATCGCAACAGCCCAACCTTGGGACGACGAAATGCGTACACGTATCGCTGCCCATCAGGCACAACGTCCTAGCCACTGGAACACCGTCGAAGCACCTCTTTATCTCGCGCAGACTTTGCAAACGCATGATGCCCCTAATCACACACTTCTTGTCGATTGTTTAACACTATGGATCACCCAATTACTGTGCCACGACAACCCAGCATTATTGGCGCAAGAGCTCAATGCTTTTCAAACCCTATTGCCACACCTGAAAGCAGACATTATCCTTGTCAGCAATGAAACCAATATGGGCATTACGCCCATGGATGCGCTCAGTCGCCGTTTTTGCGATACCGCAGGCAAACTTCACCAAACACTCGCGCCGATGATGGATAGCGTCGTGCTTACCGTCGCTGGCTTACCGCTTTATGTTAAAGGAAAACCACATGAATTGGACTCAGGAATCTTCAGCTACGCTCAATATTAAGTCACAAAAAGCAGCAGAAAGACGACAAGCACAACTAACAAAACCTGCTGGCTCTTTAGGGCGTTTAGAAGACATTGCCATTCGCTTAGCCGCTATGCAAGGCACAGAAAGTCCGCAGATTAATAAGCCGTATATTGCTGTTTTTGCGGGAGATCATGGCATTGCTGCCGAAGGTGTTTCTGCCTTTCCGCAAGTTGTGACTGGCGAAATGATCCGTAATTTTGCTCGTGGTGGTGCAGCAATTAGCGTTCTCGCCAAAGCGCAAGGCGCGACCTTATCGGTTGTAAACTGTGGTACTGCCTACCCCGTCGAGCCTCTCGCGGGTGTACACGATTTTAGCATTGCAGCAGGAACAGCCAATTTTTTACGACAGGCTGCAATGTCAGCTGAACAATGTGCCATTGCACTCGCTATCGGCAAAAAAACAGTTGAAACGGCCATTGAGCAAGGCGCTGATATCTTTATTGCTGGCGAAATGGGTATTGCCAATACCACCAGTGCCACTGCCATTGCTTGTGCTTTACTCGACCTATCAGCAAAAAAAGTTGCAGGAAAAGGAACAGGTATTGACGATAGTCAACTCGCGCATAAAATAGAGGTCATCGAACAAGCATTGATGGCTCATCTCAAAGACCTGACTAGCCCACTTGCTATCTTACAGCATCTTGGTGGCTTTGAAATTGCAGCCATTGTTGGTGCCTACATTGCCTGTGCAAAGCACGGATTACCCATGATTATCGACGGGTTTATTTGTTCCGCAGCAGCACTGGTCGCTACCAGACATCACCCAGAAGTCAAAAAATGGATGATCTTTGCTCATGCCAGTGCCGAACCAGGTCATGCAGTCATGATGCAAGCGCTTGATGCCAACACCCTGCTCGATCTAGGCATGCGCCTAGGAGAAGGCAGTGGTGCCGCAACAGCATTAAGCATAATCAAACTCGCTTGCGATCTTCACAACAAGATGGCAACCTTCGCGCAAGCCGGCGTTTCGGACAACCATTCATCATGAAATTTATTGAGCGCCCCATCAACAATCAAGTCAGTGATCATTTAACGGCTCAGTCTATGCCCACATGGCAGGCTGCCATTGTCGCGCGTCGACTCAACAGCACTGCTGAAGCCGACAAATTGCTCGAAGCAGCCCTTTCAAAACTGACCAACCCTAATCAACTTCCCGATATGAGCAAGGCAGTCAGCTTGCTGATCGATGCAATTGCTCAACAAAAACGCATTGTCTGCGTCGTCGATTATGATACCGATGGCATTAGTTCTGGGGCAATTTTACAAGAAGGCTTGAGCGCACTGGGAGCGAATGTGACCGTTATGGTCACCAATCGTCACGAAGATGGTTATGGCTTTTCCGCTGGTGCTTGCGACAAATTGCTCGCCCTAAATCCACTGCCCGACCACCTCATTACCGCAGATTTAGGCTCGTCAGACGGTCAACAAATTGAGCGTTTGCAGGCAGAATCCGCGGCACGCGGACACCAGATTAAGGTCATTATTACCGACCATCATCATATCAGCGCTACCACACCACCCAAAACAGCCGATGCCTTTATCAATCCGCATCGTACCGATGTCGAACACGGCTACCATCATCCTATTTGCGGTGCGATGGTAGCATGGAATCTGGTTGCCGCTTTACGCGGAGCGCTTAAAAGTGATTATGACGTGCGTCAGTTACTCGACTTGGCTGCCATTGCCACGGTTGGCGATATGGTCAATCTATCCGACCCCATCAATCGTGCTGTGGTCAAACAAGGATTAGCCTTAATTAACCGCCGACAACGCCCTGCATGGCAATTGCTCGCTGAACAACTCAGCTCAGAAGCCCCCATGCGCGAAGACACCATTGGCTTTCAAATATCGCCACGCATTAACGCCCTATCACGCATGGGCGACGACGGTCATACCGCGCTAAAGTGGCTAACCACACATGATATGCGTGTCGCCCAACAAAGCTGGGTGATTATGAATCAGAATAATGATGACCGCAAAGACGAACAAGCATTATGTGAAAATCTTGCTTTAGAACAGGCACAACAGCAAATAAACGAAAACCGTTTCATTATTATTTGCCATGTTCCCGAAGCCAGTCATGGCGTTGTCGGATTGGCTGCAGGACGTATTGCCATGAGCACAGGTCGCCCTGCTATTGTCTTTTCCGATACCGATAAAGGGCAAATCACAGGCTCAGCACGTTCCATTTTAGGATATGACATTCGTGATCTACTCGAACGGGCGCAAACCCTAACAGGACTCATGAGTAAATATGGCGGTCATGCTGCCGCTGCAGGACTGACCTTAGCCAAGCGAGACGATCTCGAACCCTTTAGCCAGGTGCTCAATCAACTGATTGAAATCGACTTCGCAAACCAAGCGCCCGAAGCAATGATTTACCATGACGGTGAACTTCCCCTTGAGCTGCTGCGCCCAAATGGGTTAAGCCAGCTCGAAAAACTCAGTCCTTTTGGACAAGGCTTCGCCCAGCCGAGCTTTATTGTTCAAGCACCTGTTAATACAACGAAAACGATGGGTAAAAATGGACAGCATCTTCGCTTGAGTTTAAACGTTAACAATGAATCTTTGGAAGCGGTGTGGTTTAATGCACCAACGTCACCCCGTGCTGGAGACAGTCACCGTTTTGTGGTAACGCTAGGCGAAAATCATTTTAGAGGAAAAGTAACCTTACAAGCCATGATCTTAGCATGTGAGTAAGATATTAACAGCGCTAAAAACAAATGGGTTGGCGGTCTGGAGGAAGGGGTTACAGAAAGCTAGCTGTGACGAATAGCATTAATCCCCTTCCACCAGCTAAAAAATACACTCTGAGACTCTAAAAACATCGCGATGCTTGTTTTTAGAGTTTCCCAGTAATAGGTTTGTTTTTAAGGTGGTGCTTCCGCTGCCACATCAGCCGCACTACTCGCTGCTTCACCCTCTGGTGTCGACAAACGCGTTCGCGGTAAGTTAGGCAGATAATTCGGTGGCGCTTCTTTCGGAATCGTAATCACCCGAAAAAAGGTTTCATTTGCCGAAATAAAGTGAAGCACTTCACGCGCCTGCGTTTCGATCGCAGCCGTGTGACTTTGTAAATCGATAACGATATTTTTAAGCGCTTCGTTACGCGCTTCGAGCGTGGTTATTTTTGCCTGAGCTAATGCCAACTCATTTTGCAGACGCAACCATTCACTAATCCCCCCATCGGGCGACCAGAGTCGATACTGCAACCACATCAGAATGAGCACAAAGACAATAAAAAGCTTTTTCATTACTAAAAAATCACCAAAAGCAGGTAAGCAAAAACGAAGAGAAGCTGCAAAAATCTACTGGGATAGGGGTCTGGGGGAAGGGTTGTATTTAAGTGATATGTAACCACTTGATTTAATGCCCTTCCACCAGCTAGAAAATAAATTAGGGACGATAAAAACTAAGCGAAGCGAGGTTTTTATAAGTTCCTAGCGGCATTACTGCCGCCTTTAATGTCATTTGATTAACGCTTAACTGAACCGAAAGCTGACAAGCCTGGGTAAGTTGCCGCAGCACCTAAAGCTTCTTCGATACGTAACAACTGGTTGTACTTAGCAACACGGTCAGAACGCGACATAGAACCCGTTTTGATCTGACCAACGCCCGTTGCAACCGCCAAATCAGCAATGGTGGTATCTTCTGTTTCACCCGAACGGTGTGACATAACGGCAGTGTAGCCAGCAGCTTTTGCCATGGCAATCGCATCAAAGGTTTCAGTCAATGAACCAATTTGGTTTACTTTAATCAAAATTGAGTTAGCGATACCCTTGTCGATACCTTCTTTCAAGATTTTGCTGTTGGTAACAAATAAATCATCACCCACTAACTGAACGCGCGTACCCATACGCTCTGTCATCAGCTTCCAGCCGTCCCAATCTTCTTCAGCCATGCCGTCTTCAATTGAAATAATCGGATATTTGTTAACCCAAGCTTCAAAATAATCAATCATTTCAGAAGATGTCATGCTGCGACCTTCAGATGTCAGCACATATTTACCATCATGATAGAACTCGCTCGCAGCAGCATCGATAGCGATCATGATATCTTTGCCCGCTTCAAAACCAGCTGCTTGGATCGCTTCCAAAATAACCGTAATCGCTTCTTCATTAGATGATAAGTCTGGTGCAAAACCACCTTCATCACCCACAGCAGTATTTAAGCCCTTATCGTGCAATACTTTCTTTAAAGCATGAAATACTTGCGCGCCATAACGAATCGCTTCTTTGAATGAAGGCGCGCCAACAGGCACAATCATAAACTCTTGCATATCAACGCTGTTATCCGCATGAGCACCACCATTGATGATGTTCATCATCGGTACAGGCATACGGAAGGTATCGGTTTTAACGTACTCGTATAACGCAACGCCTTTAGATTTTGCTGCAGCATGCGCAACCGCCATAGACACTGCTAAAATCGCGTTAGCGCCTAAGTTTGCTTTGTTCGCATCGCCATCTAAAGCGATCATTGTCGCGTCAACAGCAGCTTGATTCGTACCGTCAGTACCTACTAACGCATTGGAAATCTTAGTATTGATGTTGTTAACAGCTGTCAAAACACCTTTGCCGCCAAAACGATTTTTATCGTTATCTCGTAATTCTAACGCTTCACGCTTGCCTGTAGACGCACCAGAAGGAACCGCTGCACGACCAAAAGAACCATCAGCTAAGGTCACATCAACTTCTACCGTTGGATTACCACGAGAATCGATGACTTCACGCGCCCAAATACGTTGGATATTGCTCATTAACTTAACTCCTAATCTAAAATTTTATCGTAAAAAAAGCAATGCCTTAGCATTGCTTCATTAATTCGTGTTCAATAAATCCTGCCTGCTTGACCAGTGCGTCAAGATCACGCAACACTTCTAAAACTGGCTTTAATCGCCCTAGCGGCCACATATTCGGACCATCCGATAAGGCACAAGCTGGGTCTGGATGCGTTTCCATAAAGACCCCTGCAACCCCTGTTGCCACCGCTGCTCGCGCCAAAGGCGCGACAAATTCACGCTGTCCGCCCGATGTTGTGCCCTGACCACCAGGCTGCTGTACAGAATGTGTTGCATCGTAAACGACAGGGCAACCCGTATTGCGCATAATGACGAGCGAACGCATATCGGATACTAAGGTGTTATAACCAAAAGAAACACCGCGTTCACAAACCATAATCTGATCGTTACCCACTTCTCGACATTTATCAACAACATTACCCATGTCCCAAGGTGCCATAAACTGCCCTTTTTTGACATTGACAGGCTTCCCAGCACGCGCAACAGCTTGGATAAAGTTGGTCTGACGCGCTAAAAAAGCGGGTGTTTGCAACACATCAACGATTTGGGCGACTTCATCAAAAGGCGTATCCTCGTGAACATCGGTTAAAATCGGCACACCAATTTCTCGCTTGACCTTGTCTAAAATACGTAAGCCTTCTGTTAAGCCTAAACCGCGAAAACTACCCGTCGATGAACGGTTCGCTTTATCAAAAGATGACTTAAAAATAAAGTTAATGCCTAATTCTTCAGTCATCTTCTTTAGCGTCTCAGCGGTATTCATCGCTAAGGCTTCATTTTCGATGACACAAGGACCCGCAATTAAGAAGAATGGCTGGTCGATACCAACATCAAATCCACATAATTTCATACGGTCGCTCCCGACTGAGTAATCGCAGCTTTCACAAAAGCCGTAAATAAAGGATGACCTGCACGTGGTGTCGATGTAAATTCGGGATGGAACTGGCAAGCGAAGAACCAAGGATGAACGCTACTCGGCAATTCAACCGTTTCGACCAAGCCACCCTCAGCCGAACGTCCACCAATAATCAAACCTGCTTCGTTCAAACGTGGAATATAATGATCGTTGACTTCATAACGATGACGATGACGTTCAAACACAATCGCTTTGCCATAAATCGCCTGCGCTAAACTACCATCATTAAGGACCGCTGCTTGCGAGCCCAGACGCATCGTGCCGCCCAAATCAACATTTTCATGACGAGCTTGTACTTGACCATCTGGATCAACCCATTCAGTAATCATCGCTACCACAGGATGACGTGATTGTGGACGGAACTCGGTACTGTGTGCTTCAGTTAGTCCTGCCATATGACGCGCTGCTTCGATGACGGCAACCTGCATACCTAAACAAATGCCTAAATAAGGAATTTTGTGCTCGCGTGCATATTGCACCGCTAAAATCTTACCTTCGACACCACGCTCACCAAAACCACCCGGAACTAAAATCGCATCGTGATCTTCGAGCAAATGAAGTCCTTCGGTTTCCAATCGTTCTGAGTCAATATAGGTAATATCAACCTTAGCGCTGCTATGAATGCCCGCATGCAATAAGGCTTCATTCAATGATTTATAGGCTTCAGTCAGTTCCACATACTTGCCCACTAAGGCGATACGAACACGATATGCAGGATTTTCAATCGCTTTAACAACCGCATCCCAATCGGACAAGTCGGCTGGCGGCACATCAAGACGCAGTTGATTAACAACGACTTCATCGAATCCTTGATCGTGTAACATGCGAGGAACAGCATAAATACTGGGCGCATCCAGAGAGTTAATGACCGCTTTTTCACTAACACTGGTAAATAAGGCAATCTTACGCTTATCGCTATCGGAAATGGGGCGGTCAGAACGACACAAAAGCACGTCAGGCTGAATACCAATCGAACGCAATTGCTGTACAGAATGCTGCGTTGGCTTTGTTTTCAATTCACCAGCCGTCGCGATATAAGGCAGCAAAGTTAAATGGACGAACAAAGCATTTTCACGCCCTAACTCTACACCAACCTGACGAATGGCTTCCATAAAGGGCAAGGATTCGATGTCACCTACAGTGCCACCCACCTCGACAATCGCCACATCAACTTCTTGCGCAGCCAAATAAATTCGACGCTTGATCTCATCCGTGATATGCGGAATAACCTGAACCGTACCACCTAAGTAATCACCTCGGCGTTCTTTACGAATCACACTATCGTAAACCTGACCCGTTGAAAAGCTGTTGTTACGCCCCATTTTACGGTCAATAAAACGCTCGTAGTGACCTAAATCGAGATCAGTTTCTGCACCATCGTCGGTAACAAAAACTTCACCGTGTTGCATCGGACTCATCGTGCCAGGGTCAACGTTGATATAAGGATCCATTTTAAGCATGGTAATCTTTAAGCCACGAGCCGCTAACGCTGCCCCTAAAGAAGCCGCCGCAATGCCCTTACCTAAGGACGAAACCACACCACCCGTTACGAAAATAAACTTAGCCATGAATCCACTTTACCGTTAAACGCATACAAATTCTTTCCATTATAGCAGAAAATAAGCCGATCCTAATGGGTTTTTAAGACAAGAATAACTGGTATGCGGGATTATCGCACTCAGCAGAAAAGGGATAACCTAAGCTCTGTAAAAAGCGTTCAAACTCAACCAGTTCTTCTGGTGGCACCTGAATCCCTGCCAAAACCGTTCCTTCAGCTGCACCATGATTGCGATAGTGAAATAAGCTAATATTCCATCCTGCCGACATAGAGGATAAAAACTTTAGTAAAGCACCTGGGCGCTCAGGAAACTCAAAACGATAAACTTGCTCATGCAAAACACCTCCGCCCGCACCGCCAACCAAGTGGCGCAAATGCTGCTTCGCCATTTCATTGTTCGATAAGTCAACGGCAGAAAAGCCCGCATCGGCTAAAGTTGCTAAGGTTGTTTCCTTTTCTTTTAAGCCCTGCTGTAAACGAATACCCACAAACACCTGTGCCGACTTTGCATCCCGATAGCGATAATTAAACTCTGTAATCGCCCTTCTGTCGCCTAATAACTGACAAAATTGTAAAAAACTACCCGGTTTTTCAGGAATCGTCACCGCAAATAAGGCTTCTGTCCCCTCGCCTAACTCGGTTCGTTCAGTAATGTAGCTTAATCGATCGAAGTTCATATTCGCACCACTGACAATGGCGATCAAATCTTCGTCTTGCCAACCTTGCTGTACCGCATACTTTTTAAGCCCAGCCACAGATAATGCACCTGCGGCTTCAGCAATCGAACGCGTATCTTCAAACACATCTTTAATCGCTGCACACATCTCATCGACAGAAACCGTTACCATCGCATCGACGTAATGCTGGGCAACTTGAAAAGGACGCTCACCGACTTGGGCAACGGCAACGCCATCGGCAAAAATACCGACACTAGGCAAGGTTACGCGCTCACCTGCGGCTAAAGCAGCGGTTAAACAAGCTGCATCATCTGGCTCGACACCGATCACTAAGGTTTCAGGCGCAATCGCTTTAATAACGGCCGCGATACCCGCAATTAATCCACCGCCACCAACAGGAACAAAAATCGCTTTTGCTGGCTTGGGATGTTGTCGTAGCAACTCCAAAGCAACTGTTCCCTGACCTGCGATCACCTCCCAATCATCGTAAGGATGAACAAAGGTTGCACCTGTTTCGTCCACTAGTGTTTTAGCATGAGTAGCAGCCTGATCATAACTGTCGCCAAATAAAACCACTTTGCCACCTAGACGGCGCACAGCATCGACCTTAATCGGTGGTGTCGTTTGTGGCATCACAATCGTCGCGACCACGCCTAATCGACCCGCTGCCAAGGCAACACCTTGCGCGTGATTACCAGCAGAAGCCGCAATCACGCCTTTGTCGCGCTCTGCTTGCGTTAAATGCAACATACGATTATAAGCACCGCGCAACTTAAACGAAAACACAGGCTGTAAATCCTCACGCTTAAGCCACACACGATTATGAACCTTAGCCGACAAACGCAACGCATCGGTTAACGGGGTTTCTTGAGCGACATCGTAAACAGGAGCACGTAGCACCATTTTTAACAAGCGTTGTGGCATGACCACTCCCTGAATAAAGTAACTGTATCTAGTTTAGCAGATGAGATACTTCATAGCTAACCCATTAAAACGACAGGGTGCGACAAAATGTCGCATGTTCAAACAGCGCAACACCCTATACAATTCACTTATTATTATGTTATTTGGAGTCATCGATGAATCCTTTGCGTCAAAAAAGCTTGTACTTAGCGATTGGTTTTTTATTAGCCAACGCCAATGTAATGGCGGCAGAAAATCTATCAGAGTTAACAGTCAGTAGTGATACATACCCACTAATAAGCGATATCAAAATAGATAGTGACAGTTTAAAAAATACTGGCAAGCAAGAAGGCGGCGACATTTTACGCAATACATTGGGTGTTGATGGCTCTCGTATGGGTGGTCATGGTATCGACCCTAGCATTCATGGTCAAAGCCAAACTCAGCTCAATGTTATTTTAGATGACGCTTACCTACATGGTGGTTGCCCTAACCGTATGGATCCGCCAACGTCTTTCGCAAATATCGAAACCTATGACAGTGTTCGCGTGATTCAAGGCGTTGAAACCTTGCAATATGGCACAGGTGGTACAGGCGGTACAATTTTATTCGAACGTGGCTTGCCAGAAATGGGCACGCATGGTCGTCTTGAAGCAGGCGTAGGTAATAACGGACTCAAACAGTCTGCAACTGCGGAAGTATCACATCGTGGAGAGCAAGGCTACATTCGTGCATTTTCTGTCAACAAAGATGGCGGTAAATACAAGGATGGTAACGGTAACACGGTTAACACGAGCTTTAGCACGGAACATAATGGCGTCATTGCAGGCGTAACACCAAAAGCTGGCGAACGTATTGAATTAAGCGCTGAAAAAATCGTGACGCATAATGCCCTATTCCAAGGCTCTAGCATGGATGCACCCTACGATGAAATGAATATTTTGCGTATGAAGTATCGTAGCACCAATAAAGTTGGTTTTGTCGATGGCATTAAAGCTGATCTTTCTTATGCTGCAGATCAACATTTGATGGACAACTATTCATTAAGATTAATTGCAAATCCAGCGAATAGCATGAAATCCCCAACGAACTCTAATACGCTATCAGGAAAGCTTGCATTAACAAGTAAACTATCTGATACAACAGAGATTGATTATGGCTTGAATTTACAAAATGTAAATAGAAAAGCAGATTTAGTTCGAGTTGCTAACAACAATATTGTTTCATACAACTGGCCAGATGTTAGCACTGACCGTATCGGTGTTTTTGCTGAAGCTTTACACAAATTAACAACCGACAGTCGTATTAAAGCGGGTGTTCGTTTTGATAAAGTAAATACACAAGCGGATTTGATTAATGCAAACGTGAAAACTGGTACACCAAATACAATCGCTGCCGCTACTATGTACAACCGTGTTTATGGCTACACAGGTGATGGTAAAGTTAACGAAGATCATGTCAGTGCATTGGCTCGCTATGAGTTAGACTTATCTAAAGATTTAACATGGTTTACCGGCGTTAGTCGCACCATGCGCACCGCAGATGAAACAGAACGCTTCTTTGCCAATGGTAATAGCATCACTGGAACAGCAGGTAGTGCAGGCGGTAGCGGCTGGGTAGGCAATCCTAATCTAGCACCTGAAAAACACATCCAGTTAGATACGGGGTTAAACAAACAAACAAACAATTACGGGTGGCGTGCCACTGCATTTTACGACGCAGTACAAGACTATATTTTGCGTGACAAATACGTTAGTGATGCAGGTGTTCGCAATACAAACATAACAACCTACCGTAATGTTAATGCAACCCTATACGGAGCGCAGCTAGAAGGTTTCACTAACCTCAGTTTTGCCACTCTGGCGGGCGGGCTAAGTTACGTTAACAGCCATAACGATAGTGATGGTCGTAACATTGCCCAAACACCCCCTTTGTCTGGTTATGTTGCTATGAACAAACAAATCAATGACATTGGTTTAGGTGCTCGTTTCCGCTTCCAACAACAGCAAGATAATATTGATACGCTAAGTGGTTTAGATTCAGGCAAAACACCCGCATGGTCAGTGCTTGATCTATACGGTAGCTACAAAATCAACAAGTCTGTTAAACTCATGGCTGGCGTAGACAACGTGTTCGATCACGCTTACTACCAACACGTTGCCCGTGTAGATAACTACTCTGGTAACACCTACAACGTGTATGAACCAGGTCGCGCGGCGTGGTTAAAAGTACAAGCGAAATTTTAATGAATAAACGCCTTTTTTTAAGTGTTACAGCCATCGCCACCCTTGGGGTGGCTTTGCTGTTTTGGCAACCTTGGCAAAGCACACAAAGCCATGCATTACTGGTTACCAGTCAAGCTCCAACGGGTGGTGACTTTACCCTAGAAGGCGAGAATGGAAAAACCAGCCTACACGACTATGCGGGTAACATTGTTTTGCTTTATTTTGGTTATACCACCTGCCCCGATATTTGCCCGACTAACTTAGGCAACCTATCGAGTGCGATGCGTCAACTGACCGATGGTGAGCGTGCCAAAGTTCAGGTTCTGATGATTACCGTCGATCCAGAGCGTGACACCATTGAGAAGCTAAATACTTACTTGCCCTACTTTCACCCCTCGTTTAAGGGGTTGGTTGGCACACCAGAACAAACGGCAGAAATCGCAAAACGTTACGGTGCTGTTTATCAAAAAGCGGCTATTGGCGAGGGCGCATTAGGCTATGCAGTTGATCACTCTGCTTTTACTTATTTAATTAACCAGCAAGGTCAGCTGATTAAACAGTTACCTCATGCGACCACAGGCGATGAGTTTGTGGCCGCTATTCGTTCACAACTCACTTTAAAATAACTCAAGGATATGACGTATGATTCGCTCAATGTTGACAACGCTGCTACTGACTTCTAGTTTATCTGCGTTTGCTGCCGTCACAGACAAGGTTCTTGTTAGCGACGGCTATGTACGTGAGGTTCCACCGGGTCAAATGGTTTCAGCGGCTTTCATGACCCTACACAATGAGGATATGGATGACCATAAAATCATTAGCGCCAGCAGTCCAGCCGCTAAAACCGTTGAATTGCACACTCATACGCACGAAAACGGCATGATGAAAATGCGTCAAGTGCCCAATATCAATATCCCAGCGGGTGGTGACGCACTGCTTAAACCCGGTGGCTTGCATATTATGTTGATTGGTCTCACGCAAGAACTCAAAAAGGACGTTCCTGTATCTGTCACCATCAAATATGAAGATGGCAGTGAAAAAGCACTCAGCCTACCCGTTAAGGGCATGATGCCAATGTCTGGCATGGCAAACTGAGTCAAGAAAACCTCTAAAAACGAGCGAAGCGAGGTTTTTATAGATTCTCTATGATGTAAGGGCGTGATAGAATCACGCCCTTACTTTTTGGATCATTAAAATGAAATTTGTTGAATATCAGGATGTCTCTCGCAACCGCATTCGCAATACAGAGTCGAACAAAGTGTTAGTTAATGCCAATTGGCATAGCTTTCCTTGTGCAATTGCACCGCGTGCGATTGTCGACAATTGGCAAATGACGAACGATGCCATTCACATTGACGATATGCAATCCCTGCAAAAGCAATATCAAGCCGATCTGATTATTATTGGCTACGAAAGCGAACCAAAATGGGACACAAACTGGCTAAAGCTGCAAGCACAGATGCATCAACTTGGCATGGGTATTGAACAAATGCATCGTGATGCCGCCATTCGCACTTTTAATGTGCTGACGACGGAAGAACGCCCCGTTTGGCTGGTACTGCTCTAGTTGGCAAGCCTAAGGGTTCAAGCTTCTCTGCCGACAAACCAGATTGAGCACTCATATCGATTGTTTCTACTTGTAACGTATCATCTTCAGCAGCGCCAAGCATTGGGTTGCGCCTTAACCACACCACAGTGTTGTCTGCAAAAGGCTGTTGTGTTATCAACCAAGCATTGTGCTTGTGAAGCACACGCTTATCCACCTGACAAGTTGATGCCACATCATCCAAGGTTTGTCCTTTAGGGGCAATATAAAAACCATGTGGCTGACATGGCACTTCAACCCATCGATCCACCCTTACTTGCTGACAACCCGCTAACAATACCGCACACCCTACAACCGACCAAACAGTAACCCGCATCACGCTTATTTTCATGTTATATTTTTTCTTTAACCATTTAAAATCAATTTGTTGTTTTCATGATTTGCCAAACAACCACACCAACTACGCTTAAGGCAACAAACGTCCACCCTAAAGCATCCGAATACTTTTCCATAATGGGCAAAGCACGCACACCACCATATTTCATAATCGCTGCGACCAAATAAAAGCGTTTTGCTCGTCCAATAAACGCAATGACAATAAATGGCAATAAAGCCATATCCATTGCCCCAGCAGTAATGGTAAACAGCTTAAACGGAATGGGGGTAAATGAACCAATCAATACTGCCCAGATACCATACTCTGCAAAGAAATCTTTTGCTTTTAAGTAAGTTTCTTGATAACCCCACTGTTCAAAATAAGGCAGCAATAAATCAATGGCTAAGTAACCAATCAGATAACCCAGCAAACTACCCACAACAGCCGTCCAAGTCGTTAGCCAAGCCAAACGCCACGCATCGTCAGGACGCGCCAAGGTCATCGGAATTAACAAGACATCAGGAGGAATCGGAAAAAATGCCGACTCGGTACAACTGACACCACCCAAATAATACTTAGCATTAGGCTTCTCTGCCCAATTCATCGTTGCTTTTAATAACCCAGAAAATAAATTCACATACAATCCTGTTCAATAAGCGGAACAAACAACACATCACCCAGCGAGTGTCGCAACAACCCCTTGGGCGTTTTATCAATCACAATTAACTCTTGCGATGTTCCACCAATGGGCATAATCAATCGTCCTCCCATCGCTAATTGCGAAATCAAGGATTCGGGAACAACTTCGGGCGCAGCCGCAGATAAAATCGCATCATACTTACCCGCTTTCGCCCATCCCAACTCAGTTGGCTCACAACGATAATGAATATTACTTAAGTTTAGCGCTGTTAAAATGAGCTTAGCACGTTGTTGCAATTCACAAATTCGCTCTGTCGTCCACAAATGAGGCACCAACTGCGCCAAGATGGCTGTTTGATAACCCGATCCTGTACCAATTTCGAGCACTTTTTTAGGCTGACGCAGCAACAACGCTTGGGTCATGGTGGCAACTACTGCAGGTTGAGAAATCGTTTGCCCAAAACCAATGGGTAGTGCTGTGTCTTCGTAAGCGCGCGATGCTAGGGCTTCATCAACAAAACAATGCCGTGGCGTTGCCCGCATAGCCGTAATCACCCGCTGATCTTCCAGTCCCGCCTCGATTTGCCGTGCAACCATCCGATCTCGCATGCGTTGCGACGTTAGCCCAATGCCTTGCAAACGCTCGAAAGCCGTATTCGGATAAACAACCTTAGTACGCATTTAATGAGTCGACACTAACCAGTTTTGAATCTCTGCTCTTTGTGCATAATGGGTCAAGTCAACAGAAATGGGCGTCATGGCAACCTTATTGTTCGAGATAGCATGAAAATCCGTTCCCTCACCAGCATCGGCACTCGCACCCGCAGGACCAATCCAATAAATCGTTTTACCGCGAGGATCCTTCATTTTCTCCATCGACTCTGCACGATGGCGAGATCCCAAACGCGTCACTTCACGTCCTTGCAACTGATCGTAGGGCACATCGGGAACATTGACATTCAATAAAGTGTCCTTCGGTAGCGGCATTTTATTCAATCTTACCAACAGGTCTAAAATAACTTGGGCAGCAGTATCGTAATGAGTATCGCCATTAAGCGAAACAGAAATGGCTGGATAGCCCATAAAACGACCTTCCATCGCGGCAGCAACCGTACCTGAATAGATAACGTCATCACCCATATTCGCACCTTCATTGATACCCGAAATCACCAGATCAATCGGGGTTTCAATTAAGCCCGTTAAGGCTAAATGGACACAATCCGTTGGCGTTCCAGTAACAAAAAAGATATCGTCTTCAACTTGATCCTTATGAACCCGCAACGGATTTTGTAGCGTCAGAGAATTAGACGCAGCAGAACGGTTACGCTCGGGTGCAACCACCGTAACCTTAGCCACTTCAGGGTGCGCTTTCAGACTCTGGTATAATGTGCGCAAACCAAGAGCAAGATAACCATCGTCATTGGATAACAGTATGTGCACAGAAGCACTCCACTTATAAAAATAACGCACATTATACCCGATAGGGAGCCTCTAAAAACTTTGCATTGCTTGTTTTTAGAACTACCCAGTTTGTTTTTTAGAGATGCCTCAACTCATGAACAAGATGTCAGAAAAAGTAGATACCAACTTTCAACAAGCCATGCAGGGCGTGAAACGCTTAACGGGCATCAATCGTGCCCCAATTGTCAAACCAACCCTCTTTATGCGTCACAAGGCAAATCGTCACAAATCGGCTAGTACACAAGATATCAACCTTGCCCCTTGGGAGCAACTTAATAGCGCTGATCGCGTGCGAGCCCACTGCACCGTATCTTTTCAACACAACTCGGTAACGGCTAAACAACTAACACGCTTGCGACGCGGCGACTTTTCAACACCCTGCGTCATCGACTTGCATGGACTAACCGAGGCTAAAGCAGAAGAGCGATTGACACAATGGCTATTAAGATGTCGTCATAAAAGTCCGCGTTATGCGCTAATTATTCATGGCAAAGGATTGGGTAGTACTACCGATGACCCCGTGCTCAAAAACTTTGTTAATTGGTGGTTGCGTAATCAACCACGCATTTTAGCCTTTAGTTCTGCCTTACCTGCCGATGGTGGTACAGGAGCCGTTTATGCTTTACTCGCAGGTGTTTCATGATCATGGAAACCTCTAACAACTTTACTTCGCTCGTTTTTAGACTTTCCAAGTTTATTTTTTAGCTGAAGGAAAGGGGCTTATCAATTCGTTACATGCTATTTTTAGCAACCCATTCCTTCAGACTTCCTACCCACTGGGTTTTTAGAGGTGCCCATGATTATCTTATTACGCCACGGTAAAACCGAACATAATGATGGCTTTTACGGCAGTACCGACAGTCGACTCACCGATGGCGGCTTGCAAGCCATGCACCAAGCCTGTGAAGCGCTGAGCATAGATGCGATTGTGACATCACCATTAGCGCGCTGCCATCAGTTTGCTCAGCAGTTAGGCGAGCAATGTCACTGCCCTGTTTTTGTTTTACCACCTATTCGTGAATATCATTTTGGTGATTGGGAAGGTGTTAGCATCGCTCAATTGTGGCAAACCAATCCACAAGACTTAGAAGCGCTGTGGACGGACATTAACCAATTCACACCGCCCAACGCCGAATCTTTTGCCGCATTTAGCGCACGTCTGCAACAAGGCGTCGAAAACATCATCACTTGGCAACAAGACTATCAGCGCTTACTGGTGGTAACTCATGCAGGCGTTATTCGTGCCCTACGCTTAATGGCAGGACAAACAACCGCTGATCAATGGCTCACCTACCCCGTCGATAACGCCAGCCTACATCTTTTTCATCCACAAACTTTCGCGGTCGAACCCTTTATCTCAACTGAGCGAAGTTAGCGTTATTCGTTTATAATGCTCGTTTTTCGTATCTTTTTGGAGCAATCAAATGGCAAAAATGGCCAGCGCACGTCACATTTTAGTAGACTCAGAAGCAAAGTGTAATGAAATCAAAGCACAAATCGAAGCTGGTGATGACTTTGGCTTTATGGCACAAGAACACTCAACCTGCCCATCGGGTCGTAATGGTGGTGAGTTAGGTTCATTCCGTCCAGGTGCGATGGTTCCTGAGTTTGATAAAGTCGTATTCAGTGCACCTGTTGGCGTGGTTCAAGGTCCTGTTAAAACACAGTTTGGCTACCACTTGTTAGAAGTGACTGAGCGTTCAGAATAAGAGGAATCCTCTAAAAACGACGCTTCGCTCGTTTTTTCTGACTTGTATTGAAAAGGGCTGATTTTCAGCCCTTTTTTCAGTCAACTCAACAATGAATCGCAAAAAACCTGTGCGATATGAATGCCGTTTTTATTCCTTAAATCAGATACCTGTTGCTGACAGCTTGTACCCGATGTTACCAACAGCGCATTTTCTGGCATCGCATTAAGCGCAGGAATAATGCCTTGATTGGCAATTTTGACCGATAGCGTTGGCTGTTCATAACCAAAACTACCTGCCATACCACAGCATCCCGCATCGACAATGCTTGCCGATACACCCAATAACGATAACGCTTGCTTGGTGCTTTCAACACCAACTAAAGATTTTTGATGACAATGAACATGAACCGTCACTGGTTGCTCAATTTTTTGCCATTCATACGAAGGGTGCTCATTGGCAAACGCCAACATAGCCTCTTCAAACAACCAACTCCGTCCAGATAAAGCCATTATCGGCTGCTGTTGCTCAAACGTTAATAACGCCAAGCCATCATCACGCAATACCAGCAACTCGGATGGCTCAATGCCAACCAAGCCCCAAACCGCCTCTTGTGGCAATTGATTAAGCGCGGCGAGTAAACAACTTCTGGCTTGCGCTAAAAAACCCTGACTAATTAATAAACGCGGCGAATCAGACACCCAAATAGGATGAACGCAATAACCCAATTTTTGTAACACCTGAATGGTCGCCTGTCCTTGCAACGGATGCAACCAGCGGCTAAAGACATCGACCCAAACAACCACTATTTGACCCTTAGCAGGATTATCACCCTGTCCTATTGACCGCCACCACGCTTTTAAGTCGCCTGCATCGGCAACAGGCAGCTTGCGTAGCTCGGCTAAGAGATTCAGCCAAGGCACAAGTACGCGTAAGCGATTTAACCACGGCAACACCTTGGCATAATGACGATACAGATAGCGCTTAACCGTCTTAGTATCCCCACCATGCACTTGATACAGCACTTCGGATTTTAAGCGCGTCATATCGACACCCGCTGGACATTCACTTTTACAGGCTTTGCACCCTAAACACAAATCAAGTGCGTCTTGTAAGTCATCTTGTGCCATTGCCGCAACGGGATCGGGCGATTGCAAAGCAAAACGCAATAAATTAGCGCGACCACGCGTCGAATAAGCGTCCTCTTGCGTTACCTGAAAGCTCGGACACATGGCACCCGTCGTTTTACGACATGCCCCCGCACCATTGCACTTCTCGACGCTTTTGGCAAAGCCCAATTCTGCCGACCACTCCATTCCTGTTGTGAGAGCTTGATTGCTAATCGGTTGTCGCCAATCATCATCAATGGCTAAGGTCGTTAAGATTTTATTGGGGTTGAGAATATGATTCACATCAAAGGCATTTTTAATCTGCCATAAATAACCGTAAACATCATCGCCAAGTTGCTCACGTAAAAATGGTGCGCGTAAGCGACCATCGCCATGCTCGCCAGACAAAGCCCCTTTGTAATGCTTCACCAAGACAGACACGCGCGTAGCAATTTCCACAAATAAGGCTTTATCCGTTGCATCAGATAAATCCAATTCTGGACGTAAGTGAATCAGCCCGACCGAAGCATGACCATAATAAATACAATTGACGGACAACTCCGCCATCAACGCACGAATATCGCGCATAAAATGACTGAGATGGCGCACAGGAACAGCCGCATCCTCAATAACAGCAACTGCTTTTTTGCGTCCGATTTTACCCATTAATAAGCCAAGCCCCGCCTTGCGCACTTCCCACACAGCAGCCATATCGCTACCCTGCACAACACGGCTCGCATAGTGTCCTGTTAGGCTTTCCGCTACTGTTTGCCCTTGATGCAATTTACTTTCTAGTTCGGATAGAGATTCAGCAAAATACTCCACCACCTGCACGGCTTCAGGTTCACCTTGCAACCAAAAACGATATTTCTCGAACCCTGCGTGACCTTTCGTGCCTGATAAGGTTGGGGCATCGATCAATTCAACAGCAACGGCACTTGTCGTCAATAATGCGGGGGTTGCATCTAAAGCGGCAAAGACATCATCAAAATGCAGCACCAATAACGCCCGATATTTTGGCAAAGGCGACACCTTAAAGGTTGCTTGCGTCACAATCGCCAAGGTTCCCTCTGAGCCACACAGTAACTGCGCACAATTCGCACCTGCACCGCCCGACCATCGCCCTTGTTTGGCTAACACGTCGAGCGCGTACCCCGTGTTACGGCGGATAATCGTTTCGTCAGGAAAAGCGGCAATGACCTCTTGAGCATGTTGCGCTAACACACTATCAACTGTTTGATAAATATTTCCTTCTAGCGTCGATAATTCGGATTTTTCTTGCCAACTGCACGTCGATAACGCATGAAACTCAACCGCACTGCCATCCGCCAATATGGCTTTTAGGCTAACAATTTGATCGCGCGGCGTACCAAAAGCAACAGAGTAAGCACCACAGGAATTATTGCCCACCACACCGCCAATCACGCAACGATTCGCCGTCGAGGTATCTAAAGCCAACCATAGACCATGCACTTTTAACTGACGGTTTAAGTCATCCAAGACCACACCAGGCTCGACAGTCACTGTGTGTTGCTCAAGATCAATGTCGACAATACAGGTTAAATAGCGTGTCATATCCATGACAAGTCCATCACCAATCGCCTGACCCGCCAAAGAGGTTCCCGCACCACGTGCTGTTAAGGAAACGTTGTTTTCCTGACAAAAACGCACAACTGCCTGAACATCTGCAGCGTCTTTTGGAAATACGACAGCTAAAGGCAATTGCTCATAGACAGACGCATCCGTCGCATAACGTTGACGGGCACCTAAACTCGCATCCCAATCGCCCCTAAAACCAAAAACAGAGACTAACGTGGAAAAGTCCACCATGACAGAACTATTGGGCATATCTAAAAACTCAACGGGTAGGAGGTCTGGAAGAAGGAGTTTATTAAAAATTGAATGTAATCCATTGATTAACCCCTTCCATCAGCAAAAAAAGAAACTTGAAAAACCTAAAACGAGCAAAATGCTCTTTTTAGCGGTTTTCTATTCATGAGCTGCTAACAGTTTTTCGATTTCATGCTGTACACGTTCAGGTGACAAATCCTTAACATAACAAGGCGGTAACAGCTGTTCTTCAGTTAGTTCGATGCATTGCTCTCGCAAACAGGGCGCGCAAGGAAACTTAGCTTGTAACACCACTGCTTGTGGTCCGACAACACCTGTTAATCCTGGCTCGGTCGAACCATATAAAGCAACAACAGGACGATGCAACGCAGCTGCCAAGTGTGTCAGCCCCGTATCAACACCAACAACTAACTCAGCATCAACCAGAACACGCGTTAAGGCTTTCAGCGACAACTCAGGCAACACCTGCACATGCTGGGTTAATCGCGCCAAACGTACCGCGCGTGCACGCTCAGTCTCATTGCCCCACGGCAGTAAAACCCGTTTTTTATGCTGTGCTGCGAATAAAATAAGCTGTTGCCAATAGGCCTCTGGCCAATGCTTACTTTCCCACGTGGTCCCATGAGCAAACACCCAATATGGCCGCGCATCCGCATCGGGTAATACGCGCAGGCGCGGCGTAATACCAAAATCGGTGTCATCAGTATTCGGAAGTTCATAACCCAATGCCTGCGCAAATAACTGACGCACACGAATAATCGCATGTTGACCCCAGCTAACATCATGTTTCACATCATAAAAGTGAGCAGCTAAAGGCTCTCTCGCACTCGCAGACGATAAACCATGTACAGGAGCCTTGATAAACTTTGTCCAAATCGCACTTTTTAATAGCCCTTGTGCATCAATAACATAATCATATTTTTCAATTTGCAATGAACGGACAAAATTGCGCAACTCACGCCACGTAGCAGGTAACCACAATGTTTTACGCAAACGACGCCATGGCAAGGCAAAGACTTTATCAACAGCAGGATGCAAAGCGGGTAAATCGGCAAAGCCTTCTTCAACCACCCAATCAAAGCGAATATCAGGATTGTTTTTTAATGCATCAGTTAATGCAGGAAAGGTATGAATGATATCGCCAAGCGATGAGGTTTTAACAAGGAGAATGCGCATAAATAAGAATAGCCGAGTAAATAAGTTATGCTTGTTATTTTAACAGAATAACCAATAAACCAACAGGATATGAACAGATAGGATAGTAAATACGAAGAGAAATAGAATAAGACTTAAAATGCTAAACCATAACTGATGAAATTATGGAGCGGGATAAGAGACTCGAACTCTCGACCCTAACCTTGGCAAGGTTATGCTCTACCAACTGAGCTAATCCCGCATTTTATGGCGTCCCCACGGGGAGTCGAACCCCGGTTACCGCCGTGAAAGGGCGATGTCCTAGGCCTCTAGACGATGGGGACAAATTGACTATTAAACTAGGTTTAATATTTTTACATACTTACTTCTGGATAAGAAGTCTTTTATTACTTTGGTAAAGTAATTGGAGCGGGATAAGAGACTCGAACTCTCGACCCTAACCTTGGCAAGGTTATGCTCTACCAACTGAGCTAATCCCGCATTTTATGGCGTCCCCACGGGGAGTCGAACCCCGGTTACCGCCGTGAAAGGGCGATGTCCTAGGCCTCTAGACGATGGGGACATGGTATGAATCAATTCAATTGCTTGTGGCAGTTCAACTGATTTTTATCTTAGGCACTCTTGGTGGAGCTAAGCGGAATCGAACCGCTGACCTCTTGCATGCCATGCAAGCGCTCTACCAATTGAGCTATAGCCCCTAAGATTCGATAATTATAAGCATAGAAACTTGGCTTGTCAAGCACAACAAGCCATAAAAACAAATAATAAATCGATGACAGATCTAAAAACCCAATGGATAGGAAGCCTGAAGGAAGGGGGTGCTGAAAATAGCATGTAACTCATTAATTAAAGCCCTTTCCTTCAGCAAAAAACAAACTTAAAAAGCCTAAAAACAAACAAAGCAAAGTCTTTAGACTTTTCATCGAGTTACAAGGTTGCAATCGCTAATGCCAAACGACGCAGCACGGTTTCTTTACCCAACAACATTGCAACTTGATCGATCGCTGGCGACTGCCCAGAGCCAGTCAACGCCAAACGAAACGGCATACCCACCTGCCCCATCTTAACGCCATTATCTTTGCCAGCAATAAGCATCACATCATGAATGCTCGTTGCCGACCAATCAGACAAGCCTTCCAATGATTGCAATAAAGACTGTAACACAAGCTTAGCACTCGCAGTTGTCCAGTGTTTAGCGCGCGTGTCCTCATCATAACTTGTAGGATCTTGATAAAAACAATGCGCCTGCATGGCAATATCAGCAACCGTTTTAGCACGCTCTTTCAATAACTCGCAAACAGCCGCCAATTCAGCACCTTGATCAATATCAAGACCAACTGCAGCCAAGTGAGGTGCAACATGGCGCGCTAACTGCAAACCACCCTGCATTTGCAAATGCTGCTGGTTCGTCCACAAGCACTTATCTGCGTCAAATTTACCTGGTGCACCATTGATATGATTCAAGTCAAAATACTGAATCAACTCATCACGGCTAAAAATTTCTTGATCGCCATGAGACCAGCCCAATCGCGCTAAATAGTTCAATAGGCCATCGGGTAAATAGCCCGCTTCTTTGTATTGCAACACACTCACTGCGCCATGACGTTTAGATAAACGCTGACCATCTTCGCCCAATACCATCGGTAAATGAGCGTAAATAGGTGGCTCAACCCCTAACGCACGTAACATGTTAATCTGGCGGGGTGTATTATTGAGGTGATCATCACCACGAATAACATGCGTAATTTTCATTTCCCAGTCATCAACCACAACCGTAAAGTTGTAAGTTGGCGAACCATCCGAGCGACGAATAATGAGATCATCTAATTCGCTATTTTGAACAACCACTTCTCCCTTAATTAAGTCCTTAATCACCACTGCGCCATCTAACGGATTCTTAAAACGGACAACGGGGGTAACGCCTTCTGGCGGTGACCCTGTAAAGTCACGGTAACGACCATCGTAACGCGGCTTTTCTTTGCGTACCATTTGACCTTCACGCATGTCATCAAGCTCTTGCTGTGACGCATAACAATAGTAAGCTTTACCCTCCGCTAACCATTGTTCAATGATTTCGTTGTAACGATCAAAGCGTTGGGTTTGATAGAAAGGACCTTCGTCAAAATCCAAATCCAACCAAGCCATACCTTGCAAAATGGCGTCGACAGACTCTGGTGTTGAGCGTTCTAAGTCGGTATCTTCAATACGAAGAATAAACTGACCGCCATGTTTACGCGCATACAACCAAGAAAACAGTGCTGTACGAACACCACCAATATGTAAATAACCCGTCGGACTGGGGGCAAAGCGTGTACGAACCAAGAGATTCTCCTAACGTGAGTATGTGACTTATAGGTTTATTATATGCGAAAAAAGACAACAAAAAAGCCCAACTTGCGTTGGGCTTTTCGCTTATTTAATAACGAAACAGTTATTAAAGTAAAGGAGAAGCGTAGTTCTCTACGCCTGGGTTATTTTTCACACCTTTCAAGCGTGGGTGGTTAACTTTGTCTAACTTGATTTCTTTGTGCTTACGAACATAATCCGCAACCACATCATGCATCAAACGACCAGAACCAACAGAATCAACCTGCGCCCAACCTGCAACTGTGTAAGTCTTATTCGCTTCGATTACCGTACCATTATCTAATGCGATATTAGAAATACGGCTACCTAACTTAGCTGTTGGGTCGATTTCGTAGGTTAAACCACCGATACGAACCATGTCACCACCTGACTGTAAATATGGATCTTCTACGAACAAGTTATCGGCAACACCTTCCATCATTTCTTTTAGTTGAGTACCTGTCATTTCATTACGGTAAGTTTCACCATAAGTCATTGAGGTTTCGTCCATAATGTTTTCGTAAGTGATGTTATCACCTGCGAGCACAGAGGTTCCCCAACGCACACCAGCAGACAAGGCGATTTGTGTATCATGCTCTTCGCGCAGTGCGTTAACCATGACCTGATCCCATGTACCCATGAAGTTACCACGACGGTACAGCGTTTCACCTGCAACACCACACACTTCATTCAGGATAGACTCGTAAGACTTACCAACGCGATCTTTATTGAACGCATTATCAGGACGACGACCTTCTATCACTTTTTCGTCATACTTAGTTTGACGCATGGTGTTGATGTAAGTATCCATCTCTTTATCAGCTGGAAGAATGTTAGAGAATACTGGCAATAACTTGTACTGAACACCAGCAACCTTACCAGCTTTGATGTCTAAGTCCATGACGCCAACAAACTTACCATTAGAACCACCGTTAGTTACGAGCGTTGTGCCTGACTTGTTCTTAACTTTGACAGGAACTGGCATACCATCGTGTGTGTGGCCACCGAAGATTGCATCAATACCCGTCACACGGCTTGCCATCTTGATATCAACGTCCATACCGTTATGAGAAATCACGATCACTGCAGCTGGCTTTTCTTTCGAACGGATATGATCAACCGTCGCTTGCATTTCTTCTTCTTGAACACCAAATGTCAAATCTGGGAAGTTAGCGCGTGGGTTAGCGTTAGCTAAACGAGGGAAAGCCTGACCGATAACAGCAACCTTATGACCACCAACATTTTGAATTTTATAGGGCGCGAACGCATGACGCGTTTCTTCACTATGCAAACCAATACCGTTATATTTAGCTGTTAACGCTTTGTAATCATCACCGAATAATGAGTCTTCACGCACTAAAATATTTTGTGCGACCATTTGACCTTTAAATTTAGACAGATTACGGAATACTTCCTCTTGCGCGTAGGTAAATTCCCAGTGCGCTGTCATCACATCAACACCCAGAATGTTACAGGCTTCAACCATGTCAGCGCCACGTGTCCACAAAGCAGTAGCAGAACCGTGCCATGTATCACCACCATCAATCGTGATGGTGTTTTGTTTGCCACCAGCCTGCTCACGTAAGCTATCTAGCAATGTTTTGATGTGTGCAAAACCACCGACTTTACCAAACTGTTTAGCTGCATTCGTAAAATCTAAATAGGTAAAGGCATGTGCTTCGATTGAACCAGGTTTAATTTTAAGTTCTTTCAACATTTTTTCACCAACGATATGCGGCAACTTCGCAAAAGCAGCGCCCATACCGAGGTTCACGTTAGGCTCACGGAAATAAATGGGCTTAAGCTGTGCGTGAGTGTCGGTAATGTGCATGATACGCACTTGACCAAACTTTGGCATATTATAAAGATCTGCTTTTTTATCAGCACGAGCCATATTCGGTAACATACCTGCGGCTGCAGCCATGCCCATTACGTGTAGAAACTCACGACGATTCATTGCCATTGTGAAGACTCTCCTAAAGGTAAAAAACTATATGAACGTTTGATGATATGCTGTGCCTAACCAATCTGCAAATTAAACAAATTTGGGTAAGCACTAGCTTTTTTTATTACTTAACCCAAGCTCGTGCATTTTGGAACAAGCGCATCCAAGCACCTTCTTCATTCCAATCGTCAGGATGCCACGAGAACTGATCTCGACGGAACACTCGCTCAGGGTGTGGCATCATAATGGTGGCACGACCATCTGTGCTGGTAAACCCTGTTAAGCCTTGTGCTGAACCATTGGGGTTAAGCGGATAGGTTTCAGTTGCTGCACCTGTTGCATCAACAAAACGCATCGCTGCTTGTGCTAGTGCAGCATCCGATTCGTTACGCCAGACTACGCGACCTTCACCATGCGCAACTGCAATCGGCATCATCGAACCTGCCATACCTTGCAACAACACGGATTTACTTTCCTCGACTTTCACTAAAGAAAGACGCGCCTCGAACTGTTCCGATGTGTTGCGGAAGAAGCGTGGCCAATGCTCTGCACCTGGGATTAAATCATGTAAGCTCGATAGCATCTGACAACCATTACAGACACCAAGCGTGAAGGTATCCGTGCGATGGAAAAACTCAGCAAAGGCATCGGATGCACGATGGTGCAATTGAATATTCGCGGCCCATCCACGACCTGCACCCATGACATCTCCATACGAGAAGCCACCGCAAGCGACCAAGCCTTTCATTTGCTCTAGCGACAAACGACCTTCTAAAATATCACTCATATGCACGTCAACGGCATCAAAACCAGCCAACGTAAAGGCTGCTGCCATCTCTTGCTGACCGTTAACACCTTGCTCACGCAAAATAGCCACTTTGGGACGTACACCTGTATTAATGTAGGGTGCAGCAACATTTTCGCTCGGATTAAAGGCTAAATTTGCCTTTAATTCGCTTAATGGCGATTGCGTTTGAATTAACTGGTAGGCTTGAGCAGCACAATCGGCATTATCACGCATTGCTTGCATGCGATAAGACGTTTCTGACCAACGTGCATGCATATCTGCTAGGCTACGCTCAAAAACGGTTTGCCCATTCGCTTTAACCACAAAAGACTGTGACTGATTAAAACCAGCAACAATGCGACTCATTACTGTCAACTGATGCTGACGCAACAAAGCTTCAAATGCGCGTTGATGAGCATCAGTGACCTGAACCACCACGCCAATTTCTTCACTAAACAAGCCAGCAACGACATCATCTGCCGATGCGCTCATATCGACATCAAGACCAGAGCGACCTGCAAATGCCATTTCTGCAAGCGTTGCGAACAAACCACCATCACTACGGTCATGGTAAGCAGCAATTAAACCTTGCGCACGTGCATCACGTAACAGATTGAATAAATTGCGCATTAGCTCTGGGTTAATGTCGGGCGCAACATCACCCACTTGATTATAAACCTGCGCTAAACAAGAACCACCTAAACGGTTTTTACCCGCACCCAGGTCAATTAACCAAAGCTTACCACCTTTATCGGCACGCAATTCTGGTGTCCATGTTTTACGAATATCTTGCACTGGTGCGAAAGCTGTCACCACCAACGACAAGGGAGACACAACGGCTTTTTTCTCACCCGCATCATCTTGCCATACGGTTTTCATCGATAACGAATCTTTACCGACTGGAATGGTTAAACCAAGCGCGGGGCAAAACTCCATACCAACCGCTTGCACGCCCGCATAAAGCGCAGCGTCTTCGCCAGCATGACCTGCCGCAGCCATCCAGTTAGCTGACAGTTTAATATGCGTTAAATCTGCAATATCAGCAGCCAACACGTTAGTTAGCGATTCTGCAACCGACATACGCGTTGACGCAGCTGGATTCAAAATCGCTAACGGCGAACGCTCACCCAATGCCATCGCTTCACCCGTGTGGTGAATGTAATCGGTTGCTGTTACGGCAACGTCTGCAACAGGCACTTGCCAAGGACCCACCATCTGATCACGTGCCACCAAACCTGTAATACTACGGTCGGCAATGGTGATTAAGAAGGTTTTATCGGCAACCGTTGGCAATGCCAAAATGCGATTAACCGCATCATCTAGCGCAATGGCGGCTGTATCAAACCCTGGTTGGGCGCGATCACGATCTTGCACGTTCTTATGCAACTTCGGTGCTTTACCCAATAAAATGGGTAGCGGCATATCAACAGGATTGTTGTCGAATTGACTATCTGCAACCGTTAAATGTGATTCATCGGTCGCTTCACCCAACACGGCAAATGGACAGCGCTCACGCTCACAGATTGACTCAAATAAAGCCAGTTTGTCGGCAGAAACGGCAAGCACATAACGCTCTTGCGATTCGTTACACCAGATTTCCATTGGCGACATGCTCGATTCATCGTTAGGCACAGCACGCAAATTCAGTTTTGCGCCCTTACCTGCATCATTCACCAACTCAGGCATGGCGTTAGATAAGCCCCCTGCACCGACATCGTGAATGAACAAAATGGGGTTCTCTGATCCCATCCATACGCAGCGGTCGATCACTTCTTGCGCACGACGCTCCATTTCTGGATTACCACGTTGTACCGATGCAAAATCTAGGTTTTCGTGAGATTTACCCGCATCGACACTTGATGCCGCACCACCACCCAAACCAATGAGCATGGCAGGGCCACCCAATACGATCAGTTTAGAACCTGCAGGGAAAGGCATTTTTTGTACGTGCTGTTCACGAATATTACCCAAACCACCCGCCAACATAATTGGCTTATGGTAACCGCGTTGCTCCACACCATCGGGTGTTAATACTGGATTCTCGTAGGTACGGAAATAGCCACACAAGCCAGGACGACCAAATTCATTGTTAAACGCAGCAGACCCTAAAGGGCCATCAATCATCACGTCTAAGGCTGACACGATACGACCAGGTTTACCGTAAGCAATTTCCCAAGGCTGGGTGAACTCTGGCATATTCAGGTTAGATACCGTAAAGCCCGTTAAGCCTGCTTTTGGCTTAGAACCACGCCCCGTAGCCCCTTCATCACGAATTTCACCGCCAGAACCTGTCGCCGCACCTGCAAAAGGCGCGATGGCAGTAGGGTGATTATGCGTTTCGACTTTCATCAAAATCGCCACTTGTTCTTCGTGACCACGATAAACACCATCCGCATCGGGGAAGAAACGCTCACCCAAACTACCCTGCATCACGGCTGCGTTATCACTGTAAGCCGACAACATACGAGATGATTCTTGTTGATAGGTATTGCGAATCATGCCAAATAAACTATGACTTTGCTGCTCACCATCAATTGTCCATTGCGCATTGAAGATTTTGTGACGACAATGCTCTGAGTTAGCCTGTGCAAACATCATCAACTCGGCATCGACAGGGTCGCGCTTAAGTTGTTCTGTAAAGGCCGCTAATAAATAATCAATTTCGTCTTCTGATAAGGCTAAACCCATATCTCGGTTAGCTACCACTAAAGCCTCACGACCTTGAGCTAAAACCGGTACTGTTTTGTAAGGCTTGGCTGCTTGATGCGAAAACAATGCCGCCAAATCTGATACAGACACCAACACGCTTTCGGTCATACGATCATGCACTAATGCCTGCAATGTTTGCATCTGGGCATCGGTTAATGTGCCTTGTACTTGCCACGCAATAGCACGCTCGATGCGCTTAATCTGGATTAGACCACAATTATGCACAATATCCGTTGCTTTCGACGACCAAGGCGAAATGGTCCCCACGCGAGGTGAAACCACAAAAGTAGCATTTAACGCCGACAAAGGTGCATCAACTTCATTCAGTAAACGCCCCAAACTCTGCATATCTGTGTCTGATAGGACAGAGTCACTTTCAGCGACATAAACATACCGTGCAGACAAGCCTGCCAAATCGACGCCTTGAGCTTGCGCGCGAGCGATGAATTGATTCAAACGAAAGGCACTTAATGCCGATACACCCCAAATTGTCTCTACAGCCAAACTCATTCTAAAATACCCATACGCTTAAACACTGATTTTTTCTGTTCGACCGTTAATGACTGGTCATTCGCGCCACTCACCATCACATCGGTTGTCTTGTCTTTCCCTTTAAGTTTTAAGATAACATCATTCGCATCTGACTTATCCGTGCTAAACAAACGAGAGAAGAACCCTTTTTCAGCCTGTACACCTTGTGGCATTTTAATGCTCATTACGCCATTGGCACGATCCGTACTCACCACAGTGAAACCTGCGCGATCAGCTAAAGACAAAAGGTATTGCCAACTTTCTTCCATGCCTGCCTGCAAGGTCAAGCCAGAAAACTCATTATCCAATGATGATTCCATCGTCTTAATGCTCGCAGAAACCTGACGTACCGCAACATCTTTTGAGGCGCCTAAAAAGACCATTGACTGATAAATGGTTTCTGCTTCAAATTCGGGGTGATAGGGACGAGAACGCCAGTAACGCACATCACCATCCATATCTTCAATAATCATGCTATGACGTACAAAAACATCCATGCCGCCCGCTTTATCAGTTTGAACGCGCAAGGTTAAACGATCCATCGCACCCTTAGCGGTTTCTTCACGCCACGAATTGAGCGCGCGTGTTAAAAAACTCATTTCTGTTTTGGGAACAATTTCTTTACGTGCTAAAAAGGCCGTCTTAATGACACCAACATCTTTACGAGCCTCTTCGATGGCAAAACCTTGCGAGATTAAGAAGCGCTGCAAACGCTCCCACATATCATCGCTATTCGCTTTGTCGATATGCAACCAACGCTCCGACAGATTGTTACGAACACTTAACCCATCGGCACGATAGCTTGGAATGTCTTTGTTAACAATCTTATCGTTCAAAGTACCCATTAACAGACGGTTGCTATTATCCATATTGCGATTTGGATTTTGAAATCCTGGCGGCAACTCCAATGGCGAAATCAACGCATCTTGCGTGACGCGATAGTTGTCTTCTTGCGTCACACTATCACCACTACCAAAAGACTTACTCAAACTACTACAACCACTACCCGCAAGCAGCGAAACGATTGCCAAACTTAAAAGACGAGATGCATTCATGAAATTACTGACCTATGGATGAATATAAATGTTATGCCAACAAATTGGCTTTTCTTAATGCCGCTTCTAAGGTGGCGTGATGCTGCGGCGATAACACCGTTAAAGGCAGGCGAACGCCTTGCTCAATCAACCCCATGCGGTACAAAGCCCACTTGACAGGGATTGGGTTAGCTTCAATAAATAAATCACGATGACAATCACGCAAAGGCGCATCTAACTGGTGTGCAAGCTGTGCATCACCAGCAAGCGCTGCTTGGTAAGCTTTACTCAACTGCAAGGGTGCAATATTGGCTGTTACCGAAATACTACCCTGACCACCCAGCAAGATAAAATCAATCGCAGTTGCGTCATCACCTGTATAAAATTCAAAGCCAGGGTGGCAATTTTGACGCATCTCCGTCAAACGCTCTAACTTACCCGTTGCATCTTTAATACCAACAATGTTGTTAACATGAGATAAGCGCGCCACAGTTTCAGGCAACAAATCGACCGCTGTTCGACCTGGAACGTTGTAAAGAATAATCGGCAGATCAACCGCTTGCGCAACGGCCTTATAATGCAAATACAAGCCTTCCTGCGTCGGCTTATTGTAATAAGGCGTTACGAGCAACGCAGCATCAGCGCCCAGTTCTTTAGCGCAACGCGTAAGCGTAATCGCCTCACTGGTCGAATTCGAACCTGTGCCTGCAATGACAGGTAATCGACCATCAATGTAATCAATACAATGCTTCATGACGGCACAATGCTCATCATAATCTAGCGTCGCAGACTCACCGGTCGTACCGACGGCAACAATCGCGTCCGTACCATTGGCCAAATGAAAATCTAATAAACGTTCCAATGCTGGATAATCTACAGCACCTTCAACTGTCATCGGGGTTACGATAGCAACCATGCTGCCACGAAAATAACTCACGTGCCCTACTCCAAAAGAGTCAAATAAAAATATGCACTATCATACCGCAAAGCGGCACGTCTTGCTAAACAAACTGTCCATCTCGCATCTGTAGCACACGAGACATGCTCGCTGCCAATTGCATATCATGCGTAACAATCACCATCGCCATACTAGTTTGACGCTGTAACGACAACATCAACTCATAAACTGTCTGCGCATTAGCCGAGTCTAAGTTACCCGTTGGCTCATCTGCTAACAAGCAATCTGGGTGCGTGATGAGTGCGCGAGCGATTGCTGTTCTTTGACGCTCACCGCCCGACAACTCTGCTGGCTTATGCAATAAACGATGCGACAAACCCACCTCACCCAACATCTCTGTTGCTTGCTTTCTCGCTTGAGCCATTGACATGCGACGAATCAGTAACGGCATGGCCACATTATCCAACACCGTAAACTCTGGCAACAAATGATGGAATTGATAGACGAAACCCAAGTGTGCATTGCGCAACTGACCACGCTTCAACTCACCCAAAGCCGAAAATCGCTGACCTAACAACTGCACGCGTCCCGATGTTGGCTTGTCTAATCCGCCTAACAAATGCAACAAGGTCGACTTACCCGAACCGGAACTACCAACAATCGCCAATCGTTCACCGCGTGCTACCTGCAAATCAACCGCTTTGAGCACATCTACTGACAATTTACCATCATGAAAGCTTTTAGAAATACCCAGTGCTTCTAGCACCCATTCTGGCTGATGCAACTCATTCATAACGCAATGCCTCTGACGGTTGTAGCTGTGCAGCTTGCCAAGCAGGATACAAAGTTGCTAACAGGGTTAAGATAAAGGTCATGCTCGATACCTGCCACACATCCGACCACTCCAAATGCGAGGGCACAAAACTGATATAAAACACATTGGCTGGAAAAAACTTAAAGCCAAACACATGCTCTAAAAAGGGCACAATCACATCAATATGGGTAGCGACAGCAACACCTCCTGCCACACCCAACAGCATACCAATGATGCCAATTGCCATACCTTGCACAATAAAAACGGTCATGACGGATAAAGGGGATGCTCCCAACGTCCTAAGAATGGCAATATCGCTGCGCTTATCGGTAACAGCCATCACCATCGTAGAGATAATATTAAAAGCAGCAACCATCACAATCAGCGCCAAGCCAATAAACATCATGCGTTTTTCTAGCTGTAAAGCTGCAAAAAAATTAGCATGTTGCTGTGTCCAGTCGGTAACATAAACGGTGCGCGTAATGGCTTCACTGAGCCCTTCTCGCATGGCAGGAATATCGAACATATCCGCAACTTTTAACTGCAAACCACTAACATCGCTTGCACTGTAACCAAATAAGGTTTGAGCGTCTTCGAGATGAATATAAGCCATGCCGCCGTCATACTCATGCATACCCACTTCAAAAATACCAACAAGCGTAAAGCGCTTCATTTTGGGTACAAAGCCAACCGCCGTATTCGCGCCTTCTGGCGTGACCAAAGATACCTTATCGCCAATGGTAACACCTAATGACTGAGCCAGCTCTTTTCCTAAGATAATCGAAAACTCACCACTCACCAAATCCGTAAGCGCGCCCACTTTGATATTATCCGCAATATGAGAAACATTCGTTTCCCATTCGGGTAAGATTCCTTTAATCTGAGCACCTTGTGAGCGACCACCATTGGCTACCAATGCCAAACGACTGACATTGGGTGCAGAAGCCAAAATAAGAGGACTGCGCTTCACTTCTGCCGCCAATTGTTGCCAATGTTCAAGCTTATCACCTGCACCAGAAACAGTCATATGCGCTGTCATACTAAGCATGCGACTACGAATTTCTTCATGAAAGCCATTCATAATCGACAAAATGGTAATCAGTGCCAAAATACCCAAGGCAATTCCCAAGAATGAAATTAGCGAGATAAACGAAATAAAATGGTTACGTCGCTTAGCGCGCAAATAACGTAGCCCAATGCGCCACTCGAACGGAAAATTCATATTATTTTAATAAGCCCTATAACGTTGTAAATTAGGGGGAGTTTCTAAAAACTGCGCTACGCTTGTTTTAGCGTCCCCGCATTTATTTTTGGAATGGCGGGAAGGAGATTAAAATCAATCTTCCGCATCGCCTTCCTCCAGACACCCAGCCCTTTGTTTTTTTAGAGACGCCTTAGGTTGTAATAAACTTTGGTAAACGCCATCCTAAAAAGACACCGCCTAAACGTGCCGATAAGGTTGCCCCCATAGATAAGACAATCACTAACCACGCGGAATCTAACCAAGCAATTGCAAGAACATAAACACTTGCACCCAAAAAAGAAGCAGTGGCATAAATTTCTTTACGCAAAATAAGCGGCACTTCACCGACAAGGATATCGCGAATCATACCACCGACAACGCCTGTCATGATACCCATCATGATCGCAATCACATCGCTATAGCCTAATGATAGGGCTTTTTGCGCACCAATAATGGTAAATACCGCCAATCCCAATGCATCAAGTAACAGCAATACCTGAACAGGAATAACATGCGTTCGCCGATATACAGCAACCAATAACGTGGTTACAACGGTAATATAAATATACTCTGTTTGCGTTAACCAAAAAACAGGCACATTAAGAATCAAATCGCGCAAAGTACCACCACCGATGGCAGTCACCATCGCCAGTACAACCGCACCAAACAAATCGAGATGATGACGACTGGCAGCCAACAGCCCTGTGATGGCAAAAACAACCGTACCCATAATATCAAGAGAAATCAGCAAAGGATCGAGCATCGATACAAACCAACGACATAAAAAGGCGCTAATGATAGCATGAAAACAAAAAAGCCCCATCGAACGGATGGGGCTTTTCGTGTTTTTACGACATCTAACGATGCCTAAAAAACTACTTATAGTGGCGCACACAGTGTGTAAACAGCAGTGTCTACATAAACTGTTGCAGCAGCACCAGGAGCAGTGTTAGCGCCAGCTACTGCAGTAGTAGCCATAATTGTTCCACTATCAGGATCGCCATTGTCCATAGAGACATCAATCGCACGTGCAGCCTTACCTGGAATACGGCTAGCACAAACATATTTACCTAGTGGCATACCTGTTACTGCGTTAGCCGTGACACCCATTACACCACCAAACGAGTTTACAGGTAAAGCAGCAACCACAGCACCTAATGTTTGATCACCCGCCAAGAATCCCGCAGCACGCACGTGCTGGAAGAAAGTCGCGTTTTCACCACCACCAGTAAACGTTTGAGCTGCAGTTACATCTAAATTGCCGTTAGCGTTACCACCTAACGTGATCGTTGTCCAAGAACCGCCACGAGTTTGCAAAGTACCCACAGGACCATCGTCACCTGGTTGAGCACGGAAACGATCAAAATAACCATTGTTAGCAGCACTGATGCCTTTCAAGTCATTAATTGTATTTTTAATCTTGCTATTGTCGATAAGCTCCTGCCCCTTGAGCACGCCACCTAATAGTAAACCGATAATCACTAAGACAATGGCCATTTCAACCAATGTAAAACCTTTTTGATTCTTCATAATACACCTCATGTTAATAAAATATCTGAGCAATCATGTTGCTTCAAGGGTCATTATCGACAAGTGCAACTAAAATTAAAGAGTATATTTTTTTTACAGGGCATTTCTAATAACGCAATATTTTGTCATCCTCGCGTATGCCGGTATCCAAAAATCAATGAAATAGATTCCCGCTTTCGCGGGAATGACGGTGTTTTAGAGATTCACTACAGCGGCAAAGATAAGGGAAATCGCCAAACAAAGCATAAGCTACCTTGTGCATCACGACGCAAACTCAGTTCAGCATTCATGCGCTGTAATACCTGCCCCATCTGCCATAAACCCAAGCCAAGACCATTTTCTGATGATGTCCATAGTGGCTCCTGCATACGCTTGAAGATAAACTCATCGACAGGATCAGGATGCGAGAAAGTAAAATACACGCAAGACTTTTCAAACGAAAAACGAAGTAAAACAGGTGCGTCACACCTGGCATGTTGTTGGTAATTTCGCATTAATTGAAATGCCGCATCGTCTAAGGCCTCCCAATCAATATCAATCATAATCGGCGGCATTGTATCTTCCACATCCACTCGAACCGAATGCACCTGTGCCCAGCGCATCACACGAGCGCAAACCTCTGCTAGCGACACCCCGTGCAACTGACTTACCTGCCCAACCCTATCACCAGGTGCGGTTAAGCGTTTTGCCAATAAAGCAGCCCTATCGGCAATCAGTGGCGCAACGGCCTGCCAGCGCTTTAGTGCATTAACCGCATCTTCGGCGGGTGTATCCTGAACTTGTTTCTGCCATAGCACAACCATTTGCGCCAAGTTTTTAAGGTCGTGTGCTAAAAACAACTGATAGCGCGCCACCGCTTGTTCAAAGCTACTCACTTGGCGCATTTTTAAGGCTAAATCTAATGCACACAAAGCACGCAACTGCTGACGCAATAACTCAAAATAAAAAGCTTGCTCCCAGCGTGCGCTGGTCACATAAAACGTAAGCTTTAACGTCGCATCCGACTCAATGAGTTCAAAATGATGCGCATAATCACTTGTTACCCCTAACTCTCGCTGGATGGTCTGTCCAAACCAATGCAACTGCCAATGCAAACCACACACAGACACACTAACCAGTAAATCACATAACCCATCTAAAAAATTAATGAGATCGCGTTCATGTTGATCGTTAAGCACTTGGATTTGCTTTAACACACGCATAAACAAACGCCACTGAGCACGCAAATACAGCAACACGATAATGACCGTCATGCCAACAGTGAGCAAGAACAGATACAACCACTCAGGAATGAACACGATTGATACCAAACTTGTCCATTAAATAATAGACATTTTCACGCTTGATGCCTAAACGTCGCGCTGTTTCATGCACATTTTCATTGCTCTGCAGCCACACCTGAAGAAACAGTTGCTTTTCGGCTTCATTACGCACCTGCTTTAGCCCTGCATCTTCTGACACGTCAAATCGAATGGCGTGTATCCCCTGTTGCTTCGCCTGACTTTCCTGTTTAATGAATAAAAATGCACGTTTGATGGCAGCAATAAGCTGTTCTGGCGTTGCTGGTTTAGCAATAAAGTCAAAAGCGCTTAACGACAAGGCTTTGAAAGCAACCTCTTCCTGATCTTGACCCGTTAAAACAATCACTTTGCACTTCGGAAGCGTCGCAACAATCTCTGACAATAGTGACAAGCCAATATCTGGCGTGTAGGGCATCGGCGGCAAACCTAGGTCAAGAATAACGACTTCGGGAAAAGCGGGCTGATTTTGAACGAGTAAACTACGCACCTGTTCGACACCATCAGCCGTGACGACGGCATAATTTGCCGCCAACGAAAAAGATAATAATGACAACAACAAAGGATCGTCATCAACGATCAGAACAGACAACATCATCGACAACTAAGCACAAGTTACCCATGCACTACTAACATAACATTTTAATGTTAGGTTCGAATCTCCCGTGATCGCACTAGGCACAGAGGACAAGGATGAGTAATGACGTAGATAAACCGTAGCAGTCCCCCCCGTAGCAGTAATATCGGCATTGACATGTCCACCAATATAAATCGCATTTGTACCAGTGCCCAAAGCAATATCCGCATTAGCATTGCCTTCAATACGGACACTATCATTACCAGCACCCATATTAATCGTGCCATCTCCCGTTGTATTACCCCAAACTTCAAGGTAATCGTCTCCTGCACCTAAGCTAATTGGATCTTGCACATTATGTTTTACTCGCACAATATCATTGCCAGAACCAGCCATAATTGCTTTTTCAGCATTACCATCTACACTAAGCGTATTATTACCATCCTGTAAATTAATATCCTTTTCTAAATTACCACTAATTGTCACTTTATCAGCAGCATTACTGGTGTTGGCATTATCGTGGTTTTCGTAGTTTCCAGAAAAGGACTGCCCTGAATTTGCTGTAAAATCGGTTGTTGTTCGATTAGTTGGGTCTGTAACAGAAGTTGAGCCACCACCACTGCCACCACTGCCACCACTGCCGCCACTGCCGCCACTGCCGCCACTGCCGCCAGCAGCTGAACAAACGCCTGACTTACGCAACTCAGAAATAAGTTGCATATCACCAACCCATACGACCATATCGTCAAATGTGACGGTTGTTCCGTCGGTCATTTGGTTGCCAAAACGCAAAACAGAATCCGTATCACAATTTTCCTGCTCTCGTGCATTTAAGCCAGCGCAACCACCGTTATTGGTAAATGCTCCAGTCATGCCTGAGTTGGTCTGCCGCCCATTTTTTGCAGTTGAAACTAACGCAAACGCTGCAAAATCACCAATAAAATTGGTTGCTGCTGTGTTTAAATCTTGAATGCGAATTGTTGAAGGAGAAACAGCAGGTCTAGTATAATTACAAGCTGTTGCTTGAGTTGTAAAAAAGCTAGCAGCTTCATTCGTCACAACATATTTAATTCTTTCTCCCCATGCATCTCCATTACCACCAATACCTAAAGTAACATGGGGTAAAAACCCCCTCACATCAGTACAAGTTCCTGTATGTGCAGGCGGATTTTCAATGCCGTCTCCATCCGTATCAGGACAAGGTAAAAAATGATTTACGCTATAGTACGAAATTAATGTTTCCTTTACATCTTGCATATCGTATTGAGTTTGCTTATATCGCGCAGTATCAGACGACGCGGACATTAAATTAATACCACCTGCCAATAGTAAACCAACAATGACTAGTACAATAGAAACTTCTACTAAAGTAAAGCCTTTAAATTTTTTCTTTAAGGACATAAAAAACTCCATCCATTACGCGATAACCAATGAGTACCTTGCAATGTTCCCAAACACAAACTAGCAAAATCTGTATCACTGGTAACGCGTCTTTCCATAAATCGTTGCCAATCGGTATAAGTGATCGCTATCACTTGGTCATTAAAACATCTATCTGGTCTAGTCGCATCAATTGGACAAACTTGCCCTACTGGAAAGCGGCTAGAAAAGTTATATAAATTAGCATCACTGTTATTCATATCTAAATACTGAGTAAAGTCAGTTTGGTTCGTTCGATCTTGCCCTGCTAAAGGACTACCAGAAGCAATTAAAATAGCAACGACAGGTATGCCATCGAGACAAACAACTCCCGCCGTCGAGCAATCGGAAACATTAAGGAGACCATCAGCATTCGCATCTAATTGCGTCATCATGGTTTGAGAGTTTAACGGTTCCATTCTTGAAACAAGACGTGGGTTACCAGACGCATTTCGACCACTCATAGCATACCATATTGACGTTATATCATCTAAACTACAAGGCGTGCCAATTGTTGCACAATTGCGAGTATAAAAATAAAAATTAGGGGACGCATCCCTATTCACTGCGGGAAGGCGACCAATAACATTACTCGTATTTGTATTTTGATTAAAGCTTGTCGGATTAAATGTTCCCATCCGACCATCATTATCGAAATCTCCTGGCGGCAAGTAACCAATGCCTGGGACATTACCTAATATCGTGCTGGGATAGAGTTCTGGCTGCATACTCGCAAAAATCAGCAAATTCTCTTTCGCCTCAGCCAAAACCTGAGCGACTTCCTGTGCATTTTGTCGCTTCAGCTTTTGCCCCAATCCTCCCATCAGTTCGTAGGACAACCACGCAGCAGACATAATCAATGCCGCAACAATTAACAACAAGGCAGCACCGCGCTGATAATTGGCTTTAGATTGCTTCATAGCGTTCCACAACCTTACCTGACTCGGTCAAATAAACTTGACCTTGTTTTAACCATTTTTTACCCTTAGGTGTGAGCAACAACAAGCCAGACATCGTTGCATGCTTGGGATCCACAACAATCCCTGCAATCGTTGTTGGACGGTCAATCAACTGTCGATTTACCCATACAACCTTTTTTGAGCCAAGAAGTACGGCATCTAATGATATACGATCTGCAATGGCAAAAACTTGAGGCTTTTCCTGCCCTGTTAGAGACGACTGAATACGTGCTTGGTGTTTTTGCTGATTGATTAGCGTACGCTCTTCTGCGGTGGTAAACAAACGTTGCAGGGACACTTCATTAGCAGCACAAGCCAAGCTACTCATTGATAATATAATCAACAGTAATTTCTGCAATATCATAGATACCACCTCTTCATTAAATGCCTGCATCTACTGCTGAACAACAGGTAAGTCATTATGAGTGCCGACCTCCAGAAAATAGAATTGGCACTTCACGTTAATATTACCCTCTTCTGCTCTAAACTGAAAACCCTTGCCAATCGAATCATTCCCAGCAGGAGTCAAGGTTAACGTACAACCTTGTACCAAGCTCAACTCATGAACATGTTTTTTAATATCGCGCATAAAGTCTAACACATTATCTTCGTGCTGGAATCCACCTTCAAAACTGATGGTTTCATAGCGCGTTAACTGAGCATCAATCGGAATAGATAGTTGGGAAGATTCTAATAATGAACGTGGTGAAAATTGTAGTTTGGCATGCAACACATGATTGCGACTAATGACTTCCATGAGCTTATCAATCCAATCGGCCCTAGATTGATCGCCAATAGTACCATTAGCTGAAAATGATTTAAAACGTTGATTATAAAGTTTAACTAACTCAATTTTATTAAGTGTTGTGTGAACTTCTTGATACAAAGACTCAACGCGCGTCTGCTCGGATACAACATCTTGATTCATAAGCGCTAACATATCATCTAACTGCGCATAGACACTACCAAACAAGGTGCTAACCAATAACAAATAAACGGAAGGTTTAAGCAAAGGTTTTTGTAAGTAAGATAGCTTCATGGCAACCGCCTAAAGCGAATCGTCAACTTGAAAGGATAGCGTTGATCACTTACTTGCAAACTATCATCTGCAACAATCGTTAATATACGAGAAGAGTCTAAGTCAACTGGCTTTTGCAACAGATCAACCTGCTCGACACTAGGCTTTTCCTTCAGTTCTTGCAGAAAAAGATCCATCGTATCCATAATATGACGTAAGCGTGTTGAGGCAGTACCCAAAACAACCGCAGTAATCATTACTTCAAAGCTATCGTTATCGAAGCGCGCACCCGCTTGATAAGGCTGAGATGGCGACATCCAAACCAATTCTTGGACCTGAACATTAGGATACTTTTTGAGAAGTTCAGATAAATCAACAAAATAAGGTAAAGCGTTTTGTTTTAGAGCAGAACCTTGAACATGCTCAACCGTTTCAACCATATTCTTAAGCTGCTCAACAGGTATATTAATATCTAACTGTGATTGTAACTGTACTAAAGATTGCTGGTAACGAGCATGTTGAGTCTGTAACGATTGTGTCATATTTTCAAATCGTTCAGTTTCAATAAAAAAATAAACCAAATAACTAACAAAAACAACAACAAGCGCAAATAGAAACATCCATAACCCATGCTTTATCTGCTGATAGCGCAACATCTCTTGAAGGCTTGGCGGCACATAGTCTGACGAGGCTGAACGCTGACCAAAAGCAAGTAGCATAATCATATCGGTATCAGATGCATGATGTCCATCAAAGTGAGCAATCGTTTTGCACGCCACAAACGCTCCTCTTCCTGCAGCAGCATACTGCGTATGCTCAAAAACCTGCCAAGCAATCGCACTATCTTCTTCCGTTGCACCCAAATAATACAAATCGGGCGTAATATCATAATCAAGCATTTTTTGAGTATGAACGAACTTATCTAGCATGCGAATTTCTTGCAACAACTGTTGCATTTGATCCAGTAAACTTTGATCTCTCAGTTGAATTTGACGCGTCGTACGTAATGTACCATTCATAATCAAGTACTGACGGAACGAATCCAATCCCGTTCGGCTCAGTATAAAGTGAGCTTTACTATGCCACAAAGCCGTCTGTTTTGGATGTGAAAACCAAACTTCATGAAATAGCTTTGGTAATAACAATGCTGCAGAATAAATGCTCGTTACAGCAACCTCTGCTGTATTTAACCAAGATAACAACTTCATCAATTGATGATCTTCATTAAAACCTGATACTAGCAATAACCCTGCCCGAGACTCCCACGGATAAGCCTTATTCGTATCAAATCGATACTGGCAAAAGTCGGTTTTCGGAAAACGCTTACGCAAATGACGTTGTGCGAATGCGTCTTGCTCCCAAGGGAATAGCATGGGAGATGGCTCAACATAAACTTCTTCTTCAATCGTATCGATTAAAAGCTGAACCGATGCCTCAGGAAAGTTTTTCAGCCAAGCAAACAATGCCTGAGGTTCAATCGGAAACTGAACCAAATCACAAACAACATTGCCCTCAATGCGCCAACATAATAAGGAATCGTCTCGTAATAAAATAACAAGTGTTTCGTGTGCGTTAATGATCATGGCTTATTTAATCTTCGTGATAACATCATACACAGGTCCCAATGTTGCCATCATAACCCAGCCAACTAACACCGCCAGAATCAAGGTAATAATCGGCTCAATCGCTGGTTCAACTTTTTCAATTAACTCTTTTGCTTCTCGATCGTAAAAATAACTAACATTACGCATCGCTTCATCCATGCGTCCGGTTGTTTCCCCTACTTTAATTAGCTTAAGAATTAAGGGTGGAAACACATTAACGGAAGCAAAACTATCAGCAATCGAGCTACCATCGACAATTTTACCTTCTACTTCATCTAACTTGGCTTTCAAAAAATCATTACCTACGACTTTTCCTGCCATATTAATAATTTCTTGCAAGGATACACCAGCTGCATACATAATCGCCATAGTACTGGTCATACGAGCAATCTTCAGCTTAAATAAAATAGGACCAATCAAGTGAACGCCCAAAATAAATTGATGCATTTTAAAGCGAAAAGAAGGATAGCTTTTCATCGCATATTTAAAGAAAGTAATCGCTAAAAAAATACCAATAAATGTAACATGCCAGTAATGAACAAAATAATCAGACACTGCAATTAATGATGTCGTGACAAAGGTGAGCTCCTGCCCCATGCCTTCAATAAAACTCACTAATTGTGGTACTAAAAAAATCATTAAAAAGGTAATCACAAGCATCACAACAGAAAACACAATACTAGGGTAAATCATAATCTTTTTGGCTTTAGACTCTAACTCATCCTGCCAACGTAAATTCATACCCAAATCATGCAAAATACCTTCTAACTGTCCGGTTTTTTCGCCAATTGCCACAAGACTCGTATAGACTTCATCAAACACATCGGGATAACGAGATAATCCTTGAGAAAATGTCGCGCCATTTACCATGGAATCATATAAACCTGTTAAAACGTCTTTAAAATAACTAGGCTCAAACGAATCTCGTAAGTCATGTAAAATATCAAGTAGAGGGACACCAGAACGTAACAACTGCTCCAACTGAAACGTCATGGTAATAATATCCCGATTGCTCACCTTTTTATTACTAAGAGAAAGTAATTTTGTATTAGCATGTAATGCTAAAATTTCAATGCGCATCTGATTGAGCTGTCTTTCGGCATCTTGCGTATTTGAAGCATTTAACATGCCTTTAACGCGCAAGCCCTCGTGACTAACCCCCGTGTAACGATAAGACTTCATTTTCTAAATAAACTCTGTTAAATCAATGACACGAGACAATTCTTCTAGCGACGTCGTACCATCCTTAACAAGGCGGAACCCCATATCGGCCATAGACTGGAAGCCTTTTGCCTTTGCGACCTCAACAAAACGTTTACCCGATGCTCCCGTTAAAATCATTTCATCTAAATCTGCATCAAAACGCAACACTTCAACAACTGATGTTCGCCCCTTATAACCCGTAAAATCACACTTGGCACAACCACAAGCCCGATACAGTCTATGAGATGAGGCTTCTGAAAAACCAATAAGCTTATTTTCTAACGGACTAGAATCATAGACAGTGCGACAATCTATGCACAAGCGACGAATAAGACGTTGAGCAAGAATCCCAATAATATTCCCTGCCAAAATCGATTTTTCGACACCAATATCCAGCAAGCGAGGTACAGCACCAAATACAGAGTTTGCATGCAAGGTAGCATAAACTTGGTGACCAGTCATGGCCGCTCGAACCGCCATTTTGGCGGTATCTTCATCACGAATCTCGCCAACTAAAATAACATCTGGATCTTGGCGCATTAAAGAACGAATACCAGTCGAGAAGGTCAATCCAATGTCATCATTAATATTCGTTTGGCGAATTAATTGCATAGGATATTCAACAGGATCCTCAAGCGTCATAATATTAATGTCATTACTATTAATTTGATTCAGAATAGAATACAGCGTGGTCGTCTTACCAGAACCTGTGGGACCAGTCACTAAAAAAATACCTATCGGTTTTGCCATCATGTATTGAATTTCACGTAATACATCGGGCTGTAACCCCAACTTATCGAGTGGAACAATGCCCTTTTCTCGATCTAAAATACGTAACACAACGTTTTCACCATGCACAGTTGGTTGCATCGCAGCACGGAAATCAATACGACGCCCCGCAACCGTTAATGTAATGTGACCATCTTGAGGTAAGCGCGTTTCCGAAATATTCATATCCGCAATAATTTTAAGACGAACTAACACTGCTGGCCAAAAACTACGATGTAACAAACGGATTTGTCTCAATACGCCATCAATACGATAACGCATACGAATATAGAACTCTTCAGGTTCAAAGTGAATATCTGATGCACCGCGTTTAACAGCATCGGTTAAAAAGCTACCCACCAAACGAACCACAGGGTGAGAATACTCGTCCGTTTGTGTTAATAGCTGAATATTAACTTCACCTGTTTCTAACTCTTTCAAAATACCATCAATTGACAACTCATAACCATAGTAATGATCAATTGTTGTCAGAATTTCTTTTTCAGAAGCCACATAACTTTCAATCGTTACATCTTTACTTGCAATATGACGACGTAAGCGATCTAAAGTCATTAAATCATCTGGGTTCGCTGTTGCTATTTTTAGAACGCGGGTATCGCTATCATAAACAACAGGCATGACCTTGTGTAAACGTGCAAAGGTTTCTTGTACCAAAGAAACAGCCTGCTCGTCGGGAATAATATTACTAAGCGAAATAGCAGCATAACCAACAGACTCACCAACAGCATCACGCAAAGCCTCTTGGGTAATAAAACCCATATACTCCAGAACTTCGCCAAGCTTTCTGCCCGTTTTTCGCTGTTCAACAAGCGCAACACCCAGCTCATCTTGAGTAACGAGCTTTTTTTCAATTAAAATATCACCGAAGCGCTTGGGCTGCTGTCCGTCTGCTAACACTTCAGCCATGATCGTTACTCACTTTGAGATGCTTGTAAAGAAAGGAATTGTAATCGTGCTATCAGCGCATCTTGGCTCAGGTGAGAGGGACGAACTCTGGCTGCATCTAAAGCTTTTTGATAGCCTGATATTGCCAACTCTACCTTGCCGAGCTGATCATAAGAAATCGCAAGATTGGCTAAATACTCTGGCTGTCCAGACTCCAAACTCACTGCTTTAAAAAATGCACCTTGCGCGTCAGACCAACGTTTCGCACTAGCATAGACAATACCAAGTTGATAGTAAGTTGCCGCATTGTTCGGTGTGTTTTGCAACTGATTTTTAAGATAACTTTCATTATGTTCAGCGGAGACGCCGTTTGTATAAAAAACATTCGCAACTAAAGCTTTCACTTCTTCGTCCTGAGGATAAAGCTCTATCAATCGCTCTGCAATCTCCTGAGACTGTGCGTTTGTTGTAGGCTGTAACTGCGTAATCGCAAACATACCCATTAGCGCATCGCGATTATTCGGTTGACGCTCTAAAGCCTGACGATAACCTTTCTCTGCGGCTACAACATCCCCTTGACGCCAACTATTCCAAGCATTATTAACAAGATTAGAAATAGATAAACCTTTTGTTACAGATGCAACTTCTTGATGCTGAGATAAGATTGGATTAGCTACTTGACGGCGCTTTTTCGTATCTTCACCATGAGATTTTACTGGGCGTTCAATATCTGATACTTTTTCTTGATCTGCATTATCTATAACAGGAGCAGGCAAACCACCGGAATCAAGTTGATGCCCCTTTAGCGCAATATCGGCATTCGATGGCGCAACATCATCATGTTGTGTCGGTAGAACAATTGGCTCCTCATAGCGCGCCATCTGATTTGCTAACTGCGTTTTATCATCTTCCCATAAACTAAACCCGTAGTAACCAATACCCGCAATAGTCGCCACCAAAACACTACCCATCAGAAAAGCAGGACTGATAGAGGGATTTTGTAACCGTATTTTCTTACTCAAAATAGGCTGTTCTAATGTATTGTGAGTCTTATTTAATAAACTCAAATAACTACTCGCAGAAGCTGGTGTGTTTACTTTTGCAGCATTAAAAGAAGGCGTCTCGAATACTGGCGGCATTTTTTCCATGACTTCTTGAGTAACGAAGCGATCAGCGACATGCACATTAGCCTCTGAAGCAGAAATGCTTGGCGTTATGTCAGAATGTTGTACTGTTGTATCCACCACATCTATCGCATTCGAGGGAATATCAACGCCCATTCCAATAACTAAAGATTCTTCATGAGCATCATTCACATTGCCAACGGATAACGTTCTGTCTACCTGCCCCTGTTCAGAAGCTTCATCTGCAACGATATTCAGGATGGAATCAGACTCTGGCTTCTCAACCACAAGAGACCAAGATGGCAACTCAAGCGAGAGTGCATCATGAGTCATAACAGCATCAGATGACGCACTTTCTGATACAGCAAGTGCGTCATCAGCAATTGGGAATAACAGCTCTAAAGCAGCACTTTCACCTAGCTGACCTTCCCCCTGATTTTCTATATCTGACGCACTTAAATGTCGTGTATCGGCTGCAGAAAGTTGCCAAGAAAGATGTTCTGGTGGCTGAATATGCAACGGCTCTAACAGTGATTCCAAACTTAACGTACTATCACTTACTGTGACATCTTCATGTTCAGGTAGAACCGAATGATCTGCAGTTAAAGTGAGCGCTTGTGCATCATCGCGTTTTATATCAACATCGTTTCGACTTTTCTGGCGCAAAGCTTCAAGCAAAATACTCATCGGTTTTGTCCATAATCAATAGATGTCTCTGATATTTTCGGTAACAAGTACTTTTTATCCGAAAAGCTACCATTTTCAATATCTGGGTGTTTAACCAAAACAGGCTTGAGAAAAACAATCAGTTCAGATTTGTGCTTTGCCTTGTTTTTTTGACCAAACAAATATCCCAAAACAGGCTCCCCAACGGCACCAGGAACACCCGTATCTTCATTTTCAATCGTATCTTGAATTAAGCCACCCAAAATAGCAATTTGACCATCATTCAACTTAAGTACAGACTCCATTTCGCGCTCTTGTATCACTGGAACAAGATTGTCAATTCGTTTACCCGATGCATCAACTAAATCAGGATTAGGGTCATTAACATAACTGCTCAAAGTCGAAATAGTTGGACGAACAACCAACGTGATTTCGTCTGTCTCACTAATTGACGGCAAAATACTCATCACCAACCCAATTGGCACAGTATTAGGCGTCGTTGTATAAGCTCGAGTCGATGCTTGACCAGTAACGCCAGCAATAACTTGGGCTTGAACAGAGAAATACACTAAGTTCTTAACCACCTTCAATAGCGTAGGCTGATTGTTAATACCGACCATTTTAGGACTCGATAATACGCGAGAGTTACCAAACCGCTCCAACAACTTTAACGTTGAAGAAAGCGACCAGTCTCGACTAATCGCACTTCCTGTTACAGAAACCAATCCTGCAGTCGTCGATGTCGTACTGGTTCCATTAAATGCTTGAGAAAGACTAAACGTACCATCAGAAGCTAAAGCACTCCAATTAACGCCTGATTGACTTTCATCATTTAATTCAACTTCAACAACCGTCGCTTCTATCATGACCTGCTTACGGCCACCAGACATCATTTGATCTATATATTTTTGAACTTCCTTATGCCCTCGACTTGGCGCATAAACCGCAACAAACCCCGCCTCACGAGCCAAGGTTACATAATTCGAAACAGGCGCACCAACAGGATAGGGACTAAACGCTTGAGAGCCATTAAGTGTTTGCTCAGGAGAAGGTAAGCTAGTTGTATTAGAAAGACCCTGCATCGCAGTAGCCGCTGCCAAACTTGCATCTGGAGTAGTTGGGTTTGCAGGAGACGTTGGAGTTGAGTTAGAAGCAGCTGTCTCTGTAACACCTTCTGCTAAGGGAGCCGATAGAGTAGGATACATTGCACGCAATGTACGCATGACACCAGTACCTAAAGTCACCCATAACTCATGGCGAGATCGATTGAGTATGGCCACATTAGAACCTGCTTGCAAGGATGCTGCCTGCTGAACTTGACCCGCAGACGCACCCAATGAAACGCTTGTTGCAGTTCCCTGCGTACCACGACCAACAGCATTAGCCAACAAAATAGAACTTTGTGAATATCGATCTAAATTAACATAATCAATAGGATAATTAACCCAATACGCTTTATCAGCCTGCACAATCAATCGTTGCTCTTCCAACAAGATTTTCAGACCTGTCTGTTCATTCAGACGTTCGATGATTGCTGGCAATGTCTGATCCAATGCATTTAGAGTCACCAAGACATCAGCACTGTCCATAATATCAACATCAAGCGAGGCGTCTCGGGCTAGTTTAAATAACACATCCTTAACAGGAACCTGAACAACGGATACGCTGTAAAGATCGTTATATTTTTTTGCTCTTGGTTTCGGTAAATAGGGAACACGACTACTCACCGTAGGAATGGGCGCTTGTTGATCAGTAGACGAGACTGGCTTTCTTTGTAAATGTTCTGGAGATGGCGCAAAAGCCTGAGGGTCGGGACGACTACTCTGACAAGCCGCCATAGATAACATAAGAAGTATGAAGAACACCCGACCAAACATTAATTTCACAATTCTAAGGTTCCATTTGTACAGCGTTCGATAACGACATTTGCTTAATGACAGACTTTAAAGCAACCACAACGGGCGCATAACTTTTTGCGAATTCTGGCAAAGTATCTAGCGCCGCTTGAGCTTCTTCTCGGCTATTATACACGCCGTAAAGCAATGCAATACGTGCTCTACCGTCGGAAAGCACATAATCAGTAAAAAAAACTGGTTTGTCTGCTAATCTTTCAGTAACCGAACGCGCTAATACGCTAAATTCATCACGCAAACGCCACGGATCAGACATCAGCTGCAATGAGTAAGCTGCTGACAATGATAGCTCCGACAAACGGTTTAAAGTTCTACGATGATTATCTTGCCAGTAGCTTAATGGATAATGTTTAACATTAACCTTAACTTCAGTAGCAGCAAACTTAACAGCACTTTGCTGAACAACTGACGAGACAACTGCGCTGACATCGCTTGATTTAGCAACAGGATCCATGCTGTTATCTCGAGTTGTGCTTAATGCTTGCTCGGCGCGAAATTCTGTTGCCAACGCTGGCGACTCGCTAGGTAATGACGCTGTCAAGGATGCTCGCGGTGCAAGTACTTCAGAGTGACGTTCTTCGGTAACATTAACGACAGCTTTGTCGGATGAAAAAAGAATCGAAAAAAACAAAACCACAATAACAACAGCAAGCAAACCAAGTGCAACTTGGATGATGAGAGAAGACTTAATGACACTCAAAAGCCGAGGGTAACGCTCTCGGACCTGAATCGAAACGGCGCTAATTGGTACCGTTACGTGTCGGAGAAAAACACGTTCGGATTGTTCAGCAAAAGCCGACATTAACACATGATCAGCTAACTTGTTAACTGCACGAGGAAATCCATTGGTTGCTTGGTGAATAGCAGAAACAACATCGTCTGAAAAAAACTTTTCGCCTCTATAACCGACTATACGCATGCGAAACTCTAAATACTCAGACAAAGATTCAATAGAAAATGGCTGCAAATCAAGATGATAAACAATGCGATCTTTTACCTGACGAACGCTTGGCAAATTTAAAATCTGCTCTAACTCTTGCTGACCAAACAACATAATTTGCAATAACTTAAAGTCATCCGTTTGCATATTTGACAACAAGCGCAACTCTTCCAATGTTTCCAAAGGCATTGATTGCGCTTCATCAATGAGTAAAAGAATTCGCTGACCCGCAACATGCTGACTAAGCAAATACTCACGCAACGCCTCTAATACAACATATTTGGGTTGATGCGCTGAAATTTTTAACGCCAACTCTTGTGCGATCATGTACAACATATCCAGTGGTTGAACATTAGGCATATAGATAGAAGCTATACGTACCCCTTCTGGTAACCGCTTCGCTAAAACTCGAGCAAGAGTCGTCTTGCCGGTACCAACCTCACCAATAACAGTAATGAGACCTTCGCCACGTTCGACTGTATAGATTAAAGCGTCAAGAACTTCTTGACGTTGTGCGCCGCCATAAAAAATGCGGTCATCAGGTGTGATTTTGAATGGCAGGCCATTAAGACCAAAAAACGACTCGTACATAATGCTTCGGCTGTATTTAACTTTCTTTATTCTATCAATCAACGAGAGGAATTACCACAAAGCATTAGTGCTTACTTTTTAAGCAGCCATAAAAATGATAGTTATTTCAACAAAAAGACGCATTATGAATAACTTTTACACAAAATTATCCACAGGCAAATTGTATTATTTAAAGATAAAAAATTTCAGTAGGTTACAGAAAAAAACAGCAATAACATTATACTTTAATCTTATAAATCAAGAAACTAACAAATTAAT
>CAZSGH010000020.1:0-47366 GCA_964606405.1 uncultured Francisella sp.
CTTTTGATGAGATTTTAATCTATGAGCGTTTACACAGTTTAATTTACAGACTCAGGAATAGTACTGGCAATTCTGTTCTGCAATTCTGTCGAGCATGACGTTATCTACAACAAGCTTGTTTCTCATCCCAAGTATATTAATTCGTCCATAATGACACTTCACACATCTTGCCAATCGATAACGATTTCGTTAGACTTTTGGGCAGTTACTGGAGTTTACTTGTGCCACAACAACATGAAATCACTATTGGATATTACCCACAACATTATCAGCGTCGCGTTTTATTGGCGGTTATCGGACTAACGCCACAGGTAATTACCGAAACTGTTTATGCGCTCGCTCACCAAACCATCCCGTTTTATCCGACGGAACTACACATTATCACCACAAGCGAAGGATTTGCACGTATTCGCTTAACGCTGCTAGGCGATTACCCTGCGTGGTTAGCACGATTAAGCCAAGATTATTCCTTGCCTAATATCAGTTTTGATGAGTCGCACATCCATCTGTTAAGTAACGAACAGGGCGTTATCTTAGACGATATTCGCACCGATGCTGACAACGAGTGTCTTGCCGATACCATCACACGCACGATTGCCAACCTAACACGAGATCATGATTGTGCCTTACATGTCTCACTAGCAGGTGGCCGCAAGACCATGGGCTATTATGCGGGTTATGCCCTATCTTTGTTCGCCCGTCCGCAAGATAGACTATCTCATGTACTGGTATCGTCACCATTTGAATCTCACCCCGACTTTTACTACCCTACCCCTTATCGCAACATTATTTACACCCGAGATCAAAAACCGCTCAACACGCAAGAAGCCCTAGTGTCTTTGGCACAAATTCCGTTTGTACGATTGCGTCATGAATTACCGATTGAGTTATTAGCGAGCGAATTGAGCTTTTCTCAGACAGTCGAAAAAGCGCAAATTGCTCTTGCGCCACCTAGCCTTGTTTTTAATGTCGAAGAAAAGCAGATCATCGCAGGCGGAAAACACATTGCCTTATCACCGATATTAATTGCCTTTTATTGGTTGTTTATCGACGAGTGTTTAAGACAAGGTGTCGGTATTCATTACAACACAACCGCTGATTTAACGCTCCGATTTTGAAACCCTCTGAGATATTTAAACAATGACTGCGAGATAAATGGGATGAGTCAGGATTAGGTGGGATGTGTTGGGATTGGGTCAGTGAAAAGGCTTTGCAACAGGTGAAAAAATAAGACGGGGCTAAAATACCCCGTTTTTTATCGCCATGCGGCAGCCATGTGATCAAGTACTGCATCAAGAATGTTTTCTTTATCATCATTGCTGATGCCTAAAAATGGACGCGCAGGAATCGTCACTTTTTTTACCGCTCTACCTCCTACATTTAATGCCTTAGCTGTTTTAGGTCTAATGACACCACCAAATTGATGAATTGCAGCGTAAGGTACATTGGTACCAACAACCGCGGTATTACCATCGATCACATCATGAGTAATTGAGTCTGCCAGACGACCTTCTAAAGACAAGATTTGGTTTTGACGTTTCTTTTTTTCTTTCTGGTACCAAGGTTGGAGCGTTACCCAAGGTTTTCCTGTTGGGTCTACGTTTTTGCCTGAGTTAAGTCTATCTTCAGTAGATTTTTGCACTATCTCACCTATTTTTAGTAGCACAGGTCTTAGATCGATAACCTTGGACTGTAATTCATGCAGCGCATTGGTGATAGCTTTATCGTCAACTGAAATGGTTATGCTTGCCATGATGATTGCCTCATATATATATGTGTCGTAGAATGAAAACTTAGGGTAATAAAGTGTGTTGCGGGCATGTGTCGTATTCTTTAGCACACTGCATAACGGGGACACATCCTGTTGTGTTATTATCTCCTTTGAGAAAAAGTAGTGGCTTTGGGCGGGGGGTGCTCCTATTCTGACGATTGCTGCCTGTGAGTGACACCATGATCAGGTTACTTTTTCTCATAAATCTTCAATCCCTGTCTCGCTTTTTTATCAATGTACTCGTAATCAATAACCTGTCTTTCTGGCGTTAATGCTGGATTAAACAAGGTTGTGCCACGCCACTCGTTACCGACCAGATCAAACACTGCAAAACCTGCTACCTCGGCCGCATCATTGGTATAGATGTTGATGTATCGGCGTTTGATGAGTAATTTGTCGCCACGGTCAATAACGTCAATCCAGATTTCTTGCGGGTTTTTGATGGTATCAGCCAAGAGTAATAGGTATTGTTCACGCCCATTCTTTTGAATTTTCAATTCGCCATTTGAACGGTTGATAAATAGTTCTTTGCTGATGGGTAGCAAGTTTCCGATCGCATCATTAAAGTAAACAGCCTCATCTGGTTTGGCATTGAACTCTGCCATAAAGGCAGCAAGGTAAGCGGCATCATCTAATCCCGTCGGCAGCAGCTTTTCTGGGTGATACGCTTGTTTAGGCAATTCGGATGATGGCACGCGCGGGATAAGGTTGAGCTTGTTAATAAAGAATGACTTCCAAGGATTACATGGGTCATCAATGCTGTTACAGGCTTTGTTATTTGGTGTCGGTGCTCGCTTAATAGCCTGTCCTTGATAGTAGGCTTTGCCAGGATTGTAAGCAAAGCCAGGATCAATACCTTCTGGTGTTTGTACCAGCCGTGGTGTTGCGCCTCTGATACCAACGAGCTTTTCTTGGTAAATGATTTCTGGCGCTTGATCTGGTTCTGTTTTGCCCATGCGCTCCAGTTCGCCTTTTGAAACGCTGTAAACACGGCATTTACAGCTCCATCCGTTTGGTGGATAGTGTGTATTCCACCAAGGATCATCTGCAGATAAAACAAGTCCGTTCCAACTGAGATGATCTGGACGTGCGTTTTCTGTGCGCAGGCTGTGTTTGTATCGCCAGTATGGATTGGTGCGTTTAATAGACTGCAGTTGCTGATAGCGACCCGCAGCATACGCCATATCTAGGTTAGTTTCGTAAATGACACGGCTACGCCAATTGCGTCCCCCATTGTAGTCCCAACCGTATTTGGCAACAATGACATCAAAGTCTTTACGAAAATCAGCTAATGTTGATCCTTTAAGCGCTTTCATGATGGCGGTTTGAAAGTCTGACAGCATGTCATCACGCATCGCCCCTGCGACGACAAAAGCGGCATCGTGCTGTTGTTGCCAGATATCCGTCCATGATGCGGTTGGCAGACGTAACTTTTGTTTGAAGAAGTCGATGGCTTCATCAAAGTCTAGTTTGAAAGCATTAATATCAGCCATTGATTGCCTCATCGATAATGTCAGTTCGTCCGACCAATTCAGCTAGGGTCATGGCTTTGGCTAACATGTCAGCTTGTTTGCTGATGTCTTGTTGTGCCATTTGCAGCAGCTTGACTTGCAGGTCTTCAAAGTCAGTCGCATCGTTCACCAATTCACGGATTTGTTCAATGAATGACGTTTGTAGTGGATTCATGGCGGTTTGAAGTCGGTCAAGTATGTGTGTTGTTACCGTTGCTTCAGGCTGTTGCTCGCTGTTGATGGCTTTGCTTTGGCAACCACAGCCGCAGCCTTGCAAATGCGACGATGTCGGCGTTTGTTGATGGTTGGTGGCGATGGTGGTTGTTTGTTGACCTAGGATGACTTCATCGGGTTTTGGATCAGACAGTCCGTATTTGTCGCGCACTTCGGATTCTGAAACGCGCAAGCCAAGTGGTACCAGTACGGCGAGGTTTTTGGCGAGTGCTTCTAAATCTGCTGAATCTAGCTTGCGAATAATGAGCTGCGGGTAGTTTTCTTGTACGCCATAGTTGAGGTCGATGTATGGTTTAATCAGGTCGCGGTTGATGGTGTTGGCGAGTTCAAAAGCGTCACTATCACGGATGTCTTCACGCACGTCTTGTTGGGCTTTGTCGTTGCCGAGTTTGCCTGCTGTGCCTTCGGTTGTGCCTGTTTGACCAAGAATGGCTTTTGATAGCTGCTTGTCTAACCATTCGGCGAGGTTTTTGAATAAGTCGCCATTACTTGAGGCGTTGACGACGTTTTGAAAATCAATTTTCATAGACTCTGGGATGACGGCGGCGGCATCGGTACCAAGACTGAAAACAGCACGCTTGAGCACGGCGATATCGTCTTTATTTGCGCCTGCACCGTATTTGCCTAAGCGCATAGGTACACCGTAGATTTCGGCAAAGGTGAGCCAGTCTTTTAAGGTGTATGCTTTGCACATGTAACTAATGGCAGCTAGGCGTGCGAGTCCACCACGGATGGGGATTCCTGTTTTTAGGCGTGGGGTGTGGATGATAAATTTATAGGCTGGCATGGGAATGCCGAACATGTCTTTTTCATCGCGAATACGCAGTTCGTGCGGGTTGTTTTGAGCATAGATGAAGTAACGTGGATCACGCCAGTGATACTTAGTGGGTGTCCATTTACTGGCGGTGGTTTGCCATTCGATTTCTGCAACGGAATAGCCTTTACCTAAGCCGTCGAGCAAGTCGTGCAGTAAAAATTGAAAGTCAGGCTTTTTGATGAGGTGACGGATGTCATCCGCAAGCTTAATGTCTTGTTTGTCATCGCTGATGGCTTCAACGGTAATGGGTAGCGTCATCACGGCACGTTTGCGAACACCGAGTACGCCTGCATAGTGTAAGTCTCGCTCTTCCATATCTTCGGCTAGGGTTAGGTAGTCGTGGCTGTTGCCCATTGCGGCATCGCGCAAGATGGCGGCCATACGTGCGGGTGTCATCCCTGCACTGATACCACTTTCAAACCATGCTTGGCGTAAGCCGAATACGCTGGGTGCGGCGTGCTCTGTCGTCAATTCTTCTGTTTGGATGGGGTTTCCTTGTGGGTCAACGAGTTTGAGTTTCATAGTAAATCGCGTCCTCTTAATCCTAGATTGATATCGTAATCGTCTTTGTAGTCGGTTGCTTTGACGGGCTGATAGGCGTATTCGGCAATGTCCATTTGGCTGGCAACGTAAGCCAGTGCAATGGCAATGGCAGCATCGCCGTGGCGTTGTTTGGCTTCGTCTGTTTTGCCGTCTGGTATTTTTGGAATGCCGTTAATCACTTGAATGGCGCGTAGGTCTGAAAGAATGTCGGCATCGCGTGGGATGCGGATCATGTCATCTTCAAATGCGGCTTTGAGTTTGGGCATATTGGACAGGTACCAGCTTTGCGAGAGCATCACCTCTTCGATACGCTGTGCGCCGTATTTGTATTTTGCTTCTTCGGCTAGGTATTGACCATTGCCACGGGCGTCGAGTTTGCCACCGATTAGGCGCGGTAAGCGATCGGCAATGTAGAACAGGATTTGTTCTTGGTTTTTGAATGGCAGATTTTTCAGCTCAACGATAAAGGGTACTGTACGTTTTAGGTTTTGCTCGACGGTGATGGGTGCGATAACGGTTAAGTCGCCACTGCGGGCGAAGTCTTCACCAAACGCGTGCCATTGCTCTGCTGGGAGCTTTGCAAGCTGTGGCAGTAAGTACTCTTTGCACCAGTCGTCAATTTCTGGCATACGGATATGCTCTGGCCATTCGTTAAAGTCGGCTGTGCCTGTGTAACGAATGACGGGCGCATCCACCATACGACTTTCGATGAGCATGCGATTGATATAAGCAGCTCCGCCTTTTTTGGGCACACAATAATATTCTTCTTGCGCGTCCTCTGGTGTAGGGGTGTTTTTGAGCAGAGCTGCTTTCCATTGGTCTTCTGCCGCTTGCGACCATATTTGACCTGTTACTTGGCAGATGCGTTTGTATACGCCTTGCTCACAGGCATCGTCTAGGGTAATGCGGTGGACGGAATAGTCTTTTTTACCTGCACGGCTGTCGGTAATCAGTTCATTAAATAGATTTTCGACGCCGTTGTGGGTGGAGATGATGCGGACTTTTGCGCCCCACATGGTGAGTGCCAGTGCCGCTTTTAACACCTCGCCTAGGCGGTCATGGAAGGAAGCTTCGTCGATTGTAACGTTACCTTGTCGACCACGCATATTCGTAGGATTTGAGCTTAACGCCTGAATCTTGAAGCTACTGGTAAAGTAGATGGTAAAGGTGAGGATGTCTTTGTCTTCGTCTTTGAAAATATCCTCTGAGATTTGACTGGCGGCTTTGTTAAATGCCTTAGCCCACATGGCGCAAGCGTCGATGAACTCCACCGCCATTTCTTTATTCGATCCAACGTAAAAGTGGTCGGTACCACCAGCAGCTTTATCGGCACTGGCGGTGAGTACGGCATCAGCAGCTTCGCCCCAGGTTAATCCTGTACGACGGGATTTTTCGGCAATCTTGAGTTGTGATCTGTCCGCAATCCATGCCTTTTGGTATGGCAGGAGTACTTCTTTTTCGTCGTAATGATAAGGGTTGGATGGATTCATACAGCGATACCTAAGATGTCGCGTTTAATGGCATCGATGGCATTAGCCGATAAGCCTTGCTGCTTCATGCTGGCTTCGGCGGTAGCTGCTGCTTCTTGTTTCATGCGTTCACGTTCTTCTTTACGGATTTGAATGGCGTGTTTCTTTTGTGCGACCGATGCACGGGTGAGTTCGCTAATTGACTTGGATACAGCGGATAACAGCCCTAGACGCTTGACGTTGTCGATGCCATCAACCGCTGCTTCTTGCAGATTAACCAAGATTTCAAAGATTTCGGACTGGACAATGCCAATCACCGCCCCCGATAAAGCCCCTTCATCGTCTCCCATACTTTCTGCCATAATTTTGGCGGCTTCGGTAGAGGATTTAACGGCGTTCAGTCGGCGTTGTAGAGCTTGACCGTAACGATGAAGCCCTGCGCGTGATATGTCGTAACCGCGATCTTTCAATTCGTCTTCTAATAAAGAGTAATCAGAAAAGTCTCTTTGAATAAGGGCGGAATCTAGCCAGTCTTTGACTGCTTTAGGAAGCTTTTTGACTTTTGATCGTGCAACCATAATGAATTATTCCCAATATTTGACGGGGCGTGCAATCGACACGGGACAGTCAGCACGGTATTCGACCATGTCGATACCAACAGGTAGGATGTTTGCGTGCCAGATGCCGTGATGCTGAGGTTTGTTAATGGTAATCAGTGCTAGTTGTGCGAGATAGTCCATTTCTTTGCGCACTTGCACTGCGGTTACGTGTACTGGAACACCTTGAATAACGCTTAATACGAGGCTTTCTGACGCTCCTAATGGCGCGGCATTGTAGAGAGTTGAGAGAATCAACCAGCGCACATATTCACGTTCTGCTTGTACCATGTTTAAGTGGTTCATTTGAGTTTCCTTTCGATGAGTTCATAAATTTTGTCTATCTTGGCATTGAGGATGGTTTCTTGACGAATAGCATCTTCTCGGCGTTGGTATTGATTGGGTAATTCGCCTTTTAAGTTGAGTAAGTCTCGCTCAATTCGAAGCAGCTCGGTATTTGTGTTGTCGGCTTTTTTACTCAGACTATCGAACTTGTCATCGATGGCTTTGACTGAGCGCAATGCGAACCATGCCAAGAGCGCAATGAGTAAATTGACGATCAGCCCAACGAAACCAATGATGACTGTGGCTATGTTAATTTCTAGGCTCATTGGGATTCCTTTTGTTGCTCAATTACGGTGATGAGTTGGTTTAATTGGGCTTCGATGGCAGTGCATCGGAGGCTGTTGTCGATGTGGTTGGCAATAAGGTCGGTGGTAGTGATGGGCGCATTAATAGATTCGCTGGGTACTGCGGCGGGTAGCATGGGCTGACGATTAGCGGTGATGGCGTCGTTGTACAGGCTGATGTCATAGTCGCTAAGATGACAAGCACTAACGTGCTGAGGATTACTTTTAGCATTGGCTTGATTCCTGTATTGTAGGGTTTTGGCAGTCTGAGATAGCTTGGCTTTAACTTGCTCTAACTCGGCGGATGCACTGTTGGCTTGCTGTTGTTGCAACACGTATTGCTGTGCGGCGGCATTGATTTGCTCGGCAGCGAGTTGGTTTTGCTGGGCGAGTCGCTGGTTGTAGTCGGATTCGCATAAGTCATAGCCAATGCGATAGCCAACACCACCAATGGCTGAAACAACGGATACAGCGAGTATCATTAAGAGCACTTTATTCATGGCATGCTCCTATTCCCCAGCCTGCTTGCACATAGTTGGGTTCGTGACGGGTTAGGATGCGCTGGGGATAGTCGCGGTTTTCTTTGAAGTTGGCAGCGCTACGACCTGCGTTGTATTTTTCGACGCTATCCCACCAATAGCGAGGGTCGTCGCCTTTGCTTTTGGCTAGGGCTTGGTCTTTGACCACCCAGCCTAGTCCGCCGTTGTAAGCCGATAGCACTTTTGCCATGTGGTTGCAGTGATTAACGGCACTGGTGCGTTGATAGAGCCATTTGTTGTAAGTGACTAAGGCACGCAAAGCCCACGTCGGGTTGGTCGGCTGATTGTCGGATAGCTGTGGGTATGCGCCTGCAATCCATTTGGCGGTGGCTGGCATGAACTGGGCGAGTCCTTGTGCGCCAACGTGGCTTTTTGCGTTGGGTTTCCATGCCGATTCTTGGTGGATTTGTGCGGCAAAGGTAGCGACTGGGGCGTTGAGTCCCCAGACGTGGTGCGATTGACGGATTAGGTCGCGCTTGTATTTATTTGCATCGTTTGGGATGTTGCTGGCGTGCGCGGGTGAGCACATCGCTAATAGCACACAGACGAAAGCAACCCCAACCAACCCCAGCAGCAGCTGGGCAATGGCTTTTTGTGGTGGGTGAAAAGGCTTTTTCATCGGTTAAGCCCCCAGTGCTGCACCGATAACACAAGCGGCAATGATGATGGCGCGACGCATGGCGGCATGGTTCATGTCGTTGGTGTTGAATGCGTGTTCGAACAGTTGGTCTGGGCGTGCATAAGGGAACAGGCTGCGGTCGATCCAGTAACCAAGCCATGCGGCAGTGGTGATGAGCGAGAGCTTATAGACGGTGGTTTCGAGTTGATGCGGTGCGACAACAAAGATGATGCCTGTGAGTGCTATGCTGATGGCTAACCAAACTAACATGCGTTGTTCGATAAGCTTTGCGATGAATTTTGACATAAAAAAACCTCCTAATGGTTAGGAGGTAGTTTAGGTTTTAGGGGTGGTGATTTCTTTTAATGGGGTTTAGAAATCAATCCAACCTGAAAAAATAACGAATAGTACAAAGGATAAAATTAGCAATAGTGCAACCATACCATCAACAAAATTTAGAAGTGTCTGTTGCTTGTTATAACGTTCAGTTAGATCTTGAAATAAGCTGCCATATTTAGATGATAAAGCAGAATGCTTTTCATTAAACTGCGATTGTTGATAGTCTATTTCTTGTTTGATAGCTTGCAAATTGTCTATTTGGTTCTTTAACAAGAGGTTCATTATGTATGCAAAAACTATTGACCCTGTGAGAATTGATATGTTTTTTAAGGTTACTGAACTTGTATCCTGCATTTGACCAGCAATCAACAAAACGGCTAAAGGAATCGTCAAAAGGTGATTCTGTATTTCTGAAATCGTTTTGTGAAACTTACCAATTAGCTCTACTTTTTGCTCGTGCACTTCTTCTAACACCTTCTCTACAGAAAAGTCGGATAGATAAAGTTGGTAGTTATCATGAAAACGAACAAACAAGCTATCTAGGCTAGATAGGATTTTTGCAAACCTTTTATCAGGTGTTATGCCTTTTAGGTCTTCAAGCAAAAGTTTTTTGAAAATGCTGATACGTTGTTCTTTATGTTTGATGTTTTCTTCAAAAAGATCGCTTAGTTCTTTAACCTTTTTTATTGCAGTTAAGTCAGATTTTTCACACTTAATGATGATTTCTAGCTTTTCTTTCTGCAAAAAAATCAGCCTAAGATCACCATGCGAAGAATCTTGGTGATCAGCGATAGAGGTCAACATTTTTGCAACGGAGCAAGCAGTAAAATAGTTCTCAATCGTTGAGTTAACTATTGGATTATCGCTAGAGTGCAAAGCATCTTCATCAGCGATATAAAAACAAGCTGGAGGTGACTTTAGTGCATAGTCTCGCTTCAAAAGGTCATCGAAGTCGCCAGCAAAAAAAGCATCTTGATCACGGCTAACATTGAAGTTTACGCTGATTTCTGTATTGTCATGAGGTGACGAAAAAGGTGTGCACAAACTTAAATCAGCATCAATAAGTTGTTGAAAAAGTTGTGCATTGCTAGCGGTATTGGATAATGCTCCAGAAACCTCAGCATGGCTAAAGCTAGAATCAGTCATTTTTCTAAAAACGGATACTGCTAACTTTAGTTGTTCACATTTTGTCATGTTTGAAGACACTTTTATCTACTCGCCAACTCTCGTTTGAATGCTTCTGGAAGCTCTTTGATGAGTAGTGTACCGTCATTTTCATTATAAATCACGCTATCATCTAGCATGTCAGCATCAAAAGATAAAGTAATAGCTTTAGATTTCAACTGAATGCGCTGTAAGTGTTTATAAATTGCTTTATCTGGTCGAAATCCATCACTTAATAGGATGTCAGCTTCGTTAACAAAACGTGTGAACTCTTCTGGATCATCTTCATTTAATAATGTAGATAATCTTAATAGACTGATCGCTTCATTAGACTTTGCTTTCTCATCACAGTAGTCATGCACTACTTGGCGTATTAACTGACTCTTGGCCTCATCGATACCATCCCTTTGTGAAAACTTTTTAACTGCTTCAATGAGTGTTTTGGTCATTGTTTTTTCGTCAGAAAACTCATCACACCCCACAAAACTTCTAAAGTACTCGGAAAATTCATTGTTTCCCTGTCTTCTTTTCGCAAACGACAAGTATCGATCTTGATCAGCCTTCCATTTTGTTATGTCAATACGTGCCATTTCATGTAGATGATCTAAATCAATGTGTTTTTGACCAGTCAACTCAAGATCGTCATCAAAGGTAAATCCAGGCTTATGCTTTAAAGAAATAATAGCTAATGCTTCAGAACCATTATGTTCATACTTGATGAACAAAACATATCCACCAGTAGCAAAATGTTTTGTGTCAATTCTACTTTTCAGATTATGCATTGCATTATGAGTAAAATAGATAAACGTGATGCCTTGATTAAGGTGGTTGTTCAATAAATTGCTTAGTGGGTAGCTAGTCGTATCTGCATGAAAAGAGCCATATCCACGTCCAGTTTTTTCATTGTAAAGTTTAATTACCTGTTGCATCAGTTTTTCTAGTTCAGGGGATGTACAATCAAGCTCATCCTCTCTCAGCGTAAGCGTTGCTGCTGACTGTTGTTGCTTTTCTAACAGGTGAACAATCGCATTTTTAATCTGCATTACAAGTTTCTCCTATTAAGAGGCAGATGAGATAACTAAACCGCTGAGGTTAGACAGCAATTCGATTGCACTAGCTCCTGCAGAAGCCATACCTGACAACCTATCCATAATTGTTTTAGCTTCTTCTGGCTTCTTAGCCAATAACGCATTCAATGCATTAACAAGCTCATCCGATGTCATACCAATATTCATGGTGGCATTTTGATTGCCAACTTGGGCATGTGTTGCGTTGAAGTTACCAATATTGATGCTTGGATTGTTTTGTTGTGGATTCACGATAGCCTCCAATTGGTCAAAATGTATACCTTTCCAAAATATTGGTATCTGATTTCTAACTTGCTCCAGTCTGACAATATTTTGCTCACTAAGATTCCCAATGATTTCCTCAATCAATGGAAGATGGTTCTTTAACTCACTTCCCGTTAAGTTTTCAAACGCCAATTGAAACTTATACCAGTCAGCTCCTCGTCCGCTTGGCAGATCTTTTAATACGTTAAACAAAATTTTTTGTACTTCTAGTTTTCCAATCATTTTTCTGCCTTTTAACTGCGATCGCGTAAAATGTGCTCAATAATTGCAATACGCTCTTTGTAACGAGCGATGTCAACACCATGTGTTTTATGTTTGTTTTGCATCAAAAATGCTGGAATAATCGTAGATGCACCAATTGTTGGAAGTAACCATGTATATTGACTTGCAACTTCCCAAAGCCTACCGCTGAAAACAATCCATGCCAATATGAGTCCTATAACTAGAAACATTGCGACTGGAAAGTTAATAATCATGGCTTTTTGTGCTTCCCATAGCTTTTCCTTACAACGCTTCAATTCTTCCTTCAACTCTTGATTTGAGATGTCCCAAAGCGTAGCTCCTACCATAGACGCATTTTGGTTGCCGACCTGAGCATTTGTGGCGTGAAAGTTATCGATATGAATGCTTGGTGTATTTTGTTGTGGGTTCATCATCTTCTCCAGTTGATCGAAATTAACGCCTTGTTGAAAACGCCCAGTACCATATGAACTCTGCAATGTAAATGTAATTATCTTTTGCTGTCTAAGCTCTCCAATTACCTTGGTGACCAAATCTTTGTTTTTGCCCATAGGGTGTTCACCAGTCAAGTTACGATACTCAAGAACCCAATCAGTAAAAGAACCTTTTTTAACTATTTGATAAATCGCTTTCTTAATCGTGAACTCATCCATACTCAAACCCCAACCACTATTCCTTTGCGTGCCAACTCCCGCTCAGAACGCGAGTAAATATGGCAGCTACAAGAAGGACTACATGGCAACTTAATCGTCTGCCAAAACGGATCTTTGTAGTGCTTTACGACACCGTCGTAAACCTTACAGTGCTCTGAACTATCCTCAAAACTAGGTCGCTTAAATTGCCAATAAGGATTAAATTCTGTCATTTGCATAAGTTGCTCATAACGACGAAGCTGATACATAGACTTTATAACCATGTTGGCAACAGCTTCCGCCATCTCTTTGTATTCGCTAGGTGAGTAAGCGACGACGGTATGAGGTACCCATTGCCAGTTGCTAGAACCAAGTGCATCGATTACAGCTTTTGCTTGTTTTGGAACTGTATCGTCTTTATGTTCGTTTAGGTTTGTGTAAAGCGTTCCGAGTTGCTCATCTGTGACGCCAGTTAGGTCTTTGGTTACTTGTCGAAAAGCCACATCAAAGCAAGACTGCATATCTGGATTACCATGCTCATCAAATTGGATACCTAATTCTGATGTTCGTTTCTGATATTTGGGAATCTGTTTCGGTGGTTGATGAGATTGAACGCCTTCATCTGCACTTTTTCCATCAGCACACCGCCCACTAGTAAGCCACCAAAGAGCTGTCAATATCATAACGAAAATAATAATAAAAAAACCTAGACTCACAATTTATCAGCCTCAATCACTTTTCTGACACGATAAGCCGTTTTCATCGGCAAGTGCCAAAAGATCAGCATAAAGCTTGTAAAAATGAAAGGAACAGCAATGCTTTTTGATAGTTCGATGAAGTGTTGCTGCGGAGATAGTGCTTCAGTTGGTACTTGAAGTGCTGAGATACTCATTAGCAATGCCATAAAGCCAACTAAAAACCACTTTCCTACTGCATTTGCAACCGTCCAATTAGACTTAACCTTATTGGTTTTATTGTCGAACTCAATAGATTTGCAAAACCATGCCCAGCGTAAGTGACGAACAGTGAAGTTGTGATTTTCAAGCAGATCATTCAAAAAAAGTCGTGCAGCTTTTGGACAGTTATCAATTCCTGTTTTTTCTTTGAACTCTCGCTGCAAGTCTGCTTCTGTTTTAGATGGTAGTGGTTGGGCATGGTTAATGATGTCGCCAGCCGCCACTTGTCCAATTTGACTGTGTTGAAATAACTGTTGATTCACTTCTTACCCTGTCCCTGCTGAAACATAACAAATTCTTGATTTTTAATATCGCCATCAACCACTTGACCGATAGTATTGCCATGAAATTTTTGCGATGATGTACCAGTTGCATCGCCAGACAACCGCTTCAACGCCTCATGCTTTGCCATAAAGTCGGCTTTACGCCATGACTCCAATAACATTCTTTCTTCATCGGTAAGTGGCTGATTGCGTTGCCCCGTGAATACATAGGCAATATCCAATCCAATACCTGTCAGTTTTGCAATGACGTCTCCACCTGGCATTGCTATACCACGCTCATACTTTCCCCACATTTCACGTGACACCCCAACAAGCTCAGCTATCCCAGATTGGCTTTTATATCCCAGTCTTTCTCGCTCTTCTTTCAATCTCTCAAATAGAGAACTTTTATTCACAGAAACTCCAAATATACGCTTGACAATGAGAACTTAAGTTCTCATAATGTAACCCATATCGACCTAAAAAGTCTTAACTTAACTTAAAACAACCTAAACAGGAGGCAAAAAATGTCAGCGCACGGCACGCCCCTCAGGACACATAAACAAGCACGCCAATGGCTTATTAGCAACGGTTTGACGGTTCGTGAATGGGCGAAGAAAAACGGCTTTAACAGTCTTATCGTTTATGACGTCTTGCGAGGCAAAACCAAAGGACGATTTGGACAGGCGCATCATATTGCGATTGCCTTGGGGATTAAAGAACCGCCAGAAAGCGGTTTGAAGCAAGCAGCGTAGTAACAAATCAGACACCGTAATTTTTTGTTAATTTCGCTCGATTTTACACAGATTAAACGCTTTTGCATAGGGTGAAAAACGTATGAATGAAAAAGCAGTCGAAAACAAAGAAACAAGCGCTAAACGAACGCTGAAAATCTTAAAACTGTTGAAAGGTAAAAGCCTAACTGGCTTGTCGAATAACGATATCGCTAAGGCGATTAATGACAGCCCTGCCAACGTGACGCGTGCTTGCCAAGCGCTGATTGAAGAGGGACTAGTCGAGAAGATGCCCAATGGCAGATTTGCCCTGAGCACAGGGATGTTACAGATCGCCGTGGCGCATCAGCGCGAGATGGTTGGCGGCATGGACAGAATTAATGAAATTAACCAGCGTGTAAACGCTGGGGCTTACTAACGAAGGAGACTGTGATGAGTGAAACCAATTTAGTGATTGCTGGGGCTGATGACGTGGAAGTTAAAACCACGACTGAGCTGCTAGAGCAACGCCAAGAGGTGTTGGCGATTGCCAACCAATACGGCTACACGGGCAGTATTGCGCCCGATGTGTTGGAGGAAAACATCCGCCAGAGCAGCCAGCGCATTGGTATGGAGATGATTGCCATTGGTGCAAGCTTAAAGATGCTGAAGCTGCAATGCGGTCATGGTGAGTTTATGACGCGTGTTGAGCGTGCTGGATTTAATGTGCGTTCAGCCCAAAAAATGATGCTTGTTTCCGACAAGTTTTCAAATGCGTCGACGTCGACGCATTTGGTTGAAATGGGTAAATCAAAAGTTTTAGAGCTTGCTATTGAATTAGACCAGTCAGAAGTTGACCAGCTGATGAGCGGTGAAGAAGTCCGTGGTATCACAGCTGACGATGTGCGCCTCATGACAGTGCGCGAGTTGCGTGAAGCCTTACAAGCGAAAGACAAAGAAATCGCTGATGCCAAAGCCAACTACGAAGCGCGTGGCAAAGTGCTTGAGAATAAGCAAAAGCAGATTGACGACATGGCAGAAAAGCTGGCTAAAAAGCAGTTTGAGCATGATCAAGTCACCCAAGAGCAAGTGGGTAAAGCTTTACGTGAAGCCCTAACCTTGGCGGGTATCGATGCGCTTTCCAAGGTGAGCAGCCTAAAAGCAATTATTACCGATTTGCAAGAGCATGGTTTTGTTAATGATACCAACCATGAGGACTTTATCAGCGGTGTGTTGCTTGATGTGCAAACAGCAATTAGTGCGATGCGTGAAACCTACAACATCAAAGCCATGCCCACAGGCGATATTCGCCCAGCTTGGGTAACGCAAAGTGAAGCGGATTTAGACGCGATTGCCGAAGCACAAATTGCAGCATCTGGACTAGGAATATAGCCATGAATGCGGCTGAGTTAGAAACCTTGTACCGTGTGGCGCGGGATGCTAACGCTGCGCCACACGGTGGCAAACAGGCAGTGTACGACACGGCTTGTGAGCAGCTTGGAATCAGCAAGGCAACGCTCATGCGTAAATTGGCGGAAGTCACCATGAAACAACCCCGTAAACAACGCTCGGATGCGGGTAAAACCGCTCTGAGCAAAGATGAAGCGATGATGATTGCTGCCGCCTTACAAGAAACCATGCGTAAGAACGGCAAGCAAATCATGAGCTACGAGCAAGCTATCGAGGTGTTGCGTAGCAACGGCAAGATTCGCGCAGAGCGCTTAGATGACAGCACGGGCGAAATTAAGCCCTTGTCTGTGTCTGCTATCGTGCGTGCTTTAAAGGGGTATGGCTTAGACAGTGACTTGCTTAATGCCCCAGCCCCTGCGGTGCGTTTAGCCAGCAAACACCCTAACCACGTCTGGCAAATCGATGCCTCTTTGTGTGTGCTCTATTACTTGCGTAATGGACAGGACAGCACGGGTACGGCGGTTAATGAAGGCTTGCAAGTGATGTATGCCGATCAGTTCTACAAGAACAAACCTGCCAACTTGAAACGTATCGAAAACGAGCGCGTGTGGCGTTATGCCATCACCGATCATGCCAGCGGTACGATTTATGTCGAGTACGTTTTAGGGGCTGAGTCTGGCGAGAACATCACCAATTGTTTCATTAATGCCATGCTCAAACGGGGTAAACAAGACCCGTTTCATGGTGTGCCAGCGATGGTGATGGTTGATCCAGGCAGTGCCAACACGGGTGCGGTATTCCAAAACCTATGCCGCGCATTGGGTGTGAAGGTACAGGTGAACCTGCCAGGCAATCCACGCGCTAAGGGACAAGTCGAGAATGCCAACAACCTGATTGAACGTAAGTTTGAAAGTGGGCTGAAGTTTGTGCGCATTAACTGCCTTGCTGAACTCAACGAAGTGGCTTGGCAATGGATGCGTAAGTTCAACTGGGTGGAAGTGCATAGCCGCCACAACATGACGCGCTTTGCAGCTTGGTTAAAGATTACTCGTGAGCAGCTACGCACGGTGTCGGACAAGAAGCTGTTGCAAGAATTGGCGCACAGCAAACCAGAGAGCCGCAAGGTCAGTACTTTCTTGACGGTCAGCTTTTTGGGTCAGGAATTCGATGTGTCGCACATACCGCAAATCATGGTCGGTGAAACCTTAATGATGGCTCGTAATGTTTGGCGACCAGAGGCAGCTCAGGTGATTAGCAAAGATTCTGAGGGCAATGAGGTTTTTTATGTGGTCGAGCCGATTGTTAAGACCGAGTTTGGTTTTGCAGAGAATGCGGTACCGATTGGCGAAGCTTACGCCCGTCATGGCGATACGCCCGCTCAAACAGCCGTCAAGGACATCGAAAAAATGGCAACGGGTGCAGACACCTTGGAACAGGCAAAAGCGACGCGTAAGCAGAAAGCCTTGCCATTTGGTGGCAGCATCGACCCCTACATCGGTTTGGATGATAGCAAGTTGCCCGATCATATTGGCAAGCGTGGCACAGAGGTGGAAGTGACTAAAACTAAGGTGGTGTATGACTTGTTACCCGTATTCGAGGCGGCATTTAAGCACATCAAGCCACGCTTAGAAGCAGCTGGGGTGACTTGGACAGCCGAGCATTTGCAATGGCTACAACAACGCTTTGCAGCGGGTATCGACAATGACGAAGCCGTGTTCGATGGCATTGTTCAAACAATGAAAGGCACTAAGGCAGTGCCACTTAAAGCAGTGGGAGGTGTGAAGTGATTAAAAAACTCATGGCTCAGGTCAGGTTAACACAGGCAGATATGGCGAAAGTTGTTGGCTTGTCGCGCTCGGCAATGGGTCGTGTATTGAATGGTGGCGAGTATCCCAATGGGTTCGACCATATTGCTGCTGTCGGCAAAATGATTGATTGTCTGGTCGGTAAAGGGCTAGATAAAGATTTGGTGGTACGGGCTTTAGAAGGTGATCAACAGTGCAGCAACACCGTTGATCCAAGTTTTTCAAATATGAAAAAGGCGATTGATATGTTATTACGAAAACAGGCATTAACACAAGAAACCAAGAAACATTTTGGTATTTTCCGTGATCCGTTCGCAGAGATCGGTGAGTCGGATGAGGTGTTTGCGGCATCACAAGATATTCGCTATGTGCGCGAAAGTCTTTATTCGGCAGTGAAGCATGGCGGCTTTATGGCAGTGGTTGGCGAGTCTGGTGCGGGTAAGTCTACCCTGCGTCGTGACCTGATCGAACGCATCCGAAAAGAGAACTTGCCAGCGGTGGTGATTGAACCCTACGTGTTGGGCATGGAAGACAACGACGTGAAAGGAAAGACGCTCAAGGCGTTAAGCATTGCCGAAGCGATTATCTCAGCCGTGTCACCGCTGACACCGATTAAACGCAGCAGCGAGGGACGTTTTCGCCAACTGCATCAAGTGTTACGTGATAGCCGCAAGGCTGGCAATGTGCATACGCTGATTATCGAAGAAGCGCACGGTTTAAGCATCCCAACGCTGAAGCACTTAAAACGCTTTTACGAGTTGGAAGACGGCTTTAAGCGATTACTCAGCATTGTGCTGATCGGTCAGCCAGAGCTAAAGATGAAGCTTGCCGAGCAAAACTTTGAAGTTCGCGAGGTGGTGCAACGCTGTGAAGTGGTCACATTGCGCCCTATGAACGATGTGTTGCCAGAATACCTTGCTTTTAAGTTTAAGCGTGCTGGTAAAGAGTTGAACGATGTTATTAGCGATGACGGTATTGAAGCCTTGCGTGCAGCGCTAACGCTGACAGGACGTGGACAGCGCGAGACGGTAAGCCTGTTGTATCCGCTTGCAATCGGTAACTTGCTGATGGCAGCCATGAACGTGGCGGCAGAACTCAAAGCCCCTAAAGTCACGGCAGATATTGTGAAACTAACGCAAGCAGGAGGTGTGTGATGTTACCGCACATGAATTTGGTTATTGTCCGCAATTGGGATGCGGTTAAGTCGGCAATTGATTGGCTAACCGCTTCGGGTATCGAGATTAAAAAGGTCGATTTAGCGCGTCATAAACCCGTGATTGAAGTGTCTGATGATGCCAGTAATCACTTGCGTGACAACGAAAAAGCCGTGTGCTACGGACGTGAGCAAGGTAAAAACCGCTATCAGCTGATGGTGGGTTGTGTGCGTGTTGAATGGTTGGCGGGTGTGGTATGAAAACCCGCTGTCCTAACTGTGGTACCACCGTCAGCCTAGACGCACTGGTTGCCCATGAAGGTGCGCGTGATGCTTTGTATGCCGCCTTTACGCTGGGTGGTGAATTGGGTGCGGCAGCAATTGGCTATATCGGGCTGTTTCGCCCATCGACACGCGAGTTGAGTTTAGAACGCGTGGCAAAGCTGTTAAACGAGCTACTACCAGACATCCAAGCGCAGCGCATTAGTCGTAATGGTGCGGTACACGATGCCCCAACCGATGCATGGGTTTGGGCAATGCGCGAGGCAGTGAAAGCGCGTGACGCTGGTCGACTGCAATTACCGCTCACCTCGCATGGCTGGTTGTATCAAGTGCTCACCACTTACAAGCCAGAGACAGCACAGGTATTACATCCAGCTAAACAAGGCAGTACCGCTATGACTGGCAGTAAAACCATGAGCGGCTTGATGGCATTGGAGAACCTAAAGCATGGCTGATTGGTTGTTGGCAGAGATAGCAGCTGGCTTTCAGCGTTTGGTAACGCTGAGTTTGCCTAACACGCCTGCCTCTGATGTGCTTGTACCTGCAGCACAAATCTGGCATGAGGCGCTGCTATCCACCTCAACCCAATGGAATCAAGACGAAGACGCATGGCGCTTACAACGTGGCTTTGCCCTGTTATGCCGTGATAGCGATCGCTGGCCTGTGCCCAAACACCTAATTGACCGACTGCCAGCACGTAAAGACAAACTGGCACTACCCAAGCCCACCCTAACCCCAGCCGAGCGTGAAGCCAACCTCGCACGGCTCAAAACCTTAATGCAACAACTAGGAGCAAAACCATGAGTGAAACCATCCCCGACGGCTACTGGCAGGATGCCAATGGTCGTTTAGTCCCCGCCGATTTAATCAAAGACATCGACAAAGCCCGTCATGATCTGGTGCATGAGATTGTCGCTAAAGCGAAAGAACAGCACTTGTTACTGGTGGCATTCAAAGCCAGCACCTTTGCCGATATCAGTGCCTTTGTTGAACTGTCTGCCGAAAAATATGGCGCAAAAGTTGGTGGCACTAAGGGCAACATTACCCTGATGTCATTCGATGGCAAGTACAAGATCGTGCGCCAGATGCAAGATAACCTAGCCTTTGACGAACGGCTACAGGCAGCTAAAGCCCTGATTGACGCTTGCATCAAAGACTGGACACAAGGCAGCCGTAGCGAGATTAAAGCCCTCATCGACAACGCCTTCCAAGTGGACAAAGAAGGCAAGATCAGCACGGGTCGTGTGTTGGGCTTACGTCGGCTAGATATTAGCGATCCACAATGGCAAGCCGCCATGCAAGCCATTAGCGACAGCCTGCAGGTGCTGGGCAGCAAGCCTTACATCCGCATTTATGAGCGTGAGGGTGATAGCGACAACTACCGCCCGATTAGCCTTGATTTAGCAAACGTTTAATTTTTAACAACCCTAGGAGAACCAACCATGAAAAAAGCCGATTTGATTAAAGCCGTTGCCGAAGCATCTGGTGTGAATCAAAAGAATGTTGATGCTGTTTTGACGGCATTTACGTTAGTTACGATGAAATCTTTGTCGCAGGGCAATGAAGTAATGATTCAAGACATTGGCAAGCTGAGTGTCAAGGAACGCGCAGCGCGTACAGGTCGCAACCCTGCAACGGGTGAAACCATTCAAATTGCAGCAGGTCGCACAGTCACATTTAAGGCGGCTAAAGCACTGAAGGATGCCCTCTAAACCATCGCCTAAAGCAGATCGGTAACGGTCTGCTTTGAGAGATCGTTAGGAGCTAATCATGATTGACCAACAAAAACAGAAATTCATCCGCCTGATTCACGTTGCCAAGCGTGAGTTGGGGCTGGATGAGGACACCTACCGCGCCATGCTAGTGAATGTCACAGGCATGGACAGTACCAAAGCCATGCCGCTGACCAAACTCGAAGCGGTGGTGAAACACCTGAAACAAACAGGGTTTAAGGTACGCAGCAAGCCACAAACGCGCAGCCTAGCCGATGATGCGCAAAGCAAGAAGATCCGCGCCTTATGGCTGGATATGGCAGAAAAAGGCATCGTAAAGAACCCTAGCGAAGCCGCTTTAGCCAGCTACGTTAAACGCTTAACAAGTGTGGATAGACTGGAGTGGTTAAGCACCGAGCAAGCCAGTAGCGTCATTGAAACACTTAAAAAGTGGCAGAAACGCATGACCAAAGCAAAGGAGGCATAAGATGCAACACTTCGACCACCACGCCAACGAGTTACTCGCAGACTTAGCCCGTATCGCAACCGATATGGTCAAGCAAGTTGGCGATCTGCCAGAGGACAAGGCTCGCTTGGTTGGTATCGAAGTCGCCATGCAAGTTGCCGAAGAATGGGGTGGACACAACATCTATATCCCTCAGGGCGCAAAGCTACACATTGCCAGCCGTGATCTTGAAGTGTGGGAGATGTTCACAGGAAACAATCATAAAGACCTTGCGCGGCATTTTGGCATGTCTGAGCAATGGGTGTACAAGATTGTAAAGCGTGTTAAGAAACGCATCACCGATGAGAAACAAGGCAAGTTATTTTAGGAGGCAATATGTTCATTACAGAGGTTTTTGATAAGCAAGGATGTAAGGTCGAAGTCATTGAGCATAAGGCTAATGATATTTTAACAGCCCATCAACAGGCTGCATTAATGTTCAGCACAGATCTATTTTCGTTAAACACCTTTGCACAAACAGTAGTTAAAAAGGCAGATGAAAAACTATGTCAGCGATGGACGTTTTCATCTAAAGCACCAAAACTAAAGTCTAAAACGATTTAACGCCCTACGGGGCGTTTTTTAATGCCAGTGGCATCATTACTCAAATTCTCACATTAAATTCAACTGGGCATCCCTGGGCACGAAATAGCCTTTGTTTTTCATAAAGCCGATTAAAAGAAACGGGCAACCCATCTTGGTATTCTGATCTCACACCAAAAAGAGGTCAGAAATGAAACATCTACTCATCGCTTTGAACAGCGTCGAACTGAAAAACCAAGGAGGATGGTATGCGCTAATTCCACCAGGACAGCAGATCATCGGTCGTGATGGTCGTCGTTTCACCAACCCTAACCCACAACTCATTATCGATCAGTTTACCGCCAATGGCGCTGACTTGCCCGTGGACATCGAGCACGCAACCGAACTTAAAGCACCACAGGGCGAGCCTGCCCCCGCTTATGGCTGGATTAAAGCCGTGCGTGTATCTGACGCGGGCGCTATCGAAGGCTTCATTGAATGGACTGAGCAAGGTCAAGCGATCGTAGATAGCAAACAGTATCGCTATCTGTCACCGGTCTTTTATTTCAGTAAAGACAATAACGCCATTATCAAGCTCACCTCGGCTGGGCTGACCAATCAACCAAATTTGCAGTTAACTGCTCTCAACCATCAACAAATCCCACAGGAGGATGATATGTCGTTAAAAGCCATGGCGAAGCTGCTAGGCTTGCCAGAAGATGCCAGTGCCGACGCTGTTTTAGCCGCAACGCAAAAAGCTGTCAACTCGGCAGCCACCCCATCGTTAGATAAGTTCGTGCCCCGTGCCGACTATTCGGCGATGGAACAACGTGCCTTGAATGCTGAACAAAAGTTGGCAACTGCTGCACAAGCGCAAATCGATAAAGCTATCAACACTGCCGTCGATGATGCCATTGCTGCGGGCAAGATCGCCCCATCCAGCAAAGACTACCATCTCAATGCTTGTCGTGCAGATGGCGGGCTAGGTCGGTTCACCGCTTTTGTTGCTAGCGCACCTGTGCTGACACAAACAGCAATCAACAGCCAAGTGCCACCCGCATCAGGCAACACCACCCAATTAAATCCTGAAGAAAAAGCCGTTTGCTCGCAAATGGGCATTGCTGAAGATGCGTTTTTGAAATCGAAAGGAGTTTAAGATGATTATTACCTCTGAAGTGTTAAACGCATTGCGTACCTCTGGCAGTGCTGCCTTTGTCGGTGCTTTACAAGGTGTCGTACCGCAGTTTGAAAAAGTAGCCACAACCGTTTCCTCAACCAGTAAATCTAACACCTATGGTTGGTTGGGGAAAATGCCAGGCATGCGCGAATGGATTGGTCCACGCGAACACAAAAGCATGAAAGAACACAGCTACAGTATTACTAACCGCAAGTTTGAAGAAACGGTGGACGTTGCGCGCGATGATATTGAAGATGACCTCTTAGGAACTTATCGCCCATTGTTTTCTGAATTGGGTCGCAGTGCTGCTATCTTGCCAGATGAGCTAGTATTTGGTTTGTTAGCCAGTGGTTTTACAGAAAACTGTTATGACGGTAAAAAGTTCTTTGCCGCAGACCACAAGCGTTATGCCAATGCAGATGGCACAGGTACGGCGACAAACGTCAGCAATATGATGAGCGAGACTACGTACACGGGTGACGCTTGGTATTTATTAGACACCTCACGCTCGGTTAAACCGCTCATTTTCCAAGATCGTCGTAAGCCATCTTTAGTGGCGCGTACTAACTTAAATGATCCTTCTGTTTTTGAAAACGACACCTTTGTATTTGGTGCAGACATGCGTTGTAACGCTGGCTTTGGTTTCTGGCAAATGGCGTTTGGTGCAAAAGCCGAACTGAATGCAGAAAACCTAAAAGCGGCACGCGCTGCCATGCGCGGCTTTAAAGCAGACGGTGGTAAACAATTAGGCATTAAGCCGAATTTGTTGGTCGTTCCTGCCAGCTTAGAAGACAAAGCGCGTACTTTGTTAGAGCGTGAAATGACCAGTGAAGTCGTGACTGTACAAACAGGTGTTGACGGTAGTGGCAACCCAGTCTACGCAGAACAAACCGTATCGGTCAGCAATGACATGAAAGGTGCGTTTGAATTGCTCGTTGCAGACTATTTGTAAGGGTTAAGCCATGCGTTACGTCAGTCTTACACAAGTCACCAATGCGATCCCAGCAAACACATTGATACAGCTGAGCAATGACGATGTCTATGCCCAAGCGATAGACGTTTTAATCGTTGAGCAAGTGGTATCAATGGCAGAGGATAAAGTCGATGCATATTTGCAAAGCCGTTATACGGTACCACTGCAAACAGTGCATAGCCTCGTGACCGAGATTGTCGTGCGCTTGGCGCGTTACAGCTTATACAGTCGTCGACCTGAGGGTGATTTACCCGATGCCGTCAAAGAAGCCTACAAAGATGCGATGCGCGAACTTGAAGCCATTCGAGACGGTAAGATTTTTCTGGGCATCAGCACGGATTCAACAGGTGAAACCGTTGCTGATAGCCAAGCAGATTTTGTCAGTGAACCACGTCGTGGCTGGGAGTCGTTTTAATGACATCGACTAAAGACATGCTTTCCCAGATACAAAGCACATTAAAAACGACTTTACCGAATTTATCTGTTGAACTATTTCCTGAAAACCCAGACCAATACCGTCTGAATCATCAAGTTGGTGCGGTACTAGTTGGTTATGGTGGTAGTGATTATCGAAATTTAGGATCGGCAGCCCATTTCATTCTGCAGGATCGTGACATTTTGATTGCTATCACAATCATTGCACGTCATTTAAACACGACGATGTTAGATGCCTTAGATGATGTAAAAGGCATTTTAAATGGGTTAATTCTGAATAGTGAAACATCAAGTATGTTTGCAACTTCAGATAGATTTATTGGACATCATGATGGTACGTGGCGTCACGTTATCAACTTCTCATTTACACAGCAAGGATAGCAGTCATGGCTAAACCAAAACCAGTCGACACTACTTCTTTTGAGCATCCACAAGAAGGCGGCAGTTACCGCATTAATACCGATGGCAGCGTTGATCGACTAAACGATGCCACAGGCGATTACGAACCCTATCAAGCGGCAACACCAGCCGAAACCGTCAAGGAGTAAATCATGGCGCGTATTAGAGAACAAACCCAACTACTACTGGTAAAACCAGAAGTCACCTATGGCACGGATTCAGTGCCAACAGGCGTAAATGCGATGTCGGTGCAAAACTTAAAACAAACCATGATCGATGGCAGTATTGTCGAGCGCAATAACATTGTTGGCTTTATGGGAAGCCAAGGCTTTGTACGCACGGGGCAATGGGTATCGTTAGAGTTTGATGTCGAGCTCCAATCTAGCGGCACGGCAGGTACAGCGCCACAGTTTGGCGCATTGTTACGTGCGTCTGGCATGACTGAGACCGTAAGCCCGGGCGTAAGCACGACTTATGCACCAAGCGCACCAGATTCAGCAACTAGCGCGACGGTTTATTACTTTGCTGGCGGAGTTCGTCAAGCTGCTGTTGGTTGTCGCTTTACCTTCTCAGTATCGCTCAACACTAACGGCATCCCTGTCATGAAGTTTAAGGGTGTTGGCTTGTACGCTATGCCCACAACAGTAACAGCACCTGCGTCTGCACCAACTGTTCCATTCCGTGCGCCTATTGGTATCACGAAGCAAACAGTAACAACGTGCAACTTCTTCTCGACAGCGGTTGAATTGATTGATGCGACCATTGACCAAGGCGGTGACATTAAGTATCTGCCAGCTTTAAATACGGAATCGGTCGAAATGGTGGCGCGTAATGGCATGTTTGATGTCAGCTTCTTTGTGCAAGATACAGCAATGGTATCAACAACTGGCTGGATTGAGAAAGCACGAACAAACGCAACAGGTGCATTTAGCTTTGTTCTTGGTGCTACAGCTGGCTATATCAGTGAAATCCAAGTGCCCAACATGCAATTGCGCAGCATTGACCCGTCATTTAATAACGGCATCATGATGGCGAAAGCGCAAGCGGCAATTGTGCCGACAGCAGCAAACAACGACTTCTCATTAACTTTCCGATAAGGTCTTAACAGCCTTCGGCTACGCATGACTTATTTTACCTAAAAGGATTAAAAACGCATGAAACTGAATGTAAAACGCACCGCAACAATTACTGTCAACGTGCCAGATGCTGGCTCGTTTAAGGCAATGATTCGCATTTTGCCAACCGACATTAATACGCTAACTGATGACGAGAAGTCACAAAAACTAATCGACCTGATTTTGGTTGGTGCAACGGGTATCGAGTTAAGCGATGGCGAAAAGACATACGTCAACGACGAATGTTTGCCATTCATTAAAAACGACGAACAGTTAGCAGCGGCTGTCGTAAAGGCGCGTGCTGATTTTTTGTACCAGAACGATCGTTAATCACCTTAAAAGCGATTGCGCGCTATCTGGTTGGTGTCAGCGATTCTGGCGCAAAAGCAAGAGAGCAAGCCATCGCACAGGGCGTTGATCCATCTTGGATTGAAGATGCTGGAGACGATGATTTAACGCCTTGGGTGGATAGCGACAGCAATGTCCTGGTGTTAAGCGAATGGTGGGACACGGTACAGGTTGTCGCAAACAGCTTAACGCAATTTAGAACCACGATGGAAGGCAAGCCAATCGGCTTAATTTACAGCGAAGTTGAACGGGTTGCTGGTTGGCTTGGCATTAAATTGGATGCTGAATCATTTGCGATGATACGCGCAATGGAAGCTGAGATGGTCAATGTATTGAATGGTTAAGGCGTTTTTTTCCGTTAAGCAGTCTGTTTAGTAGCAGCACAACGGCAAGCGCACCAAAGCCAGAAAGAATGGCACCGATAGGAGCATTGATTAATACGTTTGACATTAGTGTCAGCACCCATATTGCCGTGACAGCAGATAGACCGATAAAAATCAGTTTTAACAGATAAAGAGTATTCACAATGTCAACTGACCTAAAATTAGTATTAAAGCTTGATGCAAATGGTAGCTTGGTTGGCGTTGTTAATCAAGCGACTGGCGAAGTCTTCAAGCTTGGTGAGGCTGCTAAAAAAGCAGGCGAATCAACCCAAAAATTAGGCAACGAGAGCGAAAAAGCATTCGGCAAAACGCGTGCTGGTGTCGAGTCAATTTCTCGTCAATTGGACACGATGCGCGGCAGCATGTCTCGCGCTTTTGATATTGCAGCCATTGGTGGCACAGCGATTGCGTTAGCAAAGGTAACCGATGCTTACAAAGCAATGCAAGGTCAAATTACACTTGCGACATTAAGTGTTGCGGAATTTAATAATGTTCAGCGTCAAGTAGCAGAAATTGCTAACGGTGTTTATCAAGCACAAGGTGCAGTCGTAAAACTCTATTCTGCTATGCAGCCATCGATGTCCGCTCTTGGGCATAGCACAAACGAAAGTCTGTTAATCGTTCAAACCTTTAACAAGGCGCTTGCCTTAACCAGTCCGACAACGGCAGAGGCACAATCTACTATTTTGCAATTTGCACAAGCGATGGGTTCTGGTGTGCTGCGTGGTGAAGAGTTTAACAGCATCATGGAAAATGGGCGCGGTGTTGCAAAAGCATTAGCAGATGGCTTGGGCGTGCCAATTGACGCATTACGTAAAATGGCAGAAGAAGGACAGTTAACCGCCAATGTGGTCGTTAATGCGCTGCAAAGTCAAGCAAGCGTCGTTGAGTCAAAGTTTGCTAAGTTGCCTTTGACCGTTGGTGGTTCATTTCAAGTATTTGCAAACAACACGCAAACCTTTATTGGTGAGCTAGATAAGGCAACAGGCGCATCGAATGCCTTTGCTGGTGGCGTGTTAACGCTTGCTAATAACTTGGGTAATTTAGCGATTATCGGTGGCATTTCAGCGAGTGCGTATGGTGCTGCTGTTGCATTTAAGGCAATGAATGTTGCCGTTTTGGAGGCTGCTGCCGCTTCTGTGGTCGTTACAACCCGTGCAGCTGGTGTGTCTGGTGCGCTTGGAATGCAAACAGCGGCAACAGTAGCAGCAACAACAGCGACTAATGCCATGATATTTTCGATTCGAGCATTAGCCGCTTCTACAATGGCATTTATGGCGACGCCGATTGGGGCAGCAATGACAGTTGCTGCAGGATCTATTGCTTACTTTGCACTCTCTTCTGACGATGCAAAAGACAGCACGGACGACTTACAAATTTCCGTTGCCCGCATGATTGGCGATTTAGATAAATTGGGGAAGCTTGAAACTGCCAAAAAAGTTAAAGAAGTTGAGCAATCAATTCGTGATTTAACCACAGCGGCACAAGAAAAAAGCCTATGGGATATGTTGTTTGGTGACGATGCAAAATTACGCGAAAACACCAATGCTATCATCGAAAAAAAGCAGACAATGATCGAATTGCTTAAAGCACTAAAGCATAAGCAAGAGGACGCAACTACAGCACAACTAGCATTAAATACAGCTATGAATGGCACAGCTAAATCAGCAGAAGCAATTGCAGCACTATCGAAAGAATATGCTTTGCTTGGTTTGTCTATTAAAGATGCTGCCATTGCAAAGGCTGCTATGGATGTTGCTGATAAGGGTGGCTCAAAAGATCAGGTAAACGAGGCTGCGCGTATTGCTGGAGAAATGGCAGATATTAAGGCTGTTGCAGAAGCTAAAAAAACAGCAGCAAGCCAAGCAGAACGATTGCTAAAAGAACAGCAAGACAAGGCTAAAAAAACCGCTAACGAAATACAGCAAGCCAGAAAGCGCAGCCAAGACGAAGAATATGCTGATTTTGAGAAAAGCCTGCAAGGGCAAGAAAACCGCAGTCGCTCTATTCAAAGCACCATCGAAAGCCTAGACCCTTTAGCCCGTGCAGAACGTGAATATTCTGACACGCAGCGCACCTTAAATGCAGGGCTTGAGGATGCGGCTATTAGCCAGCAACGCTATAACCAACTGATGGGTGAAGCATCTAAGAAGTTGGCGGAAGCGAAAACAGGCACTAAGAATGTCACCACTGAAATGAAAATGATGGAAAACGTTATCCGTCGTGTCGATGATGGCTTTGTGACTGTTTGGAAAGATATGCTCAGTGGCTCAAAAGATGCCTTTAGTAGTCTAAAACAAATCGCCATTAACACCTTGGCAGAGATTGCACACGCCTACACCACTCAGAAAATTGTATTAGCCATCGGTGGTAGTTTTGGTATTGGCGGGTTATCAGGTGCAGCCAGCGCAGCAACGGGCAGTCTAATGATGAACGCAAGCGGTGGTATGTCGGCTATTAGCGGCACGGGTGCAGCAGGTGGTGTGGCGACAACCGCAGCAGACTATGCGACCAGTAGCGCAGTGGCTAACGTCGGTACTAGTACCGTTGGCGGTTGGATGTCATCGTTAAGTGCCACTGCAGGTGGTTTAAGTTCTGGTGCCAGTGCTGGGCTTGGCTACTTAGGAACGGGCGACTTAGCTTTTGCAGGTGCTGATGCAGCATCATTATGGGGTAATGGTGCATACGGGCAAGCTGCTGGCACAGCAGCAGGTGCTTACTTGCCTGTTATCGGTGGTGCGTTATACGGCTATCAATCGACGGGTGAAATTGGCGGAGCAGCAGCAGGTGCAGCGGGCGCTTACTATGGTGCTCAGTTAGGCACAATGGTCATGCCTGGCATCGGTACGGCTATCGGTGCTGTTCTTGGTTCAATTGGTGGCGGAGCACTTTACACTGGCATTTTTGGCGGCGGTAAAGAGTTTACTGGCTCAGGCGTCCAGATGGATTATAACGGCATGGGTGCTAACGCCAACGTCAATACCTATCAATCATTCTCAAAAGATGGCGGCTGGTTTAGAAGCTCTAGCCAATGGACTGAGTACACGCGCAACGATCAAGCGACACAACTGGTTAATGAGTCGCTTGCAAAAGGACAGACAGCAGCTGACAAAGTAGCGAATAAGTTAGGCGTTAACTATACGGGTATTGGTGCGCAATCGTTTAGCGCAGGCGGTGCTAATGGTGAGACTGTCGAAGGATGGGTAAAAACCATTTTCGACAAAATGGGAACAGCAATCCTATCCAACTCAGAACAATACCGCAAAGACAACGAATCGCTACTCGATACGGTTAGCCGCATGGTTAATCAGTTTGAAGGCATGAGTATTGTGCTGGATAAGGTTAATACCAGCCTTGGCGCATTATCGACGGGTAGTGTTAGCGCATTGGAAGAACTCAGCAATGTCGCTGGCGGCTTCGACAAACTGGCTCAAGCGCAATCGAGTTATTTTGATTTGTTCTACTCGGCTGCCGAAAAGTTCGATGTGTTGCAAAAAACACTGTCACAGACACTGAACAATGTCGGCATTAACGCCATGCCAACCACTGTTGCAGCCTATAAAAGCATGGTCGCCAGCCAAGACATAACAACCGATGCGGGTCGTACTGCCTATTATGCGCTGATTAGCAATGCCAGCAGCTTTAAGAGTTACTTCGATCAAACTGGCGCACAAACACCACTGCTATCGCAAACCAGTATGGCACGCTTTAGCGATGGTGGATTTACTGGCAATGGCGCGAGATTAGAGCCTGCAGGTATCGTGCATAAAGGCGAATATGTTGTTCCAGCATGGATGGTTAAAAAGCAACCAGACTTAGTCACACAATTAGAAAGTATTCGTAGTAACGGCTTTGCCAGCGGTGGCATGGTTGGTGGATTAGTTAGCACTAGCAGCGACAACAAGCTTTACGACTTACTCAAACGCATGGTCGACATTATCCGAAAATGGGATGGTGATGGTATGCCAATGGTGAGGGCGTAATATGCTAAAAATCATCATCCCAAGCATTTTTAACGTCAACAGCTCAAACATTGGCGGCACAACAGAAAACCAACAGTCTTTTGCTGATGGCATTGTCGGTACTGTATCGACAGCTACAGCCAGCGATGGTTCTATTCAGCTAACCATATCTGGCACAGGCGATGCGCTGGCATTGCTTGAAATGGGTGCAACATCAATCACAATCAATGGCTCAAACATCAATATTCTAAAGCCTGCTAGTGATTGGAAAAACTGGCTGTTTGCTCCTGTTGAAACCATCAAAAGTGTTGTCAACGAAAACGTGCCGATTAATGGCACGCAGACCATTCAATTGGACAGATCAGCGTTGGCACCTGCACAACTAGGTATGTTGATCTATGGTCGTGTCATTGAAGTTGGTGATGTGCAATATGGACTGAACTCAGAATTACTCGACTACTCAACTAAGTCAACCGATGCCAATGGATACGTAACACTTATTAAGCGTGGCTATGGGCACTCGTTCACAGCAAACATCGAACTAACAATGGATGTTGCCAATTTTATGTATCAAGCGCTAACTGACCTTCGCGCAACCCCGCTGTTGTTTTTCGATACGGCGGCAAACCTAATCAGTTATGGCTTTTTTAAGAACATCAAAAAACAAATAAACCGTGTCAATCACACTTTATTAACCATCGAAGTAGAAGGGATGCAATAAATGGCAATTTCCCAATTACCAACACCACCGAGCAAGTTAGACCCAGCCACATTTAATGCTCGTGCAGAATCATTGGTCGCAGCACTGCAAACGATGATTAACGAGATTAACGCGCAGATTGCGGGCGCGTCATCTGGCTCTAGCCTTGTTTTTAGCTCGGCGATTACAGACCTTTCCATTGGCGGAACAGGCAATAAGTTTATTTTGGTCAACAGTACCAACAGCCAACAAGCTGGTATTGGCTATCAGCAAAACAGTATTGTGCGCTGGAAAGAATACGTTGAACAAACCACTGGCGATTACGTTATGGAACGTTTTAACGCAAGCGGTGTAAGCCAAGGTGTGGTATCACGAACGCGCGCTACGGATGGTGTTACGCCAGCGCAAAGCACAGCACAAAAAACACAACTGCTAACCGACTTAAAAGCTGTCGATGGTATTGGCAGTGGGTTAGATGCGGATTTATTAAGAGGGCTTCCTGCTGATTTTACATCATCGCTTGCTGCCAATGGATACCAAAAGTTGCCGAGTGGTTTAATTATTCAGTGGGGAACTCAATCTACAGCCACTAATACTGTTGTGTTTCCTATTTCATTTCCAAATATATGTGTACATGCAAACTGGACTTTTGAAAATAATGGATTTGGAAATCAGCCAAGAGTAATGGCTAGAAGTAAAACAGGATTTACTTTGGCAGGAGATTGCTGTTGTTCTTGTGCAGGGGCGCAGCCAGCAGCATGGTTCGCAATCGGTTATTAAAGGAGTAAAAATGCATTACATCACAAAAAATAATATGGATCGTGTTACGGGGCGCTATACAGCAGAGATTCACGGAGAAAACATCCCTCAAGATGCGATCGAAGTCAGCGAAGAGTTATTCAATGCATCTATTCAAATGCAACGCCCAGTTTTGGTTAATGGCGAGTTAATTGAACTGCCTTTACCAGAACTAACGCAAGACGAATTAGCCCAACAATCAAAATCTGCCGTCTACCAACTACTCGACACGACTGCCCAGCAATACGACTACCGCAATTTTTCTGAGGTAGCGCAATTTGTAAACAGTGGTGTGTGGAAGGCGGAAGCCGATGCACTACTAGCATGGCAAGATGCGTTGTGGGTGCGTGCTTACGAACTACTCAAAGAACCGATTACCAGTGTTGATGACTTTGTGGCGCAGTTGCCGAGGTTCATTTCTAAACCCGATTAAAAGAAACCGTCGTAACAACCATTCATAATCTAATCAAAAGAAGCACCGCCATTAATGCGCTAACATCGATGGCGGTACTTTAACCCACAGCACAAACCTGTGAGCCAAAGCCAAGGCTTCCTGCTATGTCGACACAGCAAGGTAAGTATGGCAGATTTTCACTCTATGAAAAAGGCTTACACCTAATGAAAAGCAAACATTTACCCATTATTCCTTGGATCGGCGGCAAACGTCGTCTTGCTAAAACCATTCTACCCATGTTCCCAGACCATGAATGCTATGTCGAACCATTTGCAGGTGGCGCGGCATTGTACTTCATGAAACAACAAGTACAGACAGAAGTCATCAACGACATCAATGGTGACCTGGTAAACTTGTACAGAGTGGTCAAACACCACCTAGAAGAGCTGATTAAACAATTCCGCTGGACACTCATTAGCCGAGAAGAGTTCGATAATCACAAGATAACGCCAACCGAAATACTCACCGACATCCAACGCGCTGCGCGTTTCTTGTACCTTCAAAAGATGGCGTTCGGTGGCAAAGTCGAAAGCAGAAGCTTTGGTACCGCAACCACCGCACCACCAAGGCTTAATCTGCTGAGGATTGAGGAAGAGTTGTCACAAGCACACCTGCGGTTGTCACGTACATACATCGAACACCTCGCATGGGACAATTGCATAAAACGCTATGACCGCGAACATACGCTCTTTTATCTTGACCCGCCTTATTGGGGTACAGAAGGTTACGGCGTCGACTTCGGTTTAGATCAATACGACATCATGGCAAGCCTAGCCAAAACGATTAAAGGCAAGATGGTTATTTCAGTGAATGACATTCCAGAAATGCGAAAGGCATTCGATGGACTCAACATGACGTCCACGCCGATCACCTATTCAGTCGGTGGTAATGGTAAGTCCAAGCCAACCAGCGAATTGATTATTCGTAATTGGTAAAGTGTAACGGTGTTTTAACAGGTAAAAAAATAGCGCGGTATCAAATATCGCGCTTTTCAATTCAAAATATCGCGCCGCGCTTCACGATTTTTAAGAAACTACGCGCTACTTGTTGGCGCTTACAGTGGTGACTACGTCCAAACCGATGATGCATTAGCAAGAAACGGCATCGACAAAGCCTACTTCGAAGAAAAGTTGTCACGCATCAAAAAAGCTTTCGAGAAAGCTTTAGGTAAGGAAGGGGCTAAACCTTATTTACCCGTTGCAAATAAACGTAACCAACCTAAAAAACTGACCTTATCGACACATGCTATTACCGTGATTAAGGAGTAATCATGACCAGACTTTTATTAACAGAAGTACCAAAAGATAACTGTATTAGTGCCACCTTTGAAATTATCACGCCTATGTTTTTGGGCGATGCAGAACAAAAAGCAACTGCAATTCGCCCAACGTCCATCAAAGGCGCATTGCGCTTTTGGTGGCGTGCCATGAATGGGAATTTATCACTTACAGAATTAGCTAAAAAAGAAGCCAGATTATTTGGCTCTACAGATGGTGGTGGTGTTTTTAGTTTATCCGTTTCATCGCTTGGCAAGTTTCAGGCGCAAACTGACTGGCCACCAGCAGACCCTAATGCGAGCAGTAGCTATATGGGTTATGGCTTAACGGGAGACAGACAAAACCCACATCGAGAATATATTCCAGCAGGAATGTTTTTTGAGGTGGCAATTCATTTTCACAATAGCGCAACTAAAGAAGATAAAACATCTTTGCAGAGTGCATTAGAAGCTTTTGGTTTTTTTGGAAGTCTGGGCAGTCGAGCTCGTCGTGGGTTTGGTTCAATTCAACTAACTCAATGTAATGGAATAAAAGTAAACGCACTAACGAGCAAAAGCATTAAGCAATGGTTAAATAACAATCTTCCCAACAACTTAAAAAACAAAACGCAGCTTGAATACACAGCATTCAGCACCGACAGCTATTTTGCCCTTCCCGATAGTATTAACGAAAAAGATTACAAGAGCGCACATTCAAAAATGGGAAGTGCCTACAGAACAACGCGAGCATCAATACCTACAAAACAACGTGCTGTTTTTGGTTTACCACTTAAGAATGTCAATGAAAGCCTACGTCGAGCAAGCCCAGTTTTTTTCAAGGTAATTAAAAGTGACAAGGGAACTTTCCAAGGACTTGTTTTATTTATGCCGAGTCAATTTCATCCCGATTTTTCTAGTGCTGATTTTCAGATGGTCGAACCATTATTAAAAACTATCAAAGCGGAGAAATGCGCATGAGTCACACCCACCACTTCCATTTCACCATTGGGCCTGTACAGAGTTTTGTGGCGCAAGCACGTCGTACGCGTGACTTTTGGGCTGGTTCGTTTTTGTTGTCCTGGTTGACTGGCGTTGCCATGAATGCAACCATTGACCAAAAGGGTAAACTTATCTTTCCCGAAGCAGACAAAAACTTTTTAGATGCTATCGCTGGCATAGGCAATCACAAGCCGACACAAGGCACTCTACCCAATCGCTTCAAGGCAGGCGTACCAGCAGATTTTAACGGTGCAGCTGTGATCGAAAGCTTGAAATCAGCTTGGTTTGAACTTGCCAATGCCGTTTACACTGCCGATATTGCAAAGCATGCCAACCCACATACCAAAGCGATTTGGGACAGACAAGTTGCCAACTTTTTTGAAATGTCTTGGGCTATTTCTGAGAGTAGCAATACCCTACCCGTCATCGACTTGCGTAAAAATTGGCGCACGCATTTTGCTACACCTGAAGCAGGGCATAAATGCAGTCTGATGGAAGGCTGGCAAGAGTTATCAGGAATCGAAGGGTTTAGAGCAGACGATAACGCTGCGCGCAAAGATTTTTGGAACAAAATTCGTAACCAATCAGGTTTTGGTCGTGATCTCGTCGATAACGAATCATTATGTGCCATTGCCTTTATTAAGCGTCGGTTTGCTAAGCACTTCGACAAAGTCTCAATCAATGGATTCTACGGTTGGGAGCTGCCAACCAATCACGTTCCTTCGGTTGCCCTATTGGCAGCTTTACCAACACTCGAAGCCTTAGAAAAAGCCGGTTACCACAATGGCGAAGCTTTTAACGAGAAATGGAATGCATGTGGTGGTGAGAAAGGTGAGTTGGGCAGCTTGCCCAAAAGTATTCGTCATAATAAGGCGTTAGCGTTAGATGGCATTGCTTGGTTTAGCAACACTTACGACAACCCAACCAGTTATGGGCTGAATAAAGACAAAGTCAAGACAACACAAAATGCACTGAAAGCCCTTTACGCAGAAAGTGGCGTAAAAGAACCCTCGCCTTTTTATGCCATTTTAATGATGGACGGTGATAGCTTGGGTAAGCAAATGTCTGACCCTGCCTTACAGCCAAAAATTACTAAAGGACTGAACACATTCACACAACAAGTTAAAGGCATTGTTGAAGATCATAACGGCTTTTTAATTTATGCTGGTGGTGATGATGTGTTAGCCATTATGCCTTTAGAAACAGCTTTACGCTGCGCGAAAGGCTTGCGTGATGCTTATATAGCCAGCTTCGATGGCGACATGAAGACCAGTATTTCGGCTGCGGTTATTTTTGCGCATATCAAAACGCCACTGAGCAAAGTATTACACGATGCACACAGCGTGTTAGATGTTTCCGCTAAAGAAGGCGCTGGTCGTGATGCCATTGCTGTGCAAGTGGTCAAGCAATCGGGCAAACACCTGTTATGGGCAATGCCGTGGAATATCGCCTTGAGCAACAACCGCTTGGTGGTTGAGGTGCTTGCCGAACAATTTCGAGGCAAGGGAAACGCCCAACAAAACGATAGCGACGCGATGGAAGCCAGTACCAAATTTTTCTACGGTATTCGTGAGCACTTTACACGCTTAGTCGATCCTAAAAAACCTTACGATGACGCTAATACCCAACTCATTACCGATCTACTCGCCGTTGATTATGTGCAATCAGGTGTGAATGGCGTAAAAGATATTGACGCTGCTAAAAAGCAAATATCGCCATTATTAACGCAATGTACGCCTCACAAGCGCACGAACGAAGTACCTATTTCACAATTAGCCAGTGCCCAATGCAACCGAACAGGCGCACCACAAATTGACGGCGCCTTATTGGTGCGATTTTTAGCCTTTAATGGTCAAGAACTACGCGGAGGTGCGCAATAATGAGCAGCACAACTTGGACATTCACACCGCTCGATACCTGGTTTTTTAAGCAAGCTTTAGCGCCAGATAGTTTAGCAGCACAAGAACTTACCAGCCTCTTTCCACCCAGTCCTCGCACCCTCATTGGAGCATTACGGGCTGCGGTAGGTGAAGCGCATAGTGCCGACTGGGTCAACTATCGCAAAGGCAATCAACCACAAATTGAATCACTGATTGGTAAAAGCACCGATACCATCCCACCTAACGCCAGTTTTTCGGGTGTGTTTATTGCTAAAAATGGCGAACGCTACTATCCCATGCCACTGAATTGGCTAAGCAAGAAAAGTGAAGATGGCAAAAACCTTATCCTTTACAAGCTCACACCAACGGATAACGCCATTCAATGTGACATCGGCAGAGTACGCTTACCGAATATGACCGCGGATGAAAAAGGTGCAGCTCCTCTTGAAGGGTGTTATGTCAACGAAAAAACACTTATGGACTTACTGGCAAGTCACAAGACAGTTGAGAATATCGCAGCTGACGTTTTATTAACACAAGACGATCTGTTCGATAACGAACCTCGCCTAGGCATCGGACGCAATAATAGCAGTCGTCAGGTGAACGAAGGTCAGCTTTATCAAACCAAGCACCTACGCTTAAAAGCAGGCATCAGCTTGCAACTCGACTGCACAAGTTGGCAACCCAAGGACTACCGCAATGTCATGACATTGGGTGGTGAAGGTCGTTTGACACAAATAGAACACCGCCCAACACCCATTAGCTCAGCCGTTAAAGCCAATAGTCAAGTTTCGGGGATTATCTTAACCTTAGCAACCCCCGCACTCTTTAGCCAAGGGTGGTTACCCGATGAGTTTACACCGGCAGAACTAAATGGTGTTACTTGCTGGAAAGGCACCATCAACGATATTGCGCTCACATTACACTGTGCAAGCATCGGCAAGGCACAACGCGAAGGCGGTTGGGACTTAAGCAAACATCAATCTCGTGCTGTCGAAAGTTTTGTACCTGCTGGCAGTAGCTATTTTTGTACTGCCGACAATGGTGACACGCAGACTGCCATTAACGCATTACACGGCACACACATTGGACAATACAACACACTCGGACGCGGAAAACTCGTCGTCGGCATTTACTAATTTTTGGAGAAAAGCACATGACAACTCATACTTTATTAGCCCTTTATGCACAAACCAATATTCACGCTGGTACGGGGCAAAACACCATTTCGAGCATCGACTTACCGATTCAACGCGAAGCCCACACAGGTTATCCGTGTGTGTATGGTAGCGCCACGAAAGGCGCCATTCGTGCCAAGTTCGAAGCACAAAACAGTGCTGACGTAACCCGCTTATTTGGTGCCGCTGGTGATACTGGCAACGCGGGCTGTTTAGCCATTACCGATACCCGGTTATTGTTGTTGCCCGTGCGCAGCTTAACCAGTCATTTTAAGTGGGTCACTTGTCCTACTTTGCTCAGTCGTTTTGCTCAAGACATGGCACGCATGGGAAAAACCACACCAACTGTTATCAAGGTAACGGGCGAAACAGCGGTTGTTCATGACTCGGCAAATAAAGATGATTTGTATTTGGAAGAATATCGCCTTCAAACAAAAAGTGAAAACTTGGATGAATGGATTAACGCGCTAAGTGAGTTAATGCCTAGCGATACCAAAGCCGCACTGGAAGCACAGCTCACCGTCGTGTCCGACGATTTATTCGCCTTTTTAGCGCAAAACAGCACACCAGTTCATGCGCACAATGCGATAGATAGCGAAACCAAAACAGTTAAAGCGGGTGCCTTATGGTGGGAAGAAAGCCTACCTAGCGACACCCTACTTTACACCTGTGTTCATGCCTTTAATGGTCGAGAAAAAGACAAACCTGTTACAGCCGAAGACAACCTAACTGCCTTTAAACAAGTGTTTAGCGATAACGCTTACTTGCAAATAGGTGGCAACGAAACGGTTGGTATGGGTTTTTGTTTAGCGAAATGTCTGTAAGGAGCAATACCATGAGTATTCAGACACAAGAGCAAAAACGTGCACAATCAGCACTAGCGTGGATTCAAGCACAAGCCAAAGTACCAGAGTGCTTACAAAAAGAAATCAAAAGCTGGTCAAGTCAGTTTCCACTCATGATTCACACCAATGGCATTGGACAAGCCTGCGCATTTTTTAAAAGCCGTCAAGATAAAGTAAAAGGCGCGAATGAGCTTTACAAGCATCTAGATATTTGGTTAAAAGGTCAGTTTGCTGATTTGTACAAAGGTAAAACAGAACTCATGGACGTGATTGTCGCCAGTAACCAGCAACAATACCGATTGCTACAAGCCGAAAGCCTTGCCTATTTGCAATGGATTAAGCAACTCAGCAAAGCTTATCTAAAAGGTGACGTTACCGATAAAGGAGACCAACAATGAGTCTCGCTTTATACAAAGACGCTGCCCATCCTAAAGACATTAAAGCAGGTGAACACGGTGGCAATGCAGGTTTGTTTTGGGGTAAGTTTTTTGATGGTTTCAATGCAACCTTTACCGACTTTGCAGACAAAGAAAGCAGTAAACGCGATTTTATACGCAAGTTTACTGGCAATCGTGGCAACGCAAACGCCATCCATGCAGCAGCCCTTCGCCAAATAGCCCTTACCGAAGCACTCGGTGGTGTTTGGTTTATTGCCAGCAATACCGATGCTAGTCCGTTTGTGACAGGAACTGGCAATAGCCACCCTGTTGAAAATAGCTTTTTATGGCATCACACCCTAAGCACACCCTATATGCAAGGCAGTGCGGTTAAGGGCATTATGCGTTCGTGGCTCGAAAATCAACTTGGTTATGGTGTAAATGAAGACGATAACCACAGTGAACTCAAACGCTATTTTGGCAGCGAAACCAAAACTAGTAGCGACAACCAAGCCGGCAACCTGATTTTCTTTGATGCAATCCCTATTGCTCAACCTAAGTTAAAAGTCGAAATCATGACACCGCATATGGGCGATTATTACGCTGATAAAGGCAAAACAGCACCGGCCGACTGGCATAGCCCCACGCCCATTCCGCTATTAACCGTTGAACAGATCAGCTTATTGTTTTGCATTGCACCACGTTTAGACAAAATCGATGAGACAGAACTAGCACAACTAAGCACTGCACTACAAAACGCGCTAGCAAATATGGGGGCAGGTGCAAAAACGCAAACTGGCTTTGGCAGATTTAATATAAATGATACTGAAGTGCTTAAATTTAAAAAACGGCATGAAGAAAACCAAAAGCAAGCACTTATTGCCAGTGCAAGCCTTGAACAGCAAGCTATTATTGCGGCACTTGATATTGTTAACACGTCACTTGCTAGCACGCTTATGGCAGGTCAGCCTAATTATTTGAAACTGGATGCGCACTTTAAAACTACACAAACTTGGAGTGAATCAGACATTACACAATTCTGGCAAGCTGTTGTCATCCCATGGCTAACCAAAACATATCCTGATAAGAAGAAAAGCAAGGAACAAGCTAAAAAACTTACCGATAAATATGCATGGCTAAAAGCGCCACAATCATGACCACCATCCTCATCTCCCGTCACCCAAGCGCCATTGCATGGGTGAAAAGCAAAGTCTCAGTCGATGCGGTGCTCACCCACCTAACCGACGTCGACATTGCTAACCTAACATCCGAACACACAGTGATCGGGACTTTACCCATTCACCTCGCCGCTTCGGTATGCGAAAAAGGAGCCAGTTTTGTTTACTTAAGCCTAGATACGCCGCCAGAGTTGCGCGGTGCTGAACTAAGCGTTGAGCAAATGGATGCGCTTGGGGCAAGGTTGGAAACATATCGTGTAATGAAGGGAAAATAAAATGTCATCAGAAGCCAAAAGTATCATTAAAAAAACCTTGGGCACAGACAAACGCCTAAGCTGGAAACTCTTTTTACTTTCTATTGCGTTGCTCGCTGCCACATCTTGGACTGCCGACTTCATCAACGATCTAATCAAGTCGTTTTGGTCTAGCGAAGATGGTAGTGTTGCATTGGTCTTAAAACAGTACGTCATCCAAATTTTATCGATACTTATCATTTTTTCGCTATCGTTTAAATGGGCAAAAGAAGCATGGGAAGAAAGCATTCATGTTAAGCAAGTCATCAATTTGCAGCCATTGGCTGCTATTTGTTTTTTATCGGATAAAAAGCCAAATAGCCCATACAATCCGTGGCAAATGAATCACACGCTTCTTAATGAACACCCTACAATTCGTGAATTGGTTGTAATTACTTCTTCTGGTGATAACGGATCAGCGCAACAATTTATGGAGTTTAAAGAAGAAATAAGTAGGATTAATCATCTTGTTAATGTTGTTCATTTGGCTGATAAAACAAACATCTTTGGTGAAAATTTTAATGATTTAGACAGTCTAAAAATAGCCTGCCGCAATGCCTATGATTTATTAGAAGAACATGGTTTTTCGGATAACAAAATTATTTTTGACGCCACCAGTGGCACTAAAGAATGTTCGATTGCAGCAACATTATCGACACTAAAAGAAGGGCGTTATCTTAACTACACTGACAAAACATACAAAAGCAAAATTTACGATATTAACGGATAACGCTCATGCTCCCCACCCACCACATCTGCCTTGTTGCCGAATCGCCCATGCCCACCCTTGGCCCGTTGCTCGATAAAAGCATTGGGGCAAAAAGTGCAATCCTATTGTTCACTCCTTATACTCAGCCTTTCGCCGAGCATCAGGCTAAGGTGCTACAAAAGCACGGCATCAAAACTGACCTATTTGCCCTGCCCGACCCTTACCATTTGCAACCACTCATCGACTTACTCACGCCACTTGCAGCACAATACAAACACGGTGCGTGTATTAACATTACGGGCGGTAGTAAGCTGATGAGCCTTGCCGCATGGCAAGTATTTAATCAGTCCCAGCATTATCTTTACTATATCCACTTACACCACGACAGCATGATCTGGCTGAATCACCAACAAGCCGACCACCCAATCAGCGATAGTATCAAACTACCCGACTACTTTGCTGCACACGGCTACCAAGTTATCGGAAATAGTGCCACAGCTGCACATCCTGTGCTGATGCAGTTAGCACACACACTTGCGCAAGGGACTTATCAGAACGAGCATGTTGCGATCATTAATGCTGGCATCGAAGAAAGCAAAACAGGCGGCAACAACCTCACCATCCCGTATAAAAACAGCAAAAAAATGGATGCCTTCATTAAGCTGTTGTGCGATGCCAATATCGCTACGATTAAACACAACCATCTGCATTTAGACGATAGCGGTGTATGGCGATTCTTAAATGGTGAATGGTTGGAGCAAGTCACGCTCGATGCTGTGTTGCAACTCAAACAACAATACCCAAAATTTCAAGATATTGCCATCGGCTTAAAAGTTTCCAACCCTAATCAGCGATTCCATGGACTCAATGGTAACCAACAAAGCCTATCGAACGAATTAGATGTGGTGATTTTACGAGACAACACCCTATACCTGATCGAATGTAAAGGTGGCAAAAAATTCCCCAATGAAGCGGACAACTACACCACCAAACTCGACTCGCTGCGTGATACTTTAGGCGGTATTAAGGGAAAAGGACTGATTATCAGTCAATACGCGCTAACGCAAGGCAGTGAGAAACGCGCCAATGAATATCGTATCAAAACCTTATCTGGCAACCAAGCCATTAAAAGCTTAAAGGAACACTTAGCAATATGGTTAGAGATACTATGAAAAAGCAAAAATGGTTGGGGGCTTGGGGGAAGGGCTGCGCGATAATAACTTGTAAGCCATTAATATCATGCCCTTCCACCAACAAACAAATGAAGTTAGGAAGTCTGAATAAAAAGCGAAGCGCATTATTAAGACCTTCCTTAGGTTGCGCGTAAATGTCCACTAGCCCATTTAAGGCATTATTACCCTTGCATGGCATTGGCGTCACACTTGAGTTTACCGAGCCTGCCGAGTTCAGCTTTTTCCATCAAATGACGGTAGATGCCTTTAATCGCTTCATGCTAGGTAGCCCCGCCGACTACAAAACCTGCCTCACCAGTGAAGCACCTGAAAGCGGACGCCTGCATTACACCCTTGGCGATCAATACCGTTATAGCATGATCAGCTACGGCGGTAAAAAACATCACCTACAACCCCTTATTTCAAGGTTGCTTGGACTACCGCACACCGCACCCGTCACCGATAAAGGTGTACCCTTACGCAATAACACGAAACTGGTACAGCTCACCGACCTTATCGACGGAAAACCGCTGGTCAATGCACAAGGCATCACCCCCTTTACCGTCAAACATCTCATCGAACAAACCCATCAATGGCAAAATGAACACACCACCTACCCCCGCACCTTACACATTCAGCTATTAAGTCCAACACGGCTCATGCGCAGCAGCGAAGCACGTAATACGCTAAAACTCACGGGCGAAAACCGATTTTGTCGTGACCAAACACAGCTCACCCCAGCACTATTCGTGCAACGCGTTTTTGAAGGTCTAAACAATCTCGTTTCCGAACAAGGGCAAGAAACAGTGCGCCTTGAACCGCACATTTACGAAGGATTGCCACTTAGCGTAAAACAAGCCGACTTATTTTGGCTCGACACCCCTTATTACAGCAAAGACGAAGAAGACAACACCGCAGGCGGGGTGGTTGGTTACCTCACCCTCGAACAAACAGCCCCAATACCGCATGGTATTTGGCAAGGACTCATTTTAGGACAATACTTAGGCATCGGACAAAGACGCACTAGCGGTTTTGGCAAGTATCAACTCACCCTATCCCCCATGCCTAGCACCTACCGAACACCGCTAAGAACCCATCGAGCACAAACATTAATGAGCCAGATGACACAAAACAGCATCATCGAAAAAGCCATTGTGCTCAGCGAACTGCAAGAAGAACCCACCCAAAAGCAACGCGCCCAACTAAAATCGGCAATGGGTCAACTCAACAAAGGTGACTACAATCCCCCACCGCTATTTGGTCAACTGATTCCTAAAAAAGATGGCAGTATGCGAGCCTTAGCCGTTGCCCCTATTTTTGACCGCATTTTACAAAAAGCAGCAGCACTGATACTAACCCCCGCGATTGATGGCATTTTATCGCACCGATCTTACGCCTACCGCAAAGGCAAAAGCCGCCAACAAGCCCGCTACGACATACAACAGGCTTGGCAAGAAGGCTACCGCTGGGTGTACGAATCCGATGTCGAAGATTTTTTCGATGCCATCAACCGCAGCCAACTCAAAAGACGCTTAGTATCGCTATTTGGTGAAGACCCACTCATCGATCAAGTCATCCAGTGGATTGCCTCCGATGTCATTCTCAATGGTCAACGACTCGAACGCAAAACAGGCATTCCCCAAGGCAGCCCACTCAGCCCCATGTTATCGAATTTTATGCTCGACGATTTCGACTCAGACCTAGAATCGCACGGTTTCAGACTGGTACGCTTTGCCGACGACTTTATTATTTTATGCAAAAGTAAAATCGAAGCCGAACTCGCCGCCGATCAAGTCAAAACCAGCCTAGCCGAACTAGGTTTAAGCATCAACCAAGAAAAAAGCCACATTGTCAGCCTAGAACAAGGCTTCAAATTTCTTGGCTATATGTTTCAAAACGAATGGGCGGTCGATATCGGCGGCAAAAGCGCCGATGGCACAGCCACCTTTGGCAAGCACGAAGCTCCCGACAACCTACCCCCGTGGCTGGCAGCACTCGGCGATAAAGCACCCGACAATATCGCACAACAACAATACGAAGCACTAGGCAATATTGGCAACATTAATGAGCAAGGCATCTTTTTAACCATTGCCGGTGAAAGCAGTATGCTCAGCCTAGACAATGGACAGCTTATCGTAAAGCAAGATGAAATTGTGCTGCACAACCTGCCCTTAGCGCATTTATCTGGCGTGCTATTATTTGGCAACCACCACCTCACCATGCCACTCATTAAAGCCGCCCTCAAAGCACAAATACCCATTCACATCAGTAACCGCATGGGCGAATACGAAGGCGCGATTTGGCGCCGTCAACCCATCGACAACAGCTACAAACACTGGTTTGTTCAGTTACAACATTTCGACAGCGAAGACGCAGCCCTAACCTTAGCCAAAGCCACCGTCGAAAGCCGCCTGCACAACATGCAATTTACCCTGCAACGCTACCACAAAAACCCAGCAGTACTCACCGCACTTAAACGCATTGCCGCCCTCAAGCACAAAATTGAAGCCTGTCAACAACTACCCAGCCTACTGGGCATCGAAGGCAGCGGCACGAAAGCATATTACGAAGGCCTGCAAGCCCTTGTACCCGACTGGTGCGAATTTACAGGACGCAACCGACGCCCACCTAAAGACCCATACAACGTATTATTATCATTCGGCTATACATGGCTATACGCCCATTGCGACGCCATCTTAACCACATTAGGCTTGTTAACATGGAAAGGTTTTTACCACCAAACCAGCAGCGGACATGCCGCCTTAGCCTCCGACATCATCGAAAGCTATCGCCATATCGTCGAACGCACCGCGCTCACAGCAGTCAACACCAAGCAAATTAAACTCGACGATTTTCGTATCGAAGACAACCAACTACGCCTAAGCAGCAAGGCACGTAAAGCCTATATCATGATGCTTGAAAAGCGGTTTCTTAAAACCGACGAACAAGGTCAGACCCTATGGCAAACCTTACACCAACAGGGTAAAACACTGCTTAAAAACATGAATAATCACACACCTTATAGCCCCTATAAAGAGGGAAAACGGTAATGCACTGGTTGATTTGTTTCGACATACAACACGATCCTACCCGCGCTAGGGTCTCTCGTTATTTGGAAAAAGTAGGGGTACGCGTACAAGGCTCAGTATTCGAAGTCGTACTACGCAAAGAAAGCCATCGCAACCGTCTCATCAAGTCACTCAAAGCAATCATCGCTCGTTGCGAAGACGCTGGTGCCGATATAAGATTTTACAGAATGAACGAACAAACCATCGCCATGAGCCACACCCTAGAAGGTAAAGCCGTCATGCAATTTCCAAGCAGTATCGTTGTATGAATCAAGCGAATCAAACGCAACTTCATCAGAGAAATAAAGCGAATTCAATCACAAATATTAACAACAGGTTATTAGCATATGCTATATTTATTTTAATAAATATTTTGAACCTTTTAAAAAACAAATGTTTCCAATTTTTATCCACAGATAAATCACATCAATTTTATCAAAACACAACTTTTTGCAAATACGATGCAAAAACACCCTTGCAAGCTGCTGATCATAAAAGCGATAATAAGGGTGCTGTATCGATACGGCATAGCCGAAAGGCTGTTAAGACTGCATGATGAGTTTTGTAGGTTTCATGATGAGAGTATCGATACGGCATAGCCGAAAGGCTGTTAAGACGCAAGAAACTAAGTTCTTGTCGTAACCCCTTAGTATCGATACGGCATAGCCGAAAGGCTGTTAAGACGCGAGGAACAACAGCTTTAGCTCGATCTAAATAACGTATCGATACGGCATAGCCGAAAGGCTGTTAAGACTCACAACACATCTAGTAGTATTTGGAACTTCGATCTGTATCGATACGGCATAGCCGAAAGGCTGTTAAGACTAAGTGTGGCACGGCCGCCATGCTTCATCAGAGCGGTATCGATACGGCATAGCCGAAAGGCTGTTAAGACCTAGGTTAGCAATTTTGTCGATACCAAACACTAAGTATCGATACCGCCTAGCCGAAAGGCTGTTAAGACTCGAGAAGGTTCGTCTGAAAAAAACTTTCTCCAGAGTATCGATACCGCCTAGCCGAAAGGCTGTTAAGACAAAATGACACGATTACTCTCTATGCCCTTTTGTATCGATACCGCCTAGCCGAAAGGCTGTTAAGACTTGTGGGCTTTGATTAGGTCGTTGTGTGGGTGTAGTATCGATACCGCCTAGCCGAAAGGCTGTTAAGACTTCTGCATGTTTGTGTATGGGCTCAATCTCTCTCTGTATCGATACCGCCTAGCCGAAAGGCTGTTAAGACCGCAAGCAATTCACTTGCGCTTTGAGTGCGTCTGTATCGATACCGCCTAGCCGAAAGGCTGTTAAGACGCCTAACTCCTTCGATAACTCGTTCTGTAGTTCTGGTATCGATACCGCCTAGCCGAAAGGCTGTTAAGACTATGTGGCTGAACTTGAATCCGCTTGTCCTCGATAAGTATCGATACCGCCTAGCCGAAAGGCTGTTAAGACAGCAAAACTGAATGCCCAAACCGGCTTTTATCGGTATCGATACCGCCTAGCCGGTATTAGCCGAAGGCGATTACGACGCACGAAGTGCAGCCCCAAAGGGGTGAGCGTAAGCGAATCACAGGCTGTTAAGACCTTGCATTTCGTTTCGCACTTTTGATGTGGTAGCGTATCGATACCGCCTAGCCGAAAGGCTGTTAAGACATACTTACTTGGTGCTTTTTCACCTTGTCGTTTTTAGTATCGATACCGCCTAGCCGAAAGGCTGTTAAGACGGAATATCCGCATCATCACCATAGAGGCGAGGATCGTATCGATACCGCCTAGCCGAAAGGCTGTTAAGACGCCTTAGCCTTCACTTCTGCTAGGCATTGTTCTGGGTATCGATACCCCCTAGCCGGTATTAGCCGAAGGCGATTACGACGCACGAAGTGCAGCCCCGAAGGG
>CAZSGH010000021.1:0-31120 GCA_964606405.1 uncultured Francisella sp.
AATGGTCAGATTACCCACGGAACTTTAACCATGACCCGCTTGCGCGATCGCTTAAAACCCTACCGTTTTGTACTCGGCATTGCTGTTTTACTCACCTTTTCGCTGATTCTACTCAGCCAAAGTTTGCAAACTGCACAAGACTTCACCAGTACCTATGGCACGTTATTGCTCATCAACTTATTTGGTGCAGGCATTTTGCTCATCTGGCTTGGTTTCAACTTATGGCAGCTGTGGCGAGACATTCGCAAGCATACACCAGGCGCACGCCTACAACTGAGACTGGTTGGTGCTTTGGCGTTACTCATTGGCATTCCCATGCTGGTTGCCTTTTTCTTTGCCCGTCATGTGATTCATCAGAGTGTCGAAAACTGGTTCGACACACAAACCGAACAGGTGTTACAAGATGCACTAACGCTCAGTCGAAGCCTACTTGATTTAAAAACACGCGATAGTTTAAATCGACTCGACATGCTCATCCAAAACAATCAAGAGGCCCTGCTAAGCAGCCCAACACTAACCTTAACCAGCGTTACGGAAAGCTTAGGCGATCGCAATGCCGACATCACCCTGTTTTCCAGTGCAGGACAAGTGATGGCAACAGCGAGCATTGATACGATTAACAGCAGCACACTATTACCGCAACCGCTACCCGAAAATATCTTACAACAAGTACGTCAAGGTACTCCCTACGCAGCCCTAGACGCTGAGCCATTAACCGACAACACGGTAACCAGCTTTATTCGTATCGTCTTACCCATCCGCGATAATAACAACCGTATTCTGTCATTGTTACAAGCACAATTTCACTTACCCGACGAGTTACGCCAACAAACCGACCGTGTTGCTAAAGCAAATAGCCAATACCAAACACTCGCCTTTTTGCGCGAACCCTTAAAAACATCAGTTACCATTAACCTTGCCTTGGTAGTATTACTAACCTTATTAGGCGCAGTATTAGCTGGCATTCAAGCCGCTCGCAGTTTTACGCGCCCTGTTAGCGAGCTTACCAAAGGCGCACAAAGCATCGCTAGTGGTGACTACAGCCAGCGTTTAGACCCTGATCGCCGTGATGAAATTGGTGACTTAATGCACACCTTCAACGATATGGCAGAGCAAATCCAAAAATCACGTGACGAACTACGACGCAGCCAGTTAACCGCCGAAGGGCAAAAGCGTTATTTGCAAATTCTACTCGACCAGATTACCGCAGGCGTACTCACTTGCGATCATAAGGGTCGACTGCGTACCGCTAACAACGCTGCATCTCGCCTTTTAGGCACACCGCTCGATGGTGTTATCGGGCAAGACTTACAACAATTGGTTGAAAAGCATAGTCCGCTCGCCCCCTTTGTGCGCGCCATGCAACAAGCTGGCGATGCCCTTGTACCAAACAGCGACAAACCCTACGAAAACCAAATATCCATTGATGATGCTGATAGTCGACGCATCCTCATGTTGCGTATTAATCGTCTACCCGACTTACTGCATACAGCTGGAGGATTGTTGGTTGTATTCGATGATATTACCGTCATTGTTCAATCTCAGCGCTACGCAGCATGGCAAGATATTGCCCGCCGCCTGGCACACGAAATTAAAAACCCACTCACCCCCATTCAGTTAGCAGCAGACCGGATGCGTCATCGCTTACTCGGACACCTTAACGAAGAAGATACGCGCATTCTCGATCGCGCTACCCATACCATTATTCAACAAGTTGATTCGATGAAGCGCCTCGTACAGGATTTTGCTGACTTTGCGAAAAGCCCTAAGGTTGTTATGCAACAAATCGACATTAACAACCTCATCCACGATCTCGTTATCATGTATCCTGTCACGGACAAACAACAGATGTCTATTCATACTGATCTAGACAATCGCTGTCCACATATCATTGCTGATGCTGGACGTTTGAGACAAATGTTTCACAATCTGATTAAAAATGCGCTAGAAGCAACAGAACAGCAATCCGAACCCAGCCTACGTATTTGTACCCGCTGCGACGGTCAAAACTTACAGCTTTTCTTTAGCGATAATGGTCCAGGTATTCCAGAAGAACTACGCTTATGGATATTTGAGCCATACGCAACGAACAAACCAAAAGGTACGGGTCTGGGGATGGCAATTGTTAAGCGTATTTTAGATGAACACAATGCCAGCATTAGCGTTGGCAATAATGAACCAAACGGTGCTAAAATCAGCATTTTGTTTCCGTTAAAAACACAAGGTTAACCTGTGAGCAAAGCCCATATCCTCGTTATCGACGACGAACCCGACATCACCAGCCTCATACAAGATATTTTAGAAGATGAGGGTTATCAAGTTGATACTGCCAACACGGGTAATCAAGGGCGTGATCTTGCACAGCGTACGCGTTACGACCTGTTACTACTTGATGTTTGGCTGCCTGACATTGATGGCATCAGCCTACTCAAAGAGTTTCTGAGCTTACCACAAGCACCAACGATGGTGATGATGTCAGGACATGCAACCATCGAGACAGCGGTAGAAGCAACCAAACTGGGCGCTGCCGACTTCTTAGAAAAACCCTTGTCACTTGCAAGACTGCTTGCAACTGTTGACCACGCACTGGCAGAACGAGACCTTGCTCGCACGCTCACGCACACAGACACACCCAGCCAAGAAGGCCCGTTAGGTCGTTCTCCCGCTATTAAGTCTTTACGCGAACACATCAAAAAGCTTGCCCCTGTTGACGCGCCTGTCTTAATTGAAGGTGAAGCGGGTAGTGGTAAAAAACTGGCTGCTTATGCGCTACATCGAGCCAGTCCTGAACGCGGCAAACCTTTCGCTATTGTGACGGCGGCTCAGCTCAACGACCCCATTACCTTCGCAGAATGGGTCGGTGCGGACAGTGACGGAAAACTGGCACAAGCCAATGGTGGCACCATCGTTATCGAAGACGTGGACACGCTTAGTCCTAATAGCCAAGAATGGCTTGACCAATGGTTACGCACAGGTTCACCCAAACGCCTTGATGGACAAAAACTGACGCTCAATGCACGCATTGTTGCGCTGACCTTAGCACCAATTGCGCCACTCGTAGCACAACATCGTTTCCGCGACGACCTCTACTACCGTCTGTCGGTACTGAATTTAACCATGCCGCCCTTGCGAGATCGACGCGAGGACATTCCAGAACTACTCGAACATTATATCGACCACTTTGTCCGTCAACACGCGCTCAAATATCGTCGTTTTGGTATTGCTGCACAAAATGTACTGCGTCAATATAACTGGCCAGGCAATGTGCGCGAACTTAAAAACTTAGTACATCGCTTACTACTATTGGGTGGTGATGAGACCATTAGCGAAACAGAAACACAACAAGCACTCACACCACCGCATCATCATAGCGATACCAATGGACCTTGCCCACTCAATCTCCATCTGCCATTAAAAGAAGCACGAGAGGCGTTTGAGCGCACCTATTTGGTACAGCTACTCACCAATACCCAAGGTTCGGTTACCGACACAGCTCGCATGGCAGGACTGGAAAGAACGCACTTATATCGCAAACTGAAAAGTCTGCATATTGACCTTCATACGGGAACAAGCTCATGAATATTATCATCTTAGGTGCAGGACAAGTTGGTTCGGCTTTAGCGCAATTTTTAGCTAAAGAAAACAACAACATTACCATTGTTGACACTGACAATGAGCACTTACAAAAACTACAAGACCATATTGATGTTCGTACCGTTAAAGGACATGCCGCTTACCCCTCTGTTCTCGAAGAGGCAGGTGCTGAAGATGCCGACATGCTGATTGCGGTCACTCCCAGCGACGAAGTAAATTTACTTGCATGTCAAATTGCTAAAATCTTATTTAAAGTACCCGACAAAATTGCCCGTATTCGTCGTAGCGAATATATTACCCACCCCGAATTATTCGATCCTGACTTTTCGACCGATGCCATGGCGATTAACACCGTCATTAGTCCAGAGTTATTAGTCATGCGCTACATCGAACAACTCATTCGCTATCCTGGCGCATTGCAAGTACTCGACTTTGCCGACGGCAAACTGCGTTTGGTTGCCCTTAAAGTACGCACAGACGGTCCAATGATTGGGCAAAGCATTCGCGACATTACTGCCAAGCTATCACAAAACCAAGAAATTCGTATTGTGGCGATTTACCGTAACAATAAAGCCATTGCTCCCGATGGCGACACCACCTTTATCGACGGTGATGAAGTATTCTTTTTAGCACAAACCGATGCCATTATCAGCATCATGCGCAAACTTAACCGCCTCGACGCGCCCTACAAAAAAATCTTTATTGCGGGTGGTGGAAATATTGGTGTTCGCCTTGCCAAAGCATTAGAAAATGATTTTCAGATTAAAATATTAGAGCACAACTTATCTCGCTGCCGTAGCATTGCGGAAGAACTGAGCCATTCAATCGTGTTACATGGCGACACCATGGATCGCGATTTACTTATCGAAGAAAACATCGATGAAATTGACTTATTTATTGGTGTTACCAATCACGATGAAGCCAATATTTTATCGAGCATGTTTGCTAAGCAGCTAGGCGCACGTAAAGTGATGACTTTGGTTAACAACAATGATTACGTTAACCTCATTCAAGATGATAAAATTGACATTGCTATTTCAGCCGACCAGATTACGATTTCTAGCTTGCTTGCCAAAGTTCGTCAAGGCAACACGGCAGTGGTACATACCCTGCGCCGAGGTGCAGCCGAAGCGATTGAAGTTATCGCGCATGGCAGCGAAAACACATCACAAATTATTGGTCGAAAAATCGAAGAAATTGCTTGGCCGCCTGCCACCATTGTCGGTGCCTTAGTGCGCGAAAATGGCGACCTACTGATGGCACATCACGATACAATCATTGAAGCTGGCGATCATATTGTCCTTTTCGTTAGTGATCGAGAGCAAGTCCTTGCTGTTGAACGACTCATTACTCCTAAAAAAATAAAAACACGCTAACGCACCAATAAAAACTTAACGGGTTGGAGGTCTGGAGGAAGGGACCGAAAAAGCTTAGCTGTAACCCATTAATTTAACAACCTTCCTCCAGCCAAAAAATAAACTTGGAAAGTCTAAAAACTAGCGAAGCGAGGTTTTTAGATGTTCCCACGCTAGGAACTTAGTATGGACATGCGCGTTATTCAACGTATTTTAGGGGTGTTGCTGATGGTTTTCAGCATCACACTGATACCACCCATTTTAGTCGATGTCATTTATCAAGAACATCATTGGCTCGACTTTTTCTACCCATTGCTGCTCAACCTAGCCGTTGGCTTTATGCTTTGGTATCCTGCACGCAAAAACCGTAGCGAAATGCGCCTACGCGATGGCTTCTTCATCTCTGCTATGTTCTGGGTTGTTTTAGGCTTGGTTGCCAGCACGCCCTTTCAATTAACCCCAGAATTACAACTTTCTTTTGTCGATGCGGTTTTTGAAGCCACCAGCGGTTTAACCTCGGCGGGCGGTAGCGTCATTACAGGGCTAGACGCCCTACCACATGGCATTTTGTATTATCGCCAACAACTTAATTGGCTGGGTGGGCTAGGCATTGTCGTTCTCGCTGTTGCCATTTTACCCATGTTAGGCGTTGGTGGTATGCAACTTTATAAAACAGAAATGTCAGGCCCTTCTAAAAACGAGAAAATCGCGCCACGTATTGCCGAAACCGCACGTGGGTTATGGCTTGTTTATGTCTGGCTAACTGTCGTTTGTGCTAGCGCATTTTGGCTAGGCGGCATGACTTTTTTTGATGCCGTTGGCTATGCTTTTTCGGTTATGTCTCTGGGTGGTTTTGCGCCACACGATGCCAGTATGGCTTATTACAACACACCTTATCTACTCATTGTCGGTGGCATTTTTATTCTGATTAGCGGCATCAATTTTACCTTACACTTTACAGCATGGCGCAGCATGGGACTAAACCACTACTGGCGCAGTCCCGAAGTGCGCTTTTACTTACTCATTGTCGCCTTATCAACGACCATTATTAGTCTAACGCTATGGCATCACGATATTTATCCAACCTTAGAAGAATCTTTTATTGCCGGATTTTTCAATATGATTAGCGTCATGACAACAACAGGACTAACCACGACTGATTTGTCCACATGGCCGCTGTTTGTTCCTGTATTGCTGATTGTATTAAGCTTCGTTGGTGGCTCTGCAGGCTCAACTGCAGGGGGAATCAAAGTCGTTCGTATTTTATTACTTTGGAAGCAGGGTATGAGGGAGCTATATAGTCTGGTTCATCCTAATGCCATCGTTCCCATTAAGCTCGGAACTCAAACCGTAACCGATTCGATTATTAGCGCAGTCTGGGCTTTTTTTGCGCTGTATATTTTTACCACCGTATTAATTACCTTATTATTTATGGCCACAGGATTAGACTTTGCCAGTGCGCTTGCCACCACTGCAGCAACACTCAATAACATGGGTGTTGGTTTAGCGGGTAGCGTTACAGGGGGATTTGCGGTATTAACAGACACAGCAACATGGATTGGTACCTTTGCTATGCTACTTGGACGCTTAGAACTCTTTACGCTGTTGGTGTTGTTTACGCGTGCTTTCTGGCGCGGGTAACACAAACGAAAAATGAAGACAGCAAAAGAAATAGCACTAAGTGGTTGGGCAAGATACTGGCGACACTTCGAACCCGCCTTTGCACTGACCAGTATCGCGCTACTTTTGAGTGCCATTGCAGGACACGAATCGGATTTAGCTAAGGTGGTTTTTAAGTTTTTAGATGGGCTTGAGGATCTTGGCTCGTTAGAAAACTTATTTCACCTTGTGCTATTGTTGATTAATACCAACTTACTCTTAGCTGCTATTACCTTACCGCGTTGGCAAGATTCGATGTCTTTCTTGCACAGAACCTTGGCGCGTTACGCTATGTGGAGCTATGACTTGATGTCACAAGGGATGGCAATGGCTGCAGGCAGTTTGGTTGCTGCCTATCCTTTTTTGCCACTATTGCACAACCAAGACTCGCCCATTTCGGGCGAACTGATGCTTGCCTTAATTAGTTTTTCGATTATTTACCAATTAGCACGAGAACTGCCCGACTGGGACTTGCTGCAAGTAAAACTAAACAACACGAACCGCAAGTTCGGTGCGCTATGGTTAGCATTGCTTACCTTTAGTAGTCTTGATGTGTATTTATGGATGGGTTATTGATAAAGCAAGTAAGTTTTCGATTGCCGTTATCAAAATGATGGCGTAACATAACAAAATAAAATAAAACAGAATCTGGGGATAGAAAATAACAATGAATCATGAAGCGATTGCCTGCCAATCATTAGAAAATGCCGTTGAGCACCTCATTCTCGAACCCCGCGAATACGAATACCTGTTACAACTGCAGCGCGACATCTTGGCTAAACTGATTGTTACGGACAATACGCAAGAGGTTCTCGACAAACTCTGCCAACTCGCCGAGGCCATGTTATCTAATGCTGTCGCCTCAATTATGTTGCTCAACCCAAATACTGGACTAATGAGCGTACGCTCAGCGCCCTCAATACCCGTTTTAGGACACCAAGCACTCGCCAACCTAACACCTAGTCCAACGGGAGGCTCTTGTGGTAACGCCGTCTTTCGTAATGAAGCGCAATACGTTATCGATACCAAAACAGATCCCCGCTGGCAAGACCTTCGCCATATCGCCTTTGACTTTAATCTGTGTTCCTGTTGGTCAATGCCCATTCGTAACACACAAGGGGAAGCCATTGGTAGTTTTGCGCTTTCCTCTTTTGAGCATCGCGCACCCTCGAGCTTCCATCGTCAACTACTAGAAATCTGTGCCTTCATTGTCAATATCGTGTTACAACGAGATCATCATGAACAACAACTTAGCGAACATCAACAACAATTAACGAAGCTTGCCTATTACGACCAACTCACTGGCTTACCTAATCGCCAAAAACTACGCGTAGATATTGCCGACAATCCACCTTTTGCCTGCGCCATTCTGAATATCGATGCTTTTAAGGAGTTAAACGACTTATTTGGTGTTACGGCTGGTGATCGCATTCTGCAAGAAGTAGGGCATTGGCTACAACAGCGTTACCCATCAACCTACCGAATGAATGGTGATGAATTTGCCATTCTGATTGATGCGATCATTGATGATGTCACGCTATATGATTTACTTAGCACGTTAGAGCAACAACTGGTAAAAGAATCCTTCGTTATTAATAATGAAGTGATTAACGTACAAATGACTATGGGTGCAGCAATAGGCACTGAACGCACATTGAATCGTGCTGACATAGCATTGCATAAAGCAAAAGAAACAAAGAAATCCATCGCACTCTACGAAGAAAGTGATGACATGGAAGGGAAATATCGTTCCAATATCGCTATGGCAACGGCCATTCGTAAAGCAATCGCAGATAATCGCATTATTGCCCACTATCAACCAATTGTTAATATCGAGTCAGGAAAAACTGATAAATATGAAACGCTCATGCGTATGATCGATGAGGATGGTCAGTTAGTTTCACCACTTGATGTCATTCCAATCGCTAAAAAAACAAAACTCTACTCCCAACTCACTCGTATCATTGTGACGCAAGCATGCCAATTATTTGCTAAGCGCACAGAGGCGTTTTCGGTCAATCTATCTATTGATGACATTCAGGACACACAAACACTTGATCACATCATTCAAACCATCGTGATGACCGAAACTGCACCGAAAATCACGTTCGAATTACTAGAATCTGAAGGGATCGACAACTACGAAGCCGCAACCAACTTTATCAGCACGGTTAAAGCCCTCGGTGCCAAAATTGCCATCGATGATTTTGGCACTGGCTATTCCAACTTTGAACATGTGCTACGTTTAAATGTCGATTATGTCAAAATCGATGGATCACTCATTCGTGGTATCGCTGATGACGGTCGCTACCGCATGATCGTTGAATCAATTGTTAACTTTGCCAACAGGATTAATGCCCAAACCATTGCGGAGTTTGTTAGCGATGAAGGTATTTTTAACAGTGTCAACGATCTTGGTGTAACCTATTCACAAGGCTACTTCACAGGGAAACCCAACGCACTGTCAGCTACTTACTAACTCACTACCGAGCCAAACAACGCGCCCACAGCAGCCGTTGCCGCCATTGCCGCGACACCCCAAAAAGTCACACGACCTGCACCAACCAACAAGGATGATCCGCCCGCCTGAGCACCAACGGCACCCAGCAGTGCTAAAAACACCAAGGTGCTCGCACTGACCCAAATACTAACTTGCTCCAAGGGCGCAAACCCAATTACCGCTAAAGGCAAGGCTGCACCGACAGTAAAGGTAATGGCAGAAGTTAAGGCTGCTTCGACAGGCTTGGCATTTAACGCATCGCTAATACCAATTTCATCGCGTACATGCGCACCTAGCGCATCATGAGCTGTCAGTTGAACAGCAACCTGATGTGCCAACTCTGAGGTTAGCCCTCGTGCTTCATAAATCAGCGCCAATTCTTTCAATTCTGCTTCTGGATGGATTTGTAACTCACGTGCTTCACGCGCGATATCAGCTTTTTCGGTATCCGCTTGTGAGCTGACCGACACATACTCACCCGCTGCCATCGACATGGCACCAGCCATTAACCCCGCAGCACCAGCAACCAACAACTCATGATGCCCCGCACCTGCTGCAGCCACACCAACAATTAAGCTGGCAGTCGAAATAAGCCCATCATTCGCCCCCAACACAGCAGCACGTAGCCACCCTGTACGATGCACAAAATGATGTTCGGAAACTTCGGCTAAAGCCGTTTCGGTCGCCATAATTGCCCCTTAGTTTAACTCAGAACCAAATTATCACGATGAATCAGTGACTCTTCTTCGATATAGCCCAACAATGCTTCGATGGCACTGGTTGGTTGACCTTTAAGCAAGTTGCTTTCAACCGCATCATAATTGACTAAACCACGGGCAACTTCTTGCCCCTGAGCATCGATACAAACCACCACATCGCCACGTTCAAACAGTCCTTGCACATCAACAACACCGACTGGCAACAAGCTTTTGCCCTGTTCACGAAGCGCAGCAACCGCACCCGCATCCAACGTCAAAGACCCACGAGACTGCAACTGACTGCCCAGCCACTGCTTGCGTGCCGACATTGGCTCGACATCAGGCTCAAATAACGTACCCAACACCTCACCCTCACGCAAACGCACCAGCACATTGGCTTCGCGCCCAGCAGCAATTAAGGTGACAGAGCCAGAACGCGCTGCGCGCTGCGCCGCACGCACCTTAGTCGCCATTCCACCACGCCCTAAAGCACCCCCGTTCGGACTTGCCATATCGACAATCGCAGGGTCAGATACTTTCACCTGATGCAACAACTGCGCATCAGGATTGCTACGCGGATCAGCTGTGTACAAGCCTTGTTGGTCGGTCAAAATCGCCAATACTTCAGCACCGACTAAATTGGCAACCAAGGCTCCTAGCGTATCGTTATCGCCCAAACGAATTTCATCGGTTGCAACCGTATCGTTTTCGTTAATAACAGGAATAACACCCTGTGCCAGCAAAAAGTTAAGCGTGCTACGTGCATTCAAATAGCGATGACGACTCGATAAGTCTTCATGTGTTAATAACACTTGCGCGGTCATGATGCCATCAGTAGCAAACAAACTTTCCCATGCTTGCGCCAAGCCCATTTGACCAACCGCTGCAGCGGCCTGCAGAGCTGGCAATTCTTTCGGTCGGCTTGTCCAACCTAAACGCTTAATGCCTTCGGCAACCGCACCCGATGACACCAAAACAATTTCGACCCCCGCTTTGCGTAAAGCCACCATCTGCTTCACCCAGCCAGCCATCGCTTCTCGATTTAAGCCCTGACCATCGTTGGTTAACAACGCCGAACCAATTTTAACCACCCAGCGACGGCTAGATGCCAACTCCGAACGCAGCACGATTAGTCCTCCATACCTTCATAGACAACTGGAGCCAAAGTGGGCTTCATCGCCGCTTCTGCTTCTGCGAGGGCTTCGCGCTTTTCATCCAAATAGTGCATGATTGCCCAAGTCAATTCTGATAGTCCTTCACCAGACACGGTTGAAATACGGAAAGCCGGCTCTGTCCAACCCAAATCGGCAATCAGCTGATCACAAGCAGCTTGCGCATCTTCTTCTAATGCCAAATCCAACTTATTCATCACCAACCAACGCGGCTTATCAATTAATTCTTCTGAATATTTTTCTAGCTCGGCTTCTACCACGCGCACATGATGTGCTGGCGCTTCGCCATCACTTTCATCGACAGGTGGGAACATATCAACCACATGCAATAACAAGCCTGTGCGCGATAAGTGACGCAAGAACTGAACGCCAAGACCTGCGCCTTCTGCTGCGCCTTCAATCAAACCAGGAATATCGGCGATACAAAAGCTTTTATGATCGGCAACCTTCACCACACCCAAGTTAGGATACAGGGTCGTGAAAGGATAGTCAGCGACTTTAGGACGTGCTGCCGAAACGGCACGAATCAGGCTCGATTTGCCCGCATTAGGCAAGCCCAACAAACCAACATCGGCTAAGATTTTTAATTCGAGTGTTAGGTTGCGGATTTCACCAGGCTTACCAGGCGTACACTGACGTGGCGCACGGTTGGTACTGCTCTTAAAGTGCAAGTTACCAATACCATGCAAACCACCGCGCGCAACCAATAAACGCTCGCCAGCATGCAAAATTTCACCAATACATTCTTCGGTGTCGGCATCCCAAGCAATGGTACCGATGGGCACTTGTAAAATACGATCTGCCCCACGACGACCCGTACAATTATTCGACTCACCCCTACCACCATTAGCAGCTTCGAACAAACGAATAAAGCGAAAATCGACCAAGGTATTTAAGCTGTCATGCCCTTCGAGATAAACATCACCGCCATCGCCACCATCACCGCCATTAGGACCGCCAAAGGGGATGTATTTTTCGCGACGGAAACTAGCGATACCATTACCGCCCTTACCCGCTCTCACTTCAATATTGACTTCATCTACGAATTTCATACAACTACCCTCTAGCCCAGACAAAAAATTGTCTATTTGTGTTTGCTTAACTTTCCATTATAGCATTAAGCCTACACCCACAAATAAAGATCTACGATCAAACTTAATACATCAAAACATTCATTAGATAATCTCTGAAAAGTGTAACGGGTTGGGGGCTAGGGGGAAGGGATGCACATTTTTACCATCTAACTCCTTGATAACAACCCTTCCACCAACTAAAAAATAAGTTAAGAAGTCTTAAAAAAGGCGAAAGCCGTATTTTAAGACCTTCCTTAGGCATCATCAAAAAACAAAGGCGGCAAAATGCCGCCTTATTTAACAAGATAAAATGAATGTTACACCATAACTCTTGAGCCTAATTCCAATACACAATTGTCTGGTACTTTAAAATAATCGACAACGCTACCAGCATTACGAGACATTAACGCAAATAACTCCCCTCGCCATAACGAAAGCCCATCCTTAGAACCCGTTAATACAGTTTCTCGACTCAAGAAGTAAGTAATTTCAAACTGATCAACGATCAATCCAAATGGTGCACAATTTCGTAATGCTTTAGGAATATCAGGAACATCCATAAAACCATAGGTTACCCTTACCTGCCATACATCCTGATCAACTTGAACGACCATTAACTGCTCTTTTGGATCAACCCAAGGAACATGGTCAAAAGATACCGTTAAAATAACGTTACGCTCGTGCCACACGCGATTATGGCGAACATTATGTACCATCGCTCTGGGTGCAACTGCTTTTTCAAGTGCCAAAAAGACTGCTGTATGATGCACCGTCGATAAAGACATCTCTCTGACCTGCGGCAAATAATCATCTAATGTTGGGTTGTCTCGCTTAATTTGCTGTTTAACCATCACCCGCCCTTGCTTCCAAGTGAGCATAATCGTTAATAACACCAATGCAATCATGAATGGGAACCAGCCACCTTCAAAGAATTTCATCGCAGATGATCCAAACAATAGGACATCAATAACAATGAAAATGCTGGTTGCTAATAGTGTTAACCACAATGGATATCTCCACGTATAACGCACCACAAAGAAGGTTAAAATCGTGGTAATGACCATTAAGCCTGTGACTGCTACGCCATAGGCGGCAGCCAATGAAGCGGAAGAACCAAATGCCAACACCATAATCACCACCGCTGTCATCAGCAGCCAGTTCACCACTGGCATATAAATCTGCCCTTCTTGGTCGGCTGCCGAGTGCAAAATGTGCATTCTTGGCAAATAACCCAATTGAATCGCCTGACGCGTTAAAGAGTAAGCACCTGAAATAACCGCTTGCGAAGCAATCACTGTCGCAGCTGTTGCCAACACAATGGCAGGAATCAGTAGTGGCTCTGGAAAGGATAAGTAAAATGGATTGGATACGGCATCAGGATTTGCTAATAACAACGCACCTTGCCCCATATAATTGAGCGCCAATCCTGGTAACACCACAATCGCCCATGCCAGTTGAATCGCTTTTCTGCCAAAATGTCCCATGTCAGCATACAAAGCTTCCGCACCAGTTAACGCCAAGACAATTGCACCAACGGCTAAAAACACTAAAGGTCCACGATCAACTAAAAACACCAGCCCATTCCATGGATTTAATGCCTGTAAAATTGCTGGGCTCAGCAAAATATTATAAATACCAATTAAACCCAAACAACCAAACCATATAATCATAATGGGACCGAACCATTGTCCAACAGCACTCGTTCCCCGTTTCTGTACCAAAAACAAACCAATCAAAATGCTCAGTGTTAACGGAATGATATACGACTCCAAATCAGCCGAAACAACCTTAACACCTTCCATTGCCCCTAATACTGAAATGGCTGGTGTAATCATGCTGTCCCCATAAAACAAGGCAAGCCCAAAAACACCCAATAACAACAATATATTTTTTCGCGTTGACTGCTCTGGTTTTTTAGCAGATTTAGTTGCTAAAGCAACTAAAGCCATAATGCCGCCCTCGCCATGATTATCTGCTCGTAAAATCAGCAAGACATATTTAAGTGTTACCACCATCATGAGCGCCCAAAAAATAGCCGATGTCGCACCTATAATATTGGCTTGGTTTAACGCAATCTGCGTCGACTCTGAAAATACCGTTTGCATCGTATAAAGTGGACTTGTGCCAATATCACCATAAACCACACCCAATGCAGCAAGGGTCAAAAAACCCAAACCTTGCTTCTTTTGCTCCGTCATCACTCGTGTCTTCCCTAAACTAACTCTAACCGTGATGTTATAAAACCGATGACGTAAAGAATGCATAAAGATGAATACAATAATTGGAAAAAACACGGACAAGACGATCATCAGCAAATTCACAATAATGGTTTCTATAGAATGAAACATGTATAGCCCCGTAACAATACCGAAATCGCAATGTTATAACCGAGGCAGAATAAAGAAGATGTAAAGATGTGAAATGAAAAAAGGGACTATTCAATCAGTAAACGATAACCAACACCTGGCTCAGTCACAACAAAACGAGGCGAAGCAGGATTCTGTTCAATTTTAGCGCGCAAATTACCCATATATATCCGCAAGTAATGCGTATGATCGACAAATTCAGCACCCCATACCGCTGACAATAATCGTCTATGCGTTACCACCTTACCGTTTGCTTGGGCTAATAGTGCCAACAAATCGTATTCTTTGGGCGTCAAATGAAGCTCCTGTTGCCCCAAAGATACGCGCCGCTGAAACAAATCAATGACAAGATCATCAACCTGAATGACGTTATCTCTTTGCTGCATGACAGAAGCATGGCGTAATGCAACCCGAACCCGAGCCAACAACTCAGGCACACCGACAGGCTTAACGCAATAATCATCTGCACCAATATCTAAACAGCCAACAATCTCATCTTCGCTATTCCTCGCAGACAAAATCAATACGGGGATATCCGAAACAGATCTAAGCGTCTTAAGAAATGTTTTTCCATCTCCATCTGGCAGTCCCAGATCAAGCACCACCAACGCAGGACGATAGTCAGCACAACGTTCTAAAGCCTGAGCAATAGAATCGGCAACATCGATTGAGTAATGCGCTGCTTGTAATGCCGAGCGCAAAAAGTGGACGATATGAGGATCATCTTCAACGATTAAGATTTTAGAAACCGCTTTCATGATACTGGCTCCTGATCATGCCTAATGGGCAGCAAAATACTCGCATTCAGCCCACCTTCAAAATCATTCTCTAATCGTAACTGTCCACCATGAACTTTTGCAATTGCATCACAAATGGTTAATCCCAAGCCAAAACCAGGCTGACGAGACTCAGGCTGTCCTCGTACAAATTTTGTCATTAACTGCGTAATATCTTGAGATATCCCAACACCACGATCTTGAACACTAACCATGACATAATCATCATCTCTTATTTTTACTGCTATTTTAACTACCGCACCAGAAGTATCAAATTTAATCGCATTTTCAACTAAGTTCATTACTGCCTGAATAATCAGCTTAGCATCCACAAATATCAGTGGCAAAGAACGATCACAATTAAGATCAAATTTCCGATGCGAATATCGTTGACGGCAGCGCGACAAGACAACACCAATCAGCTCTTCCAAAGACTGCCAATCGGCATGTAATGCCAAACGCCCCAGGGTTTCAACTCGAGTTAAAGACAAAATATTCTCAGCATCATCTAACATTGCAATCGCTTCACTTTCAATCAGCCCACATAACGACTCTTGCTGCATCATAGACAGCCCAGATTGTTGATGACGCAAGCTACTCGCAGCACCAACGATCGTTGTTAAAGGCGTACGAAAATCATGCGATAACGACGCTAATAATGCATTATGAATATTCTCCCTTTCTGCCTGCTGCATAGCAACTTGCTCACTCTGTTTGGCATACAACAACCCCAAAGCCAAGCTAACTTGCCCAGTCAACCCCTGCAAAAAAGCAAGGTTACTTTTAGTATAACTGTCAGTCTGAGAAGCATATAAAAACAAAACCATTTGACTCGTTGACGAGATTTGCAATGGAATACACCAATAATATAGTTGGGGCCAATAACCTGTAGTCGGTCCAATCGCAAGATGATGCTCGGCAACCCAGCGCGCAGCACCAGCATCCACAACATCATTACCTGCCGCATCTGTATCGTAGACAACACTTGCAGGGATTTTCGCGCGAACAGAAACCAGTATCACTCTTGCTAAAAAAGCAGACGCAATCGCTTGCGCTCCCTGATCTAAAATCTCATCTTCGCACCGAAGCCTCAACAACTTCTCCGCAAGTTGTCTTGCGGCTTCTGCTTGCATTTGAGCTTGTTTAGCTGTGAGTGATTGTGTCTTCAATCGCTCCATGATGGAAACCATTGTGATAGAAACTGCTAAAAACCCCAATAGCTCCAATAGCGACTGTAATCTTGCAACCTGTAACGTATAACGAGGCTCTATAAAAAAGAAATTAAGTGCAATAAAAGAAAAAACGGCCGTCAGCAATGCACCCCAATACGACAAGCGCATAGATGCAAATAAGACCAGCAGCAAATACCCCATTGCTAAAATTGGCACATCTAACCAAGGTGTCAATACATCAAAAATAAGCGACGCAACAGTCACAAAACCAAGACTATAAAGCAGTGGGGTTAATGATTTAAATTTAGAATACATAAATAACGCACAAACAAAAACGCCCCGCAACAACTGTGCGAGGCGTTTTTATGCAATCATGCAAACAACCGATTAGGCTGCTGACACAACCGATACGTACATACGCTGGTTTGGACCTTTACGACCAAACTTGACAAAACCGTCTGCTTTCGCAAACAAAGTATGGTCAACGCCTAAGCCAACGTTTTCACCAGCGTGGAACTTAGTACCACGTTGACGAACTAAAATGTTACCAGCAATGGCTGCTTCGCCGCCGTACATTTTAACACCTAGTCGCTTACTTTCTGAGTCGCGACCGTTGCGAGAGGAACCCGCTGCTTTCTTATGTGCCATGAGTATTCGCTCCTGTTATCAATTAAGCAGTGATGCTTGTGATTCTGATCTGAGTGAAGTTCTGACGGTGACCCTGCTTTTTACGGTAGTGCTTACGACGACGGAACTTGATGATAATAATTTTATCACCACGACCGTGCTCTTCAACAAGACCTTTAACAACAGCGCCAGCAACTAAAGGTGTACCCACCTTAACGCTGTCACCAGAACCGACCAACATTACTTGATCAAAAGAAATTTCGCTACCAGCTTCAGCATTAAGCGTTTCTACACGCAAGTACTCACCTTCGCTAACGCGGTACTGCTTGCCACCAGTTTTAATTACGGCGTACATGTTTCCAAACTCCTGGAAATCAAAAAAATTCAATATGAACGCGCCATTATAGTGATCCTTTTACATCTGGTCAAGGTGTAAGTGACATTTGACGCAAGAACTTTAACAAAACAGCATCATGAGCGAACTGTCTCACTTCTTGCGAGACCAATTCTTGCGCACGCACCCTATTACCTTGCGCCAACAACACGGTTATCCAATGACGCAAAATTTCAGCGTCTGCTTTTAAGGCGTATGCCTTTGCTAGCAAGGCTTCCGCTTCTGGTAATTTACCTTCTCGATAAGTAACCCAACCCAAACTATCATTAATGTAGTGCTGGTTCGGCGACAAATTATCGGCCTTTTCGATCAGTTGACGCGCCTCGATCAATTTCTTTTTGTTATCGGCTAAATAGTAACCTAGCGCATTAAGCATATCGGCATCGTTTGGTGATAAGGCGATTGCCTGACGCATATCTTGCTCAAAACCAACGCCATCCCCCTGCTCAAACTTGATATTGGCACGCTCTTGCCACAACTCACCATCATCAGGCGCAGCAAAAATCGCATTATCGAGCAAACGTAGCGCCTCTTTCGGCTGCTTTTGCATCAGATACAAACGCACTCGCGCGCGCAACAAACGCCCCTCCTCACCTTCATCAACCGATTTAAAACCTGCTAATAAGGCTTGTGCTTCTGTTAGTTTATGTTGTTTTGATAAGAGTTGCGCGCGCCATATCAGGGCATCTAAACGGTACTCACCGCGTTCAACTTGCGCCCAGCTCTGCACCGCCTCCACCGTTTTATTCTGAAAATAGAGCGCTTGACCGAGATAGTAACGCGCCATATCCGCATAACGTTTATCGTGCGTTAAGGGCGCAAGCAACCGCTCTGCCTCTTCGGGCAACTTCAATTCTAAATCAACCAAAGCAAGCGACATTTGCACCGAAGCAGTGTTCGGGTGCGACTTTAATACCGACTGAAACTGCTCTTGAGCAAGAGACAACTTACCGATTGCAACATAAACACGTCCCAACTGTTCACCAACGACCACATCCTGAGGGTGGGACAACCAATAAGCACGCAGCCAGTCAGCACCCCGCCCGTTCGCCAATTTAACTGCCAACGAAGCTGTTAACTGCGCCAACTCTGGCTGAGCAGGATAGCGCTTGTTCGCAAGCTCAACACGATCAAAGGCATCGGATAACGAACCCGCTGCTGCCATTAGCATCACATGTGAAAACTCGGCGTATGACGATGGATGTCTAACGGTTAACTGCTCACTAAAACTAAGCAAGGTAGGAATGTCCATATCCTCTTGCGCCAAGGTTGCTGTCGAGAAAAAAATCTCTTTCTCGCTCACACCTTTTTCGCGACTATGCTGATAAAAAGACTCCCAAGCGGTTAAGGCTGCAGGCACATCTTTAGCACGCAACTGCAAAACCACTTGCACTTGCCAAGACTCGATAAAATCGGGATTTCGATCTGTATTTAACTTACTCGCCAACGCTAATAGCGATTTACTTCCCGACTGACTGGCCAACTCGTAAGCGCGTTGCGCCAAACCTGCATCACCATAACGCTCAACCAAATCTAAATAGACATTAGTCGCCGCACCAATTTGTCCCTTAGTCGCCAAAGACTCAGCCGCAAGCACACGATAAACCTGATCCGCTGTCAACTGCTGCTTCTTCGCAAGCGTCGCTTTCTGCTTCACATCAGCACTCGCGCTTAACGCTGGTTTTTCCTGCGATTCAGATGGTGGCACCTCAGTCATTAAGCTACAACCGAGCAGCCCGCTTGCCGATAATATCAACACCCCAAACTGGATCGGCAGTTTTATTGCCTCTGTTTTAGCCATAATTCTTGCAAAACCCGCTTTATTTTTAGACAATTAACATCTTCGCTCAGCCTAAACCTGCCGATGCCCTTCATTTTAACAAGAAAAAACAATAAAGACATGCCCAATTATGCCCAATTATGCGAATCATCAAAGCCTAACCGCTCTGGGCATTAACTATCAAACAGCGCCTGTTCACATCCGAGAGCAGGTTGCTTTTCCACCCGATAGACTGGTACAAGCGCTCAAACAATTGCGTGAGCTTGGCTTGACGCAGGGTTGTGCGATTTTATCTACCTGCAATCGAACCGAACTTTATTGCAGTCATCGCGATGAAGATCATGCACGCCTTCTCGACTGGATACATCAGTTCTTCTTGCTGCCACAAGACACGCTAACCCCTTACGTTTACGCACACAGCGGACGCGATGCGATTGTGCACATCAACCGTGTTGCCAGCGGACTCAATTCACTGGTGCTGGGCGAACCACAAATTCTCGGTCAAATGAAAGATGCCTACGCTTTCTCACGCGAAGCCAACACCCTTAATGGCTTACTCGACCGATTATTTCAGCATGTGTTTAATACCGCTAAACAGGTTCGTACCGAAACCGCCATTGGCGCTAACCCTGTTTCTGTTGCCTTTGCTGCCGTTACCCTGGCTCGACAAATTTTTGGCGACTTATCAGGGCAAACCGTATTACTCATCGGCGCAGGTCAAACCATCGAACTTGCCGCTCGCCACTTAAAAGAGCAAGGCGTAAAGCAAATCATTATTGCTAATCGCACCCTTGCTAATGCGAGTTTATTGGCGCAAGAAGTAAGCGGCTATGCTATTAATCTAAGCGAAATCCCCAATCACTTGCACGAAGCTGATATTGTCATATCCTCTACCGCCAGCACGCTGCCCATTTTGGGCAAAGGCGCGGTCGAAAGCGCCCTTAAAAAACGCAAACACAAACCCATGCTAATGGTCGATATTGCCGTCCCGCGCGACATCGAAGCAGAAGTCGGAAAACTCGAAGACGTGTATTTGTACACCGTCGATGATCTAACGGGTATTGTCGAAGAAAACCGTAACAGTCGCGCCCAAGCAGCAGCCGAAGCAGAAGATATTGTGCAACTCAAAGCTGACCATTTTATGCAGCAATGGCGCTTGTTGTCCGATGCCGCACCGCTCATTCGTGATTATCGTCATCATGCCGAACACTTACGTGATGAAGCCCTAGCACATGCGTTAAAAGAACTTCATGCAGGGCATGACAGCGAAACGGTACTGAAAAAGCTTGCCCATCAACTGACCAACAAACTCACCCATACACCCTGTCTCGGCATCCGAGAAGCAGGTAATGGTGGCGGTGATCATTTACTCCAAACCGCCCGCACCTTACTAATACCCGAGAAACGCGCATGAAAGACAGTATCCGCCTGCGCCTAGAACAGGCCAGCGAACGCCTACAAGAACTCGATCACCTACTTGCTGATCCTGATATTCATAATGATAACAAACGGTTTCGTACACTCAGTAAAGAACACGCGCAGCTCACCCCCCTGAGCAATGCTTGGCATGCTTTTTTACAATGCGAACAAGACTTGAAAGACGCTTTCGACTGGATTGACAGTGGCGACAGTGACCTTAAAGCCATGGCGCAAGAAGAGCTTCCTGCGTTAAAAGCCAAGCTCGAAACACTCGAGCAAGACTTGCGCACCCTGCTTATCCCGCGCGACCCGAACGACGATGCTAACATCTATTTAGAAGTACGTGCTGGTACGGGTGGCGATGAAGCGGCTATTTTTGCAGGTGATTTATTCCGCATGTACTCGCGCTATGCCGAGCGTCAAGGCTGGCGAGTAGAAGTCGTCAGCGAGCAAGATGGCGAGCATGGCGGTTACAAAGAGATCATTGCCCGCATCGAAGGCGATGGCGCATATGCTAAACTCAAGTTCGAGTCAGGCGCACACCGTGTACAACGGGTTCCTGTCACCGAAGCGCAAGGGCGCGTACACACCTCGGCGGCGACTGTCGCCATTTTACCCGAATCGGAAGCCGTGCAAGCCGTTGAGTTGCGTAGCGAAGATTTAAGAGTCGATACCTACCGCTCTAGCGGTGCAGGTGGTCAGCATATTAACAAAACTGACTCGGCCGTACGTATTACCCACATCCCAACGGGCGTAGTGGTTGAGTGTCAGGCAGAACGTTCGCAGCACAAAAACCGCGCTAAAGCGATGGCATTGCTCGCCTCGCGCATTAATGCTGCCAACGAAAGCAAACAAGCGAAAGAAATTTCCGAAGCGCGTAAAAGTTTGGTCGGCAGTGGCGACCGCAGTGAGCGCATCCGCACCTACAATTTCCCGCAGGGACGCATGACCGACCATCGTATCAATTTGACGCTGTACAAGCTCGACAGCATTATGCAAGGCGATATGGATGAAACCATTACCGCATTATTAAACGAATATCAGGCAGAGCAATTAAGCGCCTTAGAAGCAAGTTTATAAACCCGACCAAACACCACCCAGTATAACAGGACGAACACTCCCCGTAATCGTCATCAAATCAACGGGAATTTCGTCTAGGCGTTGTTTGGCTAACCATGCAAACAGCATCGCCTCTAGCGCTTGGATCGGATATCCCATGTCATCGGTTAATCCAATCTGACAGTCTGGCAAACGCAAACGCAGCCTACGCACAAGCTCTGTATTTAACGCCCCGCCACCACATAACCACAACTGACCAGAATTACTGTGTTGCCCCCATGCACAGGCGACGCTTTCGACCGTTAGTTGCAATAAAGTACTCTGCACAACAGCAGGATCGTAATGCGCTAACGCATGGGGTTTGAGCCAAGACAGTGAAAACTGCTCTCGCCCGCAACTTTTCGGGAAAGACTGCTTAAAATACGGATGCGCTAACCAGTGCATTAACAGATCGGCATCAACTGACGCTGTTGATGCCCAAGCCCCGGCCTGATCGTATCCTTGCCCTTCGTGATGACTGCGATACCACGCATCCAACAAGGTATTGGCAGGACCTGTATCAAAACCCAGTGTTGCCTGATTCGAACGCAACAGCGTTAAATTGGCAATACCCCCTAAATTGAGTACACCAACTGTTTGCACTTCGTCGCGAAACAACTGAGCATGAAAAGCGGGGGCTAAAGGCGCGCCTTGTCCCACCAGAGCAATATCATCCATACGAAAATCTGCGACGGTGGTGATTCCCGTTTGCTTGGCAATAAAGGCTGGATGCCCAATTTGCAAACTAAAAGGATGTTCGCCCTGCGGCTGATGCCAAACCGTCTGACCATGCGAACCAATCGCACGAATATCGGCAAGATGAAGACGATGCTGATCGCAAAAAGAAACAATCGCTTGCCCAAATGCTTGCCCACAGGCAGTATGCAAGCGACCAAATTCGGATAAAGAAAGGTGTCCACGTTCGGGCAAAGCAAGAAGCTGCTGACGCAAGGGTTCTGACCAAGGCAGTTCTGCATGTGCAACCAGAACAGGCAACGCACCCGACCAATCGACGAGAGCGACATCAATGGCATCAACGCTTGTGCCCGACAAAACCCCCAGCGTTAACACAATACCGACTTATTCGAAGTTAGCGACGGCTGCCGTTTTCTGACTCGCCACATCGGTAATATCTGTCGCAACATCATCCAAAATTGGCAAACTCATCCGTTCGGTCATTGCCATAACTTGCTTCATAAATGCAGGTTTTTCTTTGGCAACAATCGGGATGGCTTCGGTAAACTTAACGCCCAACGGATCAACGTGCTGACCTTTAATACGGAATTCATAATGTAAATGTGGACCCGAAGCCAAACCTGTCATACCAACATAACCAATCACATCGCCCTGCTTAACGTTAGCACCAGCCTGATAAGCACCGAACTTCGACAAATGACCATAAACGGTTGAATAAGTTTGTCCGTGTTGAATGGTAATCATGTTGCCATAACCATTACCCCAGCCCTTCATGGTAATTTTGCCGTCACCTGTTGCATGAACAGGCGTGCCAATCGGAGCGCCATAGTCAACCCCTTTGTGCGCACGCATTTCGTGCAATACAGGATGATAGCGGGCTTTACTAAACGTAGAGGTAATGCGCACATAATCGACAGGGTTACGGTTAAAAGCTTTACGTAGACTATTACCGTCTTTGTTAAAGTAAGCATTCGCACCGCCCGCTTTATGCCAGAAAGCCGTATGTTCATCCTTACCAATGGTAATACGAGCCGCTAACAGTTTACCTGTTCCAGCTGCTTTTCCATCGGCAAAAGGCACATCGAAAATGGCATTGAATGCGGTTCCAGGCTGGATTTCGCGACCAAAGTCGATATCCCAAGCGAAGATGTCTGCCATATCCATAATTTGCTGGACTTGCATGCCCGCCTTACGTCCATCGATATATAACGAATTATCAATCGTACCCGTGTAACTCACAATGCGGCTTTCGACTGGCTTGATAATCTGTTGTACGGCAAAGCCGTTATCGGTACGTTCAGCAGAAACAATATTGAGCGTTGAGAAGTGGTAATTTAAGGCAACAAGCTGGTTGTTTTCGTCAAACTTGAGTTCCATGTGTGTGCCAGCACGCAACTTATTGAAATGTTCACCGTTTGGACTTGCCATAATTTGCTTAGCGACACTGAAACCCGCGCCAGCCCGTTCCATGATAATGCCGAGGTTATCGCCATTCTTCACTTCAACCCACTGGCTAACCAAATCGGCTTCAGGATCGACCAAATCATCAATAGCAGCAATGTCTGCTGTCGGGCTAGGTAAAGGAAGTTCGAAAGTTTGTATCGGAAGATTCGCTTCAATCGGTAACGAAACGAGCGCTACCAGCCCCGTCAAACCAAACAAGGTCGTCAGGGTTAAACTGCGCCAAAGTGTTGATTGTGATGAATTCTTTGCCATCATGCAGGGATCGCCTATGGGTTGGACAATAATATCTTGCCATTATAACTGTGATAAGCGTCACAATGCAAAGGTGTAGCAGACTTAATGACTGTGCTAAAATGTTCGTCTCATTCTGTAAGCTGGAGCTTTGACCGTGTCATCTGCCACCCCTAAACACAATATTAAGACCTTTCAGGGGCTCATTGCTGCCCTACAAGAATTCTGGGCGCAACAAGGTTGTGTACTCATTCAACCCTACGATATGCCAATGGGTGCGGGAACTTTCCACTCAGCAACCTTCTTGCGCGCACTCGGCCCAGAGCCTTGGCGTACTGCTTACGTACAGCCTTGTCGTCGTCCGACGGACGGTCGCTATGGTGAAAACCCAAACCGTTTACAACATTACTATCAATTCCAAGTATTGCTCAAACCATCACCCGACAATATCCAAGACCTTTATTTGCAGTCTCTGGAAATGATGGGCGTTGATCGCAAGGTGCATGATATTCGTTTTGTCGAAGACAACTGGGAGTCACCCACATTAGGGGCTTGGGGTTTAGGTTGGGAAGTTTGGCTAAACGGTATGGAAGTGACCCAATTCACCTATTTCCAACAAGTGGGTGGCTTAGAGTGTCGCCCTGTCGCTGGCGAAATCACCTACGGCCTTGAACGTATTGCCATGTACTTACAAGGTGTCGATAGCGTTTACGACCTCACTTGGGTGGAAGGTCCGCAGGGCAAAGTAACTTATGGCGATGTCTTCCACCAAAACGAAGTGGAAATGTCGACTTATAACTTCGAGCATGCCAATACCGAGGTATTATTCAAAGCATTCGACGATTGCGAAACCGCTTTTAACAGCTTAATTACTCAAGATTTACCCCTACCTGCTTATGAACAAGTTGTTTTGGCATCGCACAGTTTTAACCTGCTCGATGCGCGCAAAGCCATTTCTGTTACTGAGCGCCAACGCTTTATTGGTCGCGTTCGCGCCATGGCAAAGCAAGTAGCAGAAGCCTACGTTGCCCGTCGTGAAGCCCTTGGCTTCCCTATGTTAAAAACTGGCGCAGGAGAATAACCAATATGAAAGCCGATTTTTTAGTCGAAATTGCTACCGAAGAACTACCACCCAAGGCGCTGATGCGTTTAATGAACGCCTTTGCCGAAGGTATTAAAACGCAGTTAACCGCTGCCGCGTTATCCTTTGGTGCGGTTGAGCCTTTTGCGACGCCACGTCGTTTGGCGGTGCGTGTGCGCGATTTGCAGTTGCAGCAACAAGACCGCGTGCAAGAGCGTCAAGGTCCGCCCAAAGCACAAGCTTTCGACAAAGAAGGCAACCCCAGCAAAGCTTTAGAAGGCTTTGCGCGCACCAATGGCGTCAGCGTTGCCGACTTAATCGAAGTCGAAACCCCAAAAGGTGTGTGGATGGCGGTGAAACAGGTCATTAAAGGCGGACATACCCGCGACTTATTACCCGCAATGGTTGAAACTGCCTTAGCTGGCTTACCCATTCCCAAGCGCATGCGCTGGGGCGCTGGTACAGCCGAGTTTGTCCGCCCAGTTAAGCATGTCAGCTTACTGTTAGGTACGGATATGCTACCTTGCACCATTTTGGGAGTGCAATCAGATCAAGTGTCTGTTGGACACCGCGTGCACCATCCCGAATTGGTATTACTAAAAGACCCTGCCAGCTACGAAGCAACCCTTCGCGATGCTTTTGTTGTGGCGAGCTTCGACGAACGCATGAAAACCATCGTTGAACTGGTTAACGCTGCTGCGACTAAAGAAGCGGTTATCGCTGAAATCGACCCTGAGCTGGTTGAAGAGGTTGCCGCCTTAGTCGAGTGGCCTAGTGCGGTCGTGTGTCGTTTCGAAGAAGACTTTTTGCAAGTACCGCAAGAGTGTCTCATTTCGACCATGAAAACCAACCAAAAATATTTTCACACAGTGGATACCAATGGCAAGTTAACGCCTGTCTTTATTGTCATTACCAACATCGACAGCACAGATGTATCCCAAATTCGTGCGGGCAATGAAAAAGTAGTGCGCCCTCGCTTATCCGATGCGCGCTTTTTTTGGCAGCAAGATTTAAAACACCCGATGGAAAGCTGGTTACACAACCTCAAAACAGTTGTCTTCCAAAAAGACTTAGGCAGCGTTTTCGACAAAGTTGAACGTGTCGAAACCTTATCTGCTGCGATTGCTCGCGCTATTGGCACTTCGCCAGAACTGGCAGAGCGCGGCGCACGCTTATCCAAATGCGACCTGATGTCGAATATGGTCGGCGAGTTCCCCGAACTGCAAGGCATTATGGGACGCTACTACGCCCTACAGGCTGGCGAAGATAGCGATGTGGCTTACAGCATCGAACAACACTACTGGCCAAAAGGTGGTGGTGCCGCCATTCCAACCAATTCAATCGCACAAGCGGTTGCTTTGGCAGACAAACTCGATACCCTCACAGGCATTTTTGCTGCTGGCATGATTCCGACGGGCGATAAAGATCCGTTTGCCTTGCGTCGTGCTGCACTGGGTATTGTCCGTATTTGTGTGGAAGGTGAGCTTGATCTCGATTTAGATATTTGGGTTCGTGGCGCGATTGCCTTGCACAACCGCAAAGCCGACGACGCTTTGGTTAACCAAATCCTCGATTTCTTGTTTACACGCTTTAAGGGCTATGCTACCGATGCTGGCTTTAAACCCGAATGGTTCGAAGCAGTACGCAGCGTTGGCGTTGCTAAACCGCTCGATTTCTGGCACCGCTTACAAGCTGTTGCCGCCTTCACACAATTACCCGAAGCAGCCAGTTTGGCAGCAGCCAATAAGCGCATCGGTAATATCCTGAAAAAATCGGATAGCGAGCATAAAGATAGCGTCAACACCAACCTATTGCTCGAAGCCGCTGAAAAAACCTTATGGCTCAAACTCTGCGAAGTCGAAGTTGAAGCGCAAGGCTTTTATGCCAAAGGCGACTACGCCGCTGTATTGCAAACCCTTGCTTTGCTGCGCGAACCCGCCGATGCCTTCTTCACCGACGTGATGGTTAACGTCGATGATGAAGCCTTAAAAAACAACCGCCTTGCCATTTTATCGACGGCAAATCAACTGTTCAGCTTGGTTGCCGATATTGGACAGGTGTAACACCTTCTCCCTAGCACACCGCTAAAAAAAGCCGGTCATTCCCGCGAAAGCGGGAATCTACTCTATTGACTTTATGGATTCCCGCATACGCGAGGATGACAATTAGGCTTTTAATTTACTCATATCAAAGAAAGAAGCTTATCGACACTTACCCCATAAACAAGCTTTATCCCTGACCGAAAAACTTCGTCTGTCTAATCTTAAACAACCCCGCTACAATAGCCCCTAAAATATAAGACAGGGTCATCGAGCCTTGTCACCAATACCACAAAGCACCTAATTTAACTGTCGAGCTGGCACAAGATGGCAACTCGAACGGTTTAAACAGTGCACAAACTAGGATACATCATGAACGCTCCTCTATACATGGCAGCGGTTGGTGGCTCTCTGCTCGGGCTATTTGTCATTCTCCATTTTTGGGTGACGGGTCGAGCAGTGGGCTGCTCATCAGCTTATGGCAACTTCTGTGCTTACACCTGCAACATCCCATTTTTCCATCATGGCGAATATGCAACACGCAACCACCCACGACTCTGGTTATTACTGGGTCTACCCCTTGGTGGATTCTTGTATGTCACCTTACTCGGCAATGGCTTTCACTTTAGTTTTAGCATGGGCATTTATGACGCAATCTTACCCAGCACAACACCTGCGAAAGGATTGTGGTTGCTGTTAGCCGGATTTTTACTGGGTTTTGGTGCTCGCTTAGCAGGTGCTTGCACAACTGGTCATGTATTGGTCGGGGCGGCATTGCTCAATCCCGTCAGTTTGCTGGCAGGAATGATTTTCTTTGCATCAGCATTCATCACCACTCGACTCTTATTCTGGAGCTAAGGAAGGTCTGAAAAATACGGTTTTCGCCTTTTTCATCCTTCGCCCAACCCGTTACTATTTCTTGGAGGTTACCTAAGACATGCGCAACAATTTAATTTCGTTACTATTAGGCACGATCTTTGGATTTTCTTTATCCTTTGCTGGTGCAACCAACTTTACGCTACATGCACAATTATTTTTATTCGAAAACAGTTGGTTATTTATTGTTATCGCAACGGCTGTTGCCGTTGGTGCCATTGGCGTCTATCTACTGCGCAAAAACAACATAAACGCAATACTAACCCGATCATCCATTGATCTATCTCCCAAAAGCATGACACCTAACCTTATTATGGGAGCCATCCTCTTTGGCATTGGCTGGGGCATGTCCGCTGCCTGCCCAGGAACAGCACCGACAATGATCGGCGAAGGAAAACTTGAAGGTCTATTTCTAGTATTTGGCATTTTACTCGGCACAATTGCGTATGGACGCATCGAACAATCACTACGCTAAGTACCAAAAAAACTAAAACAAAAATACGCACCCTATTTATCAGAAACAAAAAACAAGAAAAGACATCTTACTTGATACATATCAAGACGCTACTCACTAAGTTTCACGTACAATCTGCATTCATTTTATACGATCGATAGATTGATGCGTAAAATACAGTACGTATTGCCCCGCCCTATTTATGTGACAATTAACATAAATAGGGGACTGTCGACACAAATCAACACATGGAGCACAAGCGTAAGATGCGTAACAACCTACCGATCAGTCAAAAAGAACATCAACTACCTGCTGGTACGCTACTGGTGTCCTACACCGACCTACAAGGTAATATCATTAAAGCTAACGAGGCTTTTGTGGAAGCTAGCGGTTACGCATGGAACGAACTGATTGGTCAGCCGCATAACTTACTCCGCCACCCAGACGTACCCGAGCAAGTATTTGCCGATTTATGGGCAACCATCGCCGATGATCGTCCTTGGGCACAGATTGTTAAAAACCGTCGTAAAAATGGCGACCACTACTGGGTCTCAGCCAATACAACCCCGATTCGTGACAATGCAGGACATGTAACTGGCTACATGAGTGTTCGCCAACCTGCTACACGTGAACAAATTGCAGGCGCAGAAGCTGCTTATCGCGCAATCGGTGCTGGTAAAGCCAAACTTAAACACGGACAAGTGGATACGATTGGCAACCACATGAATACACTGGCCCACCTGAATCCACAGTGGACCATTATTCCAACAGGTATCGTTTCTCTCGTAGCCTATATACTGCATCTTGTTGGGTTTGAAATCGGCAATATTGGTCAGTTATTTGTAACCTTACTCGCCTTATTAGCTGCAGCACATGCAATGTATTTTGTGACACGTATTCAAGAGTCACTTGCTGTTGTCGATGCGTTAGCCAATGGTAAGTTCGATACGCCCGTCAATACCTTTGGCGAAAACATTGCAGGGGTACTGGCTCGGCGCTTGTCATCGATGCAAGTACGTTTAGGATCTAGCGTTAACGATAACAACGAGATGTTGCTCAAGTCGAAACGTTTAGAGCAAGCACTCGGAACCTTACATGCTAACGTCATGGTCGTTGACAATAATCGAACGATTATTTACGTCAACCCATCTGTTACTAAACTCCTATCCGACATGGAAAAGGACATCCAAACAATATTACCCCACTTCCAAGCAAACAAGTTGGTCGGAAAATCAATTGATATTTTCCATAAAAACCCACAGCATCAAATCACCATGCTCGACAACTTGCGCGATACTTATCTGGCTAAAATCGACATCGCAGGACACCCCTTACAATTAGTGACCAATCCGATTTTTGACGACAATAAAAAACGCATCGGCACAGCTGTCGAATGGCAAGATGTGTTTATGGAACAAAAAATCCAAACCGACTTAAAAGCGCTTATCACTCAAGCCTCGTCAGGCTATTTGAGCGATCGCGTTGTAACATCTGGCTTAAGTGGCTTCTATATGGAGCTGGCAACACAGTTCAACTTACTCATGAAAAACATCGAAGAAGCAATGAGCTGTATCGGTGGTACTATGGAAAAAGTAGCACATAGCGACTTAACGGCTCGCGTTGAATGCCAATTTGACGGAACCATCGGCCAGCTTAATAACAACCTCAATAGCTCATTAACCAACCTAGGCAACACCTTAGGCATGGTATTGGGCAGCATGCATCAAATTACGCACAACATCGATCAGCTCAATGCAGCCAATCACGAAAGCTCGCACCGCACACAAGAAACCGCCGCTGCGTTACAAGAAACCGCCGCTGCCGTCGAGCAAATTACGGAATCCATCCATCGCGCTAGCGATAGCACTCGCCAAGCAACAGACTTTGCCCATCAAGTCCGCGCATCTGCGGGCAAAGGCGTGAGCGTTGTTAATGAAAGTGTTGCTGCTATGAACGAAATCGAAGCACACAGCCGTAAAATCGAAGAAATCACAAGCCTGATTGATTCTATCGCCTTCCAAACCAACCTATTGGCACTGAACGCAGCCGTCGAAGCCGCTCGTGCAGGTGAGCATGGCCGAGGCTTTGCTGTCGTTGCTAGCGAAGTGCGTGCGTTAGCAGGCAAGTCTGCCGATGCAGCGCGCGACATTAAGGGCTTAATCGAAGAAACCGTTGGCAAGATTCGCGCTGGCGCCAGCAAAGTACAATCAACTGCAACCGTCCTACAAGAAATTGAAACGCAAGCTGCCCAAGTAGAGCACTTAGTCGAAGGCATCGCCTCAACATCAGGCGAACAATCACTTGCTATGAACGAAATTCATCGAGCGGTTGAAAGCATGGAAGAAATGACTCAAAAAAGCGCAGCGCAATCCGAAGAATTGGCAGCCATGTCTGAAAGTATGAATCAACAAGCGAATGAAGTGTCTCAAGTATTGACTCAGTTCCGCTTACCAGCTGGCGCAATGGTCATTGCCCCTTCTAGCACAAGATCATCAACAGCCACAAAACGCCCTGCGACTGGCTTACCTGCACCAAAAACGACACCAAATCCAGCCGCCGCATCGCGTAGCAATACTGAGTGGGAAGACTTTTAATC
>CAZSGH010000021.1:31220-44354 GCA_964606405.1 uncultured Francisella sp.
TTCACAAAAACGTCAAACAAAGCCCACTTTATCTAGTATAATGATGGGCTTTGTTTCTATTCCATTTTGAGCACACACCATGACGCCTATTGAACGCATCCGCAACATCGCCATCATCGCCCACGTCGACCACGGCAAAACAACGCTTGTTGACCAACTTCTTCGCCAGTCTGGCACACTCGATGCCCGCAAGGACACAGGCGAGCGCGTCATGGACTCAAACGACATTGAAAAAGAACGTGGCATCACCATTTTGGCTAAAAATACAGCCCTAAACTGGTTAGATAAGCGTACCAACACAGAATACCGCATTAACATCGTGGACACCCCAGGCCACGCCGACTTCGGTGGCGAAGTAGAGCGTGTCTTATCAATGGTTGACTCAGTATTACTTTTAGTTGACTCGGTTGAAGGCCCTATGCCACAAACACGTTTTGTGACACAAAAAGCCTTGGCGCTCGGCTTAAAGCCTATCGTTGTTGTCAACAAAGTTGACCGCCCACAAGCACGCACTGCTGGCGCATTAGACGAAACTTTCGATCTATTCGTTCGTTTAGGTGCAAGCGATGAACAACTAGACTTCCCTGTCGTTTATGCTTCTGGCTTAAATGGCTTTGCTGGCTTAGAAGAAAGCGTTCGTTCTGGCGACATGACCCCTTTATTCGAAACCGTTGTGGACAAGGTTCACTCTCCGCGCGTCGACATGGATGCACCTTTCCAAATGCAAGTCACCCAACTTGACTATGACACTTACAAAGGCATCATCGGCACAGGTCGTATCCAACGCGGTACAATCAAAACCAACACGCCTATCACCGTCATTGACCGTCATGGCGACAAGCGCAATGGTCGTATTTTAGAAGTATTGCGTTCAAACGGCTTAGATCGCGAGCCAGTCCCTATGGCTCAAGCAGGCGAAATCATTTCGTTCACTGGCTTAGATCCTTTGTTCATTTCTGATACGATTTGCGACCCAACGTGTGTTGAAGCCATTGATGCGTTAGTGGTTGAAGAACCAACCGTATCGATGACTTTCCAAGTTAACACCAGCCCATTCGTTGGTAAAGAAGGCAAGCTGTTAACCAGCCGTCAAATCCGCGACCGCTTAAACAAAGAACTGATGACTAACGTTGCTTTGCGTGTTGAAGATACCGAAGATGCGGAAAAATTCCGTGTGTCGGGTCGTGGCGAATTGCATTTGTCTGTTTTAATTGAAAACATGCGTCGTGAAGGCTTCGAGTTAGGTGTTTCTCGTCCAGAAGTTATTTTCAAAGAAGTCGATGGCGAAATCCAAGAACCTTACGAAACCCTAACGATTGACGTCGAAGAAGTTCACCAAGGTTCTGTCATGGAACAGTTGGGCAAGCGTAAAGCAGAAATGAAAGATATGATCCAAGACGGTCACGGTCGTGTCCGTTTAGACTTCGTGATTCCTTCTCGCGGCTTGATTGGTTTCCGTGGCGAATTCTTAACCTTAACACAAGGTTCTGGCTTGCTTTACTCTAACTTCTCACATTATGCGCCACGTTTTACGGGCACATTGGGTCAGCGTCACAACGGCGTACTCATCAGTAACGAAATGGGCAAGTGCTTAAACTACTCATTAAACAACCTGCAAGAACGTGGTCGTTTGATGGTTGGTCATGGTGACGAAGTTTACGAAGGCCAGATTATTGGTATTCATAGCCGTGATAACGACTTAGTTGTTAATGCACTTAAGGGTAAAAAACTGACTAACATGCGCGCATCTGGTACAGATGAAAACGTGGTATTAACCCCACCAATCCGTATGACGCTAGAACAAGCATTAGAATTCATCGACGATGATGAGCTCGTTGAAGTAACACCAAAAAGCGTTCGTATCCGTAAAAAATACTTAACGGAAAATGATCGTAAGCGTTTTAGCCGTAAAGATTAATTTCCTTTACCCTAGCACAAAAAAGGTCTGTTTAAAAGCAGGCCTTTTTCGTTTCTAAAATACAGACAAACACCAACCATTAGCACTATAATGTGAAAATTAGATCTTGCTTAGAAGACAACATGCAACCAAACATAGCAGCACTGCCACAGTTATTAGCCATTGACGACGATCCCATTACACGCATGATGATTGAAAAGGTGTTAGTGCGTGCGGGCTATCGCGTGATGACCGCTTCTAGTGGAGAAGAAGGTCTGTTACGATGCAACGAAACGCATCCCGATCTCATTCTGCTTGATGTTATGATGCCAGGCATGGACGGCTTCGAAACCTGTCAAGAGCTACGAAAAAAAACCAGCACAGAACACACACCCATCATCATGCTCACGGGTCTCGAAGACCCAGAGTCTATCGAAACAGCCTTTCATGCTGGCGCAACCGACTTTGTGACCAAACCCATCAACTGGGGATTATTATCGCAACGCGTTAAATTCGCACTACGCGCTTACGACATGGAAGACGGCTTACGAAAAGCACAATCGCAACTGACTTATGCACAACGATTAGCGCAACTTGGGTATTGGGAATGGAATCCAGAGAATGATATGGTTTCTGGATCGAAAGAAATGTTTGCCTTGTTTGGACATACGCAAACCCAACCCATGAGCAAAACAGCTTTCTTGCGTTTTCTCGCTCAGGATAGCGCCTTATCTCTAGAAGAAACACTGGTAAAACTCGAACGCGATTTAGACACTTTGTCGATTGTTGTTCATGTTGAGCAATCTACAGGGTGCGCTGTACTGAATATTTTAGGTGAAGTCACGCGCAATGAAAAAGGTGAACTCATCGCCTTGTCGGGGTCGGTACAAGATATTACTCGGATTAGCGAGGCAGAAGCAACGATTTCTCGCCTAAATCTGCACGACCGCCTCACCGATTTACCGAATCGAAATTTCTTTATGGAAATGTTGACGCAAGCTTTGCAAAAACGCGCCAACAGCAAAGATGGCAATGCTCAACTCGCCGTTTTAACCCTAGATATTGACAGATTTAAGCTTTTTAATCAGTCACTTGGAATCAATGGCGGTGATACCCTACTCAAAGAACTTGCGGTTAGACTGACACAAATCACTCGTGAAGGAGACGTTATCGCGCGTCTTGGTTCAGATGAATTTGTCGTACTAATTGACATGCATTTTGATGATAAAATCGAAGCAATTGCAAGTCGCTATCACAGTAATTTGGTTAAGAGCTTTAATATTAACGATACAGAAGTCTTTATCACAACTTCCCTAGGCATTGCTCTCGCACCATTAGATAGCGACCAAGCTGAGCCTTTGCTTGCCTTTGCTAACACAGCCAAAACACGTGCAAAAAGTGCAGGGGGTAATCAGTACCAGTTTTATACCGCTAGCATGAATCAACAGGCAGCAAAACGCTTAAAGCTAGAACATGATCTGCGCCGTGCGGTTGAGCTTGGACAAATGCGGGTTTACTATCAACCCAAAATTGCTTCAAATGGTTTGCGTCTCGTTGGCGCTGAAGCATTGGTTCGTTGGCAACACCCAGAATGGGGATTGGTGCCACCAGATTCATTTATTCCTATTGCCGAAGAGACTGGCATGATTTTAGAGATTGGTAACTGGGTTCTTAACGAATCTTGTACCAAAGCAGTTGCTTGGCGCAAACAGATACCAGACTTTCATATTGGTGTTAACCTATCTGCACGCCAATTCCTACAAGACGACCTACTAGAACAAGTCAAGGAAGCACTTGCAACGAGCCAACTTCCCGCCGCCGCACTAGACCTTGAAATCACCGAAAGTCTTGCTATGGCCGATGCGCAACGCAATATTGAAATTTTACGTCAGCTCAAAGCACTGGGTATTCATTTATCTATTGACGATTTTGGTACGGGCTATTCTAGTCTTTCTTATTTACAAGCATTCCCGGTCAACACCATTAAAATCGACCGATCTTTTATCATGCGTATTGGTACGCCTGAAGGCGGTAAAGCCGATGAAGGCATTGCGTCCGCCATTATTGCGATGGCTCACAGCTTAGACATGAGTCTGGTTGCTGAAGGAATCGAAAACGAAACGCAAGCAAACTTCTTAACACAACAGGGCTGCGAAGTCTTCCAAGGCTTCTATTTTGGACGCCCTGTTCCTTCTGATGTTTTTGAAAAACAGTACCCTCAACTCCTTGGTAGCTAAAGCATCGATAAAAAGATGATTGACTCACAACCCTTTTTCTCTGACAATGGTCAAGTAACGGTCACCTCTAAAAAACCCAACGGGCTGGGGAAAGAGGACAAAAGAACACCGCATGAAAAGCAACTAGAACAGACAAAGGAAACCTTGGATGAGCGCACTACTTGATCTTGACACACTGAACACTTTAAAAGACGTGATTGGTGATGATTTACGCGAAATTATCGATAGCTTTTTGCAATTACTGCCTGGACAAGTTGATACAATCGAAAGTAGCGCACGTACAAGTGATGCAACCAATATGCGTCTTCATGCACATACGTTAAAAGGCAGCTCAAGTAACGTAGGCGCGGTTGCGCTGGCAGAACTGAGTCATAAGCTTGAAGACTTAGCGAAAGCAGGACAGACAGAAGCTTCGTTAGCCTATATGAGTGAGTTACGCAGCCTTTCTGCTCGCACCAGCGATGCCTTACGTAAATTTATGATTTAATGTTATGCAATATCATATTAGCCCTAAAAGCAGCAAAAACGCTGGATTACCGCATAGTTTATTCATCCTAAACTTGATTATCGTTCATTTGTTTGCTTCTTATACCATGCTCGAAATTGGCTATGGTTCACAAGTGGTATTTATTCCGTTTGTTTCGATGGTGATACTAGCAGCACTGTGGTTTAAGGCAAAAAAACTACGTGAGGCCAATGAAGACTGGTTTGTTGCTGCTCATTGGTTACTCATGACAAAGCGTGCCCGCATGCTCATTATCTTTTATATTGTTGGTTTGGTACTTGGTGGTTTTACCTTCCTTATGGTTGGCATGAGTCCGCTTAAAGGCGGAGATGTGACAACGATTGCCCTACGTATGGGTGCCGTACCCATCTTTTTGGGACTTTTGGTTACCTTTGTGCTTTCTGGTGGTTCGATTTACGATGCACAACGTGGTGTCATCGGTCAAAAAATTGTTGACCAGTTTCCTGCACCTAGCGACATAACGATTCTGACCTCCGCGGAAGGTGCTGGCGACAGCCAAGCCGATACACACCCACAGGATCACTAAGACTGATGACGCCAAGTACAGAAAGAAAACACGCCACCTTCTACTGGGGCTGGATGACATTGGTTATTGGTGCAATACTGGCTGCTATCAGTATTTTTTGGGTCGAGCCACCAACAACTGAACAGAAAGCGACTGCTTTACCGTGGGAAGCCAAAGTTAATAGCGAAGGGCGTCTGGATGTGTTGGGGTTAACCTTAGGCAAAAGCAGCACACGCGATGCAATGTCACTTTACGGCAAAGAAGTACAAGTACGCTTATTTGCCAATATGCAAGGCGAAGCGATTAGCCTCGAAAGTTTTTTTGAAGACATGTATATTGGCTATAGCTTACGAGGACGTCTCGTTCTAACGCTTGATGTAAAGCCCGAGCAACTCAATCAAATGCTCGAATCGGGCGCTCGCATTAAAACCACCGAAACAGGCGTACGCGAAGTCAGTCTTTCGAGTAATGACAGCGCTCTGGCACTCGACATTCCAATTCGAGCCTTAACCTATTTGCCCTACCCCAAGTTAGACGAAGCAACCTTAACAAGTCGTTTCGGTGAACCAGCTCAAGACAGCGTTGGGGATGATGGCATCCGTCGTTGGCACTACCCTGCCCTAAAACTGGTTATTTTATTTCACGACTCCGATCGTAAATCGCTACAATTTGGCGAATAACGTCACTTCATATTCATGACATTTACTGACTGTATCATTTTACCCTCATATCTTTTTTGGGAGCAACTTCTGCATGAGTAACCATATTTTTACCTCAGAATCGGTTTCTGAAGGACATCCAGATAAAATCGCCGATCAAATTTCGGACGCCATTTTAGATGCCATTCTCGCGCAAGATAGCAAAGCGCGTGTGGCATGCGAGACTTTCGTCAAAACAGGGATGGTTCTGGTTGGTGGTGAAATTACTACCTCAGCATGGGTCGACATCGAAGACTTAGTGCGCAAGGTTGTTAAAGACATCGGCTATGACCGTGGCGAATTGGGCTTTAATGGTGATGACTGCGCGGTACTCTCTGCCATCGGCAAACAATCTGCCGATATTGCCGTAGGGGTTGATGAAGACCCAGAAGCGGCCAAAGAAATGGGTGCTGGCGATCAAGGCTTAATGTTTGGCTACGCGAGCAATGAAACCGAAACGCTCATGCCTGCCCCTATTTATTACGCCCACCGTTTAGTCGAGCGCCAAGCTGCCATGCGTAAGCAAAAGGTTCTACCTTGGCTGCGCCCCGATGCTAAAAGCCAAATTACATTGCGTTACGAAAATGGCGTTCCTGTTGCAGTCGATGCGGTTGTATTATCGACCCAGCACGATCCTGATATTTCGACCAAAGACCTGCGCGAAGCCGTGATGGAAAGCATTATTAAGCCTGTCATTCCCGCAGAATGGTTGCACAAGGACACGCTATTTCACATCAATCCGACAGGACGTTTTGTGATTGGTGGTCCTGTTGGCGATGCGGGGTTAACAGGACGTAAAATTATCGTTGATAGCTACGGTGGCATGGCGCGTCATGGTGGTGGTGCTTTCTCGGGAAAAGACCCCTCGAAAGTTGACCGTTCGGCTGCTTACGCGGGACGTTACGTGGCAAAAAATATTGTTGCGGCTGGTTTGGCAGACAAGTGCGAAATTCAAGTGTCTTATGCCATTGGGGTGGCAAAGCCAACCTCGATTAGTATCGAAACCTTTGGCACAGCCAAAGTCGATACGGCTTTGATCGAAAAATTAGTGCGCGAACACTTTGATTTGCGTCCACGTGGCATTATCGAGATGCTGGATTTGCTGCGCCCTATTTATCGCGCAACAGCAAGCTATGGTCACTTCGGTCGTGAACTGCCGGAATTTACGTGGGAGCGCACGGATAAGGCCGATTTACTACGTTCCGAGGCAGGTCTAGCATGAAACTATCCGCCGAATTTTTCCCGCCGCGCACACCCGAAGGCTTAGACAAACTACTCGAGGTCGCTGAAGGCTTTCGTCCTTTCGATCTTGATTATATCTCGGTGACCTACGGTGCTGGCGGCAGTACGCAAGAACGCACACTCGCCACCATTAAGGCATTGCGCGAGCGTGGCTGGGACGTTGCACCCCACTTAACCTGTGTCGACTCAGAGCGTGATAAAATTGCCGACCTACTCAAAACCTATATAGATTTAGGTGTGCATCGGATTGTTGCTTTGCGTGGCGACATTCCCTCGGGAATGCGCGATTTAGGCGACTTTAATTATGCCGTGGATTTGGTCAAGTTTATTCGTGAAGTCACGGGCGATCATTTTCATATCGAGGTTGCTGCTTATCCCGAAGTGCATCCTCAAGCGAAAAACTGGCAAACGGACATGGCACATTTTGGCGAAAAAATGGCAGCGGGTGCTGATGCTGCCATTACGCAATACTTCTTTAATCCCGATGCTTACTGCCGTTTTGTGAATAGTGCGCGTGCGCAAGGTATTGCTGGCGAAATTATCCCAGGCATCATGCCGATTAATAACTACGAGCAATTAGCGCGTTTTTCGGATGCCTGTGGCGCCGAAATTCCACGCTGGTTGCGCAAACGTTTAGAAGCATTAGGCGATGACAAAACAGCCATCGGTGAGCTCGGCTTAGAAGTCATTGGCGATCTGTGCGAACGCGTGATAAAAGGCGGTGCTTCTGGCTTACATTTCTATGCCATGAATGCACTTGAGCCAACACGCACCCTGCTCGAACGCGCACGCGCTTTGGCATAATAGGTCTAAGATTCATGCGCAACATTCGTCTTTACTTGGCTGGCGACTATCCCGATGTCGGGCAATCGCTTGCCTTGCCCGACGATGCTCGTCACTATATCGCTACGGTGCTACGTGCGCGAGATGGCTTTAAAGTTACCCTATTTAATGGCTTGGGCGTAACCAGCGAAGCCACCCTGCAACTGGGTAAAAAAGATGCCGCTGTACGTATCGACACCATTACGACAGACATGAGTATGGAATCGCCGTTGAAGCTCACACTAGCACAAGGCATCTCGCGCGGTGAGCGTATGGATACCAGCATTCAAAAAGCGACCGAGTTAGGTGTCACCGCCATTCAGCCTTTATTTACTCAATATTGTGAAGTCAAACTCGAAGATGACGATAAGGTAAGTAAGCGCATGGCGCATTGGCAACAGGTCATTGTTAGTGCTTGCGAGCAGTCTGGACGCACGGTTGTACCACAACTTTATGCCCCAATGACACTGAATGAATGGCTGGAAACCAAACCGCAAGGCTTTGTTCTCGATCCTTACGACGGTCTGCGATTGCGTGAGCTAACCCCAACAGCCTTCACACAAAACCAATGCTTGTTAGTCGGACCTGAGGGCGGTTTGTCCGATAAGGAAGTTGAATGGGCGCTGGCTGCAGGCATGACGGGAGTTCGATTGGGCGCACGTATTTTACGCACCGAAACGGCTGGTCCAGCGGCCATTGCTGCCTTACAAAGCCTATTTGGTGATGCATAAAACAAAATTTTACTAACGGACATCTCTAAAAAACTCGTCATTCCCGCGAAAGCGGGAATCTATCTCATTGATTTTATGGATCCCCGCATGTGCGAGGATGACGAAGTGTTGAGTTATTAGAGATGCCCCAACATTATGGATGCATTATGCCGTTATTGCCTGCTGTTCCTCACTTAGAAACCGCCTTAAAAGGTCCACTGCTTGCCATTGAACAAAAGCTTCTTTCTAATAAAGCAAGCATTGAGGCTTGGTTTCGTTGCCAATTTCGCGCAACACCAGCTCCTTTTTATGCCTCGGTTGATTTACGCAATGCGGGCTTTAAATTAGCGCCTGTCGATACCAATTTATTTCCTGCTGGCTTTAATAACCTGCACCCCGACTTGCGCCCGTTGGCGATTACTGCCGTGCAACATGGCATCGAACGCGCCTGCCCCGTTACCGATGGTGTATTGCTCATTCCCGAAAATCATACGCGCAACCTCTACTACCTCGAAAACCTGTGTACCTTAGCGGGATTAATTAGCGATGCAGGTTACGATGTCCGTATTGGCAGCCTCAACCCAGACATTAGTGCCGCGACAGCCATTGAGTTGCCATCGGGTCGCCCACTGACGTTAGAACCGATTGTCCGCGAAGGCAATCGGGTTGGCGTAACGGGTTTTTTCCCTTGCGCTGTATTACTCAACAATGATTTATCGTCGGGTATCCCCGACATCATCAAAGATATTGAACAGGTTTTATTGCCACCGCCGAGCTTAGGCTGGCATAGTCGCACTAAAAGCGCACACTTTAGTCATTACCGCGATGTGGCACAAGAATTTGCCGAACTCATCGACTGCGATCCGTGGTTTTTTGACCCACTGTTTAGCACCTGCGATGGCATCGACTTCAAAAATGGTGAGGGCATCGACACACTCATTGAAACCAGTCAAGCCTTACTGACTCAGATTCAAGCCGCCTACGAGGGTCATGGCATTAGCTGTCAAAAACCCTACCTGATTGTGAAAGCGGATGCTGGCACTTACGGTATGGGCGTAATGTCGATTCAAGACCCACAAGAATTAGCCGCACTCAACAAAAATGCGCGCAAAAAAATGACCAGCGGCAAAGATGGCTTGAGCACCGAAAGTGTCATTATCCAAGAAGGCGTTTACACCTTCGAAACCGTGCAAGATGCCGTGGCCGAACCCGTTATTTACATGATCGATCATGCTGTTGTGGGGGGATTTTATCGTGTGCATACGGGCAAAACCATTACAGACAACCTAAATTCTCCTGGCATGTTTTTTGAACCGCTCGCTTTTGCCGATGCCTGTATCCAGCCCGATACGCGCCTCAATCCCGATGCAGCCCCCAATCGTTTTTATGCTTACGGTGTGGTTGCGCGTCTGGCATTAGTGGCTGCTGCACGCGAACTGAGAGATGCCAAAGCATGAAAACATTAGTCATCATGGATCCCATTGCATCGATTAAGCCGTACAAAGATACCAGTTTTGCCATGATGCTAGAAGCACAGGCGCGTGGACATGAACTCTTTTACTGCACCGCAGGCGACTTGAGCTTTAGCAAAGGGCAAACACTTGCGCGTTGTCAGCCTGTGCAAGTACACGACAACACAACCAATTTTTATACACTGGGTGAAGCCCAAAGTCGCGTTTTATCCGACTTTAATATCATTTTGATGCGCAAAGATCCTCCCTTCGATAGCGATTACCTTTACGCAACCCACCTACTCGACCATGCCAAAGCCGCTGGCGTACAAGTGGTTAACGACCCGCAAGCCCTGCGCGATGTGAACGAAAAGCTGTTCATTCTGCAGTTCCCACAGTGCATCGCGCCCACCTTAGTGAGTAGCCATGAAGCAGATATTCGGTCTTTTTGGGCAGAGCAAGGCGATATTATCTTAAAACCCTTGCATGGCATGGGTGGTGCTGGCATTTTTCGTTTACAACCGAACGATCCCAATGCAGGCGCAATCATCGAGACGCTAACAGGCAATGGCAAGCATATCATGATGGCGCAGCGTTATTTGCCCGAAATTCTGCAAGGTGATAAACGCATTTTACTGATTGATGGCAAACCCGCTCCCTACTGCCTAGCACGCCTACCTAAAGCAGGCGAAACACGGGCTAACTTAGCCGCAGGCGGTACAGGCATCGCTCAGCCTTTATCCGAACGCGATGTATGGATTTGCCAACAAGTTGGCGAACGGCTGAAAAACATGGGATTGCGCTTTGTCGGGCTTGATGTGATTGGCGATTACCTTACCGAAGTGAATGTTACCAGCCCCACCTGCATCCGCGAAATCGATGCTCAATGCAAGGTCAATATTGCGGGGTTATTGTTTGATGCCTTAGAAACATCCCCTGCATAGATGAACCGCCGCACATTATTCAGACTGCTCCTCGCCTCAGGACTTGCCCCCCTTGCCGCATGTGCGCACCCATTACAAGTCTTTAGCGAAACCATTGCTGTTTTTGGTACCATCGTTCGCATTACGCTGTATGCACAAAACCAACAGCAAGCGACACAAGCCTTCGCCGCCGTTAACGCACGCTTCCAGCAAATTCATACCGACTGGCATGCATGGGAAAAAGGCGGCTTAGTTAGCAAAATTAACGATGCCATTGCCATTAGTGAACCGATTAGCATCAACAACGAAGTTGCGCAGTTCATCCGTCGCAACCAAACACTCTGCCAACAAAGTAATGGCTTATTCGACCCAGGCATCGGCAAATTAATTAAACTCTGGGGCTTTCATCGAAACAGTTACGAAGGCAATAAAACACCCAACGAGGCAGACGTTCAGACATTACTCGCTCAACAGCCCAGCATTCTTGATATTACATGGGATAACGACACCCTGTTCTGCCCAAATCCGAGTGTTTCCCTCGACTTTGGCGCCAGTGGCAAAGCCTATGCCCTAACTGCAGCAACCGACACATTGAAACAGCAAGGCATCAGCAACGCGACCATTGCCATTGGTGGCGATATTCAAGTACTTGGTAAAAAACCCGACGGTGCTTGGCACATTGGCATCAATGACCCACGCCACGTCGGACAATCCAAAGCTAGCCTAACCCTTGCCGATGGCGAAGCCGCTTGCTCGTCGGGTACTTACGAACGTTTTTATACCGATCTTGGCAAAAAAGTTAGCCATATTATTAACCCCAAAACAGGGCAACCCGTGACCCATATCTTACATAGCACCGCCATTCATGCCGATGCTTTGATTGCCGAAGTCGGAGCCTTATCGCAACTGATTGCAGGCGAAAGCCAATGGACAGTCATTGCTCAACAGCTAGACGTGCAATACAGCTACCTGATTACACCCGAAGGCAAAGACCTGATTAGCAACGCCCTCAAAAAACGGCTGTAGAGAACGTCTAAAAACAAGCGAAGTGATGTTTTTAGATGTACTCAATAATTATTTTTACAAAAAATTATGCCTACTTATTGCTTTTTCTAACAAAGGCGCTAAAATAAGAACTGCTATTTTTTGCATGAGAAATAGCAAACAATCCCCTTTTGCCTCGACGTGTTCGGGGCTTTTTTCGTTGCGCTGTGCGATAATGTCTCAATGCCTATGCGCACCCAATCCCCCATCGTTTTTTAGAGATACCCTTACAGCATGAATATAACAGCTCCCCAATACACAGGTTTTTACCTACTCGCGCGTGCTGGATTTGAAGGCGAAGTCGCCAACGAAGCCAACGACCTTTGCGCACAAGCGGAAATTGGTGGTTATGTGCAAACCACGCCCAATAGTGCATTCGCGGTATTTCGCACCTTCGAACCCCTAGCCCGATTACCCAACGAACTCAGCTTATCGAACTGGATTTTTGCCCGTCAGTATGTACCCATGCTGGGCGAGTGCACCAACTTACCAACAGACGATCGCCTTACCAACATCTTTGAACTTCTCGGCAGTCAGTCGGTCAGCGATATTATTGCCGAAACACCCGATACCAACGATGGCAAAGAATTTAGCGGGCTAGCGCGCAGTTTAACCAATGCTGCACGTCAGGCACTTAAAAAACTGGGACAGTACAACGAAAAAGACAAACGCCTACCCCGCTTGCATCTGCTTATTTTGTCGGGAACACATATTTTGGTTGGACTTGCTTATCGCACCCAATCTAGCCCCAACGCAGGTGGCATTATGCACCTTAAACTGCCTAAAGATGCCCCTAGCCGTGCCATTTTAAAACTCGAAGAAGCGGCGATTAGTTTATTAACCGTGGCAGAGCGAGAGCATTGGCTTCGTTCTGGTATGAGCGCGGTCGATTTGGGTGCCGCACCAGGTGGCTGGACATGGTGGCTAGCACAACAAGGGTTGCTCATTACTGCTATCGATAATGCCAATATGTCAGAAGCCGTGATGAAAACGGGGCAAGTCGAACACATTCGTGCCGATGGCTTTGCATGGCACCCGCGCCATTCGGTGCACTGGTTATGTTGCGACATGGTCGAACA
>CAZSGH010000022.1:0-26691 GCA_964606405.1 uncultured Francisella sp.
ACAGAAGGAATAATCCTTGATTTATGTGCTGTTTGTTTGCATTCCCCAGCTAGGAGTTAAGATAATTTTATATCTTTCGATCAATTTGTCAAGATGAATGCATATATTCTCTAAAGCAATGAGAAAACCGCTCTTCATTGCTTGAAATACAAAGATTTAACACCGCTTTTCAAGCGATAAACCTGTTTTATTATAGATAAGATGGTCTTGTAATTTAATTAGGAGAATCTAACAGTGGCAAAACAACCAAAAAAAATTGATGATTTAGTGCCAGAGCGTGCAACTAAAGAAAAAAAGCAAAATAAGCCGCAAGAATACAGCCGACCTTTCTTGCCACCACAAACAGTAAAGCTTAACTCCATGCATTCACAACAAGCATTTTCTCGTGGTTATGACCAGTACGCTGAGGGTGTTTATTTGCTTTCTATCATTTTACCGATTTACGCGACGCCAGCTCAAATTAAAGAAGCAGATGACATTTCGATTGAACGCAATTCATTTATTATGAGCGAATTAGATAATGAATCGCTTCGTCTTGATGAACTGGCAGCATCCAACGGCATCGAGTTTCAGCCTCTTGGCTACACAACTCCTTCAAACATGACCTACACGATCGAAACCCCCCGTGCATTTCGCTTTATCGAAATAATGCGAAAGTTTGACAAGTTAATCGAGAAAATCGATACGTTATGGCTCACTGGTTGTATTGACGATAAAGAATACAACAACCAAGTTTATACCTGGAAGCGCAAAATTATTCAGTTCGCTAATAAGATGCGTCGAGACGCGGGTACAGCTATCAAAATGGCTAAAGAAAAAGAAGTGCCAGCCAACAAAGAACCTGAAGCTTCATTGCCAACTGAAGCAATAGCAGTAGACAACACTTCCGAAACAGAAGCTACAACTGAAGCAATGCCAGTCTCAGAATAACCAATCTCCTCCTCACCCTCAAAGCCTATCGTTATATGGCTTTGAGGGCACCAACATGAGACGATCAATATGTCTATCGCACTAAACCCATTTCAAGATCGAGCAGTTCACCACGATGGTCATTGCACAATACTTGCATGCCCTGGCTCTGGTAAGACGCGTGTTCTCACTGAACGAGCAATAAGAATCTTAAACCAGAATCAACAAGGAATGCTTTGTGCTGTTACATTTACCAGAGATGCGGCAGATGAGCTAAAAGAGAGAATTGCACACTCATCATCCAACCTTTCTCACAGGCTAATAGTGGGCACATTCCATTCTGTCGCATTATCACAGCTTAAAAACTATTATCGTTCTAAACTTCCAAAACTACTGTCTGATGGACAGCGTATTGCAGTATTAAAACGTTGCTGGAAGCAGCATGCTCCAGAACTAAACTTTGACGAAGACGTTCTTCCTGAAGTTGATGCTGCGAAAGCAACCTTAAAGATTTACGAGTTTGAAAACCCATTAGTTAAAGTTGTATTTGATTCATTTATTTCGGTTATGAAATCTGAAAACTCCATGGACTTTTCAGACATATTAATCATGACCGTAAATTTACTGCGTAATGGAAACATAAGTCCTCTTCAAATCAAATGGTTATTGGTAGATGAAGGGCAAGACATGGACGAAGTACAGCAAGAATGGATTTCAATTCATGGGCTTAGTAACATTGAAGTCACATTAGTTGGCGATGACGACCAAAGCTTATACGCATTTAGAAACGCATTAGGTTATGCAGGACTTCAAGAGATAACCTTTCGATTAAACGCAACAGAATCAACACTACCCATCAATTATCGCTGCGCTCCAAACATTTTATTTCATGCCGCAAAATTAATATCTAAAAATACTAACAGAGCACCAAAACAGATACAGGCATTCAAACAAAACAAGGGATCTATTGAAGTCGTGCCAGCTGGAAACAGGGCGGATGAAATCAATCAAATCATTTGCGCCATTGTTAAAGGAGAGTTAAAACAGCAATGGGCCATCCTTGCAAGAACAAATGCAATCTTGAATGACGTCGAAGAATCAATTGCTGAACAAGGATTTAAATATATACGTTCTGGCGGGAAAAGCATATGGGAACAGTCCCTAGGAAGTATGTTCACAAGCCTCTTAAAATCCATTGCAGACGGGAATTGGTCAGGAGTAGCAAATACACTCTCTTTTTGCGGACTAAACCCTTCTAGCATCAATCAAACATCAATAACACACAACACCAAGTCACTTGATGAAAAGCTTGCGACTCTATCAACTTTAATTCCAGAAGATGACGAGTTCAGCAAGAAAACAATTATGCGACTACGTGCTGGACTTAGTTCGTGGGCCCAACAGATAAAGAAGGATCGAGCAACTTTGGTTATTCATGGTGTCAATTCTTTCCTGAGTGAGTTTTGCAAACCAAAACAGGCTGTTTCTATCAAAAAAATGGCTAACACGCTATCTTTATTGGAAGGAAGCCTGTCACAAAGACTGAACTTTATTAAACAACAATCAACGAAATCAGATGATTTATTATCCCCTACCCTAATACACCTCTTAACAATGCATTCTTGTAAAGGTCTTGAATTTGATAACGTTTGGATCATGGGGCTTGAAGACCCTAACATGCCTCACGTAGATAGCACAGAGGAAGACGAAAGAAGGCTTTTATATGTAGGAATGACTAGGGCTAAAGAGCGTCTTGTTATGAGCGGCGCACTGGATAAAGGTCATTTATCAAGATTTATAGACGAAGCAGGACTGGGTGATATGTTAATTTAGCAAAAAAAAATTAGTATATATATCAACATGTTAATAATTTCTATAAAAACCTTGTGACGCAGAATAACGCCACAAGGACTTAAACAGTTACATATTTATTTTCCGACACTTTCAACTCTTTTCAGTTTATTTATTATTTACGCATCTCTTTGTTCTGAAAAGGTTTCCTCGCGGGAAACTTTGGTGTCTCTGTCTAGCTTTTCGATAACAGCATCCTCGGTAAATCGTTGAACCTCAATCTTATTGAGAATGCAATGCATGCGAATCCTATCATAGACTTCCTCGCTAACGTAAGGAAGTCTTCTTTTTGCTTTGTCTTGCGCCATCCCCTACCCTTCTGCGTACTGCTTTAACAATTCGTTAATCTGGCTTGCCAACTCATTATTCTTTCCCTCTGGGAGAGAAACATCAAGCGTTAGTCGATTGTTGTCAAACTTCAAAGCACCAATTTTCTTGCCGCCAATCTTAAAAACTTTAGAACTCATATTGTTGCGCGCTGCCTTTTCCTTTTTCGGCACAGCAAAGGCTTTTTTAAGCCGCTCAAGGTCTTTTGCACCAATATCCCCTGTCGCAAGCTGTTGTGCAACTTCATGCGCTTGTGCGTCGCTTATAGATTGCGCAAGCAATGTGAATTCGTATGCACGGTTAAGCCCAATTGGTTTTTCGGCTGTTGCAAGTAACTGAGCAAGCATTGTCGGAAGCGAGTTGAGCTTGAGCGTCTTGCTGATAACCGCAGGCACTTTCTGCAAATACTCAGCGAGCGCCGATGACGATTCTACTACTTTTTCATCAAGCAGCTTCTGCCATGCTTTTGCATTATCAAAAACAGTTTGAGATGTGCGTTGCTCATTAAGCATATTGCTTAGGTAATACATACCATTCTGCGTTACATCGTGATAATAGTCACAACGAATCGTCTGCAGGTTGGCTGATTTGCTTGCTCTAAAACGATACTCACCATCAATCACATAATAATGACCAGGCTTATTTGGATTATTGGTGATAATGATGGGCTGTTTTTGCCCCTCGGTTATTAATGATTCAGCAAGACGATCAATCATGGCATCATCATAAAAGAACCGAGCATTAAAAGGGTTTGATTCTAATGCCGATATATTAATAATGATATTTTGCTTATCTTGTTGTTTTTCTTGAGTTTCCTCGCAGGAAACAATGTTTTCTTTACTTTTACCTGAAACATCCATTACTTTTTCAGGCATGATTGATAATAGCTCCCGAGCAGAAGCAAATTTTTGTTCGTTCTCAATTTGATCCACTTCTCGTTGTTGAGCAACCAAAGCGCCCCAATCCTTTTTTGCCACAATATCAATCCTCGAAGGTATAAGTTAGTATTTCAGAACAAAAAGCATCAACTTCTTCAAGTGCTTTTTTAGGAACATCCTCTTTCATCTGGATTACACCTTTACCAAGAAGAGCTGATTCCGCATAACAAGACCTATCTGCCGTTCCATTCTCAAGCATAATAAAGCCTCGGCTTTTAGCCCCTTTTCTAATCTCAGAAATAATCGATTTTGCAAGATTAGAACGAGCCACGCGAGTGTTCATTTGCAGCACTTTCATGTTAGGGTTTGATCTTCGACGAATAATATTAATCAAAGACAAGCCAGCATCAGTAGCATGCGCATCAACAGGCGAGGGGATGGCTGGCACAACAACAACATCGCTAATCATCAGTGCAATTTGTGCGGCTTGATTGTTAACAGCAGGAGGACAATCAATAATGATCAAATCATATTTGCCAGATTTGGTGATTGTTTCAATTTTAATATCAAAGTCTTCATCTTTCTCACCCATCATCACATGATCAGCGGGGAATGAATCCTTTGCATCTCTACCAATCCATCTGCTTGCAGAACCTTGAGGATCAATGTCAATGACAAGCGTGCGAATGCCATTAATGCCAGCATAAGCAGCCAAATTAACCGTCGTAGTGGTTTTACCACAACCGCCTTTTTGGTTATATACCGCTAAGATTTTAGCCGTTAGAATGTTTAACATGGTGTTAGTTCCTTTTTTACATACGATGCTATTTTATATAAATGACAATTGTCATTCAATAGTATTTCTGTGTTTTTATCATGTTTTATTAGTGCATGAGAAAGGAAACTCATAACTTATTGTTTATCGTGAGTTTCCTTGCGGGAAAGTTTTTGGGTTAGTTCTTCTTTCTCAGAATGCATCATATTATTTTCAGTCCTAAAATATCCGCTGTTGTGTATATTTAGCTTCTAACGCATCCTTAAAAAATATTGCCGATAGGTAATAGCTTATGTGTTTCGTTCGATTGTTTCGGAAATATTAACTGTCGGCAATTAGCCCTTCAAAACAACAAACTAAATCACGCCACAAGCACCTGCAACCTTAACTCGCATGCCTAACACGTTAAATATTTCTGCTCTTGATGCCATTGTTAAAGCTTTCTCATCGATCGTTCTTTCAGTCAAAACAACGGTGGATTCTAATGCAATGGGGCAGGGCGGTAATGAGTTAACAAACGCTTGTTTGCTTTTCTCAATTTCAGCTATTTTCTCTCGTCTAGTTCGTTCAGCGATAGAGTGTGATTCTACAAAGCCACCTCGGAGTAATCTAGATACAATACTGGTTGTGTAACCAACAACTGTTTTGATTGGTTTATCGTTTCCTGCAGCTTTGCCAGCTCGAATCTTGCCTGTTACTTCGTCAAGGACAACTTGTGCCAACCCTGCATCGTCCAGTGCTCTAGCAAGATATTCCTTGACCGCTTTAGATTCAGTTTTGTCCAGTACACCGGATTCAACCTCTAATAAACTAGGGTCAAAAGAAAAACTACTACGCATAACTGGTTTGATTGATGAAGCATCAACTGGCTGGGTAGGTAGTAGTTCTTTCTTCGTTCTTTGTTTAATTTCATTCTTTGTTAGTGTCGGATTAGCCGTATCGGGATTAGCCGTATACGGCTTTTCAGTAATCGGATCGTCAATCGCAATCGATTGATTTATATTGTTTTTAGAGTCTTTTCTCGGCTTCAAAGGTTTTGCCTTTTCAATAGTAGAAGCTTCTGAAGCTACAACTACACCACCATTAATCTTGGTTTCGCTGATGATGTAATCAAGCTCATCAATTTTTCCTGATTCGTCTCTAATTTCTTTGCGAGAAATATAACCGGCGCAAATAAGCTCATTTAGTAGAGAATAAACATTATCTCGACCGGACTTCTTGCCGATCGCTGATTTAGTCTCTGCTACAAGATGAGCAGGGCTAATACGCCAGTTGTCTGGCTTTGTAAGCAAGAAAATAAGTAGGCCTCGCGCTGCCCACGACAAATCTTTATCTGCCGCGATTGTATTGTTTAAGCAGTAGAAGTTTGATGTTGGTCTTGTTGTTCTGAGAATCATTTTATAGCACCTCGCTTAACCAATAGGCGAGTGTTTTTGAAGGAAAGATACATGTTAAGTCTCCTTTTTCTTGACAAAAGAAACCCTCAACAGTAATATTGACCTTGCGAAAAATCTTTTATATTACTGTTTTGGATTCATCCAAAATTAACCAAAAAGCCCTGTTCCCCAACGGGGCTTTTTAGTTTGTGTTAGTTAGCTGTCCATGAACACACCCATATTTCATTTGTTTTTCCTATCAAATACGAATCAATTACATCAACCCGTTTTAATTCATTAAATGCTTTTTCTAAAGCGACAGCGAACTTGCGTTCAGGGCTTTTTACGCCTGCAATAACGCTAAGCTCTTTAAGTGTGATCTGTTTATGTTTTTGATCAGGAAAGCCAGACATATAGAGCTGTAGAGTCTTAGCTAATTTACTTCTTGACTCAATTAACTGTCGCTTAGACCATGACAAAGCACCTGTCTCTTCAAACAACTTCATTGACTCGACAGGTATCCATAATAGCAGGTGGTCTTTATGCATTTCATACGAGAACATCTGCATCGGCTTAGATCGCTTTTCTTCTTGCGATGAATGGTCAACAGACTCGGTTCTGAATTGTCCAAGAGCAAGTCGATTTAATGCTTTTTCAAGTCTTAAATGATTTTGCCCTGTGTTAGTCCAGCCTTTACCAAGTTTGGCGAGGAAAGCCGTTTTCGATATTTTATAACGACCCAGCTCATCAATTGCTCCATCAGTATCGTTATCTGAATTTTGCATAATCAATAAAACGCTGAGCAGAATATCTGCCTCGTCTTGAGATAAAATGTGCCCTGTGTAAAGGTACACATCGGTATCATTTCTACTAACAACAATGTTATCAACTCGATCAAGTCCATCAATGTCGCTTTTGAAAACCCCCGACCTTGCCACATGAACAGGAACATCTGTTTCAGCAGTAGGAGAGGGTAGGAAGATCTGGACAATGTTGTCCTGTTTGTCTTCTTCAATGAACTGGAATAGGTCCATATCATTCGCCAAAATAATTAAGTGTCGCCATTCTATTACGCTAGTATTTCCGCGTCAACTTTTCCGCGTCAACTTTTCCGCAATGATTACATCATTCAAATACACATCATTGTATTTCACTAACTCTATGTTTTTTAATAAAAGGATAACTCTTATACGTTATATTTTCCGCGTCATTTTCCGTGTTTACAATTAGAATAATTTGAGAAGTGTTTTGTAAGATATTGTTTAATAACTATTTAATTTATTGATGTTTTTATGGAATATTGTTTTTTTGAGCGGAAAGATGCGTTAGAGTTTTCTGATTATTGCATATTTATCTAATAGTGAAATTCCTTCTGGATATTCGTCAGCAAGCTCTTTTAGTCGTTTATGACTTATTTTGATGCCCTTACCCTGACAGGCAAGCATTAGGTCTTTTTTTAGAATTAAGTAGGAGCCATCAGGATTGATCGTCTTAGGAGAGTCCAGAATTGCAGAAAAAATTTCTTCGACTGATATTGTTCTTGCTGTAGATTTCTTTTCTACTGATGAGGTTAACATAAGATTTTGATCCACGGTAACTCGATGTGTAGCGTCTATATCTATCGTAGGTTTGTCCTGTAGGGATGTTGTATCTTTATGTGTTGCGTATGCAATAGAGGGACTACTAACTGACACGGAACCTGTATTGATATCTGACATAGCCATACCATCATTAACATCAGAAATAGCCTGCGTGGTTTGAGGCGATCTGTTTAATAACGCTATGAACGCGACGGCGAACTCAGGAATAAGCCTTACCGCTTTTGATGCCGCTGGATCATTAGCAAATGAATGGTCAACAGTCTTAATTAGTGGACTCAGTGGGTTTACCCATAAATAGCCTTTATTAACCAAGTCGTCCAGAATTGATTTCCCAGTTATTCCGTAACCAGAGAAAGCGTTAGGCCATCTAAAAATAATGTAACCTTCATCATCCATGGCAACATCGTAAAACCATTTTTTGTCTCCACTATCTAGGTCTTGAGCTAATGCTTTAAATGTTTCTCCAATTGGTCCATTAAAATCCACAATCGTTTTGGATGTTATGAGAGAAGCAGCAACTTCTTTGTTTATAGGTTTTTGTTCTGGCGCAGGGGTAGGGGCTGTTTTATGCTGCTCACTGATGGTATCACCCTTAGTGGATTCGTTTGCCTCGGTGATTTCCAACACGTTTTCGGGAGCAGTAGAAGATGCGTCAAGTGTGAAGTTGTTGTTTTCAGGTATTGCGCGTGCTCTTTCAGGTGAAATGATCTCACCTTCAACCGAGGGTATAGGCAAAGAGGAAATTAGTGTTTCATCCTTTAATCTAATAGCAGATAACACAGCCTTTTTGTTGCTAAGCAAACCTGGCTTTATCTTCCATAATTGGTTTGAAGAATTATCTTTGTTCTCTTGTAAAAACGCTAATTGTCTATCCACTAGCATGTCTAGAATGCCATCTGGTGTTCGAGGAATGGCGGGTATTCCATCAAGATTGACCAGTCGTACCATGTCTTCACCGGCCCGAGGCCAGACTAAAAACACATGGCCGCTAATATTCCATATTGCTGCGCCTGGTTGATTGATTAGCCAAGTTTGATCTTTGATTAGGCGTTTCATGATGTCAATTAAATGCCTCTCAACTGGCACGCCAATGTCATAGCCTGCCATGGCAACGCCCATGCTTTTTAAGTCTCGCTCAACACTTTTCTGATCAGCTTTAATTACAATGTCGTGCATTAAGTTGTTGGGGTTAGGGTTGTTGGACAATGTTTCCATTAACCACACGAACAGCTCTTTATTGTCATATTCGCAAATAAAGTTAATTGCATCAGTTCCCATTATTCTATCTGCAACGAAACCTGATAGCGCGGTATGTTGCTTAGCTCGCCCATCATTCCAATCAATGAAATAACCAGAAACATTATTTGATTTTGCCCAGTCATACAAATTTTCGGATAATGGATTACAGGTAGTTGTACGACTTTCATTCGAAATTACATAATCTGTGACTGGTTTTCCGCTGTCATGATTTAGGCCAGCTAAAAACACAGATAATTGCCACCTTGGTTCGATTTCTCTTTTTTGTATAGCTGTTTTGCCAGTCGAGTCTATAACTCGCTTATCCGCTAGCTGCATTGAGAATAAGGCAACTTCTAATGAGTGACGAAATAAACCTCCTGCGCCACGATGATGATGCGTTTGTGACGCGGGCAATAAATGACAAAATGACGCAAATCTTTTTATAGCTGGAAGATAGTAGGATGTGAACAATGAGTTGTCGCCGCGAATTGAATCAGAGATTCTATCAATAATCTCTGACTGACTTGCAACGATAAGATCAATTTCAATACAGGGAAGACCTTTCATAAAAGGAGGGTACCTTGGTATGGTCGGGTCAAGAATCGAGTCGTAGCCAAGCTTTTGAGTGTTATTACGCCCAAAGAGCCTAAGTAATGCTTTTAACATGTTGGTAGCAAGTGAATTTCAACATTCCAGCCAGAACTCCCCTTGCTAGGCGAAACCAGCAAGCAGGATGAATGACGCTGTTGATTACTATTTGGCATAACCAATTACATGAATACCATTAATGCTTCAATGTTGGGCATTAAATTTAATTCATGGTCCTTTTGATCACCTTTCAAGCCTTGATAGTTATCTCGTTTATCTACGAAAAAAGCGTGAATAGGCTCGGAAAAGCTTGCATCATCAATCTTACGAGTACATGTCATTGATTCTGCTCTTACAATGTATCTTGCTATTGCGATGTCTAGATAAGCCGAGGCAAGTACAGTGCAGGCACTAAATGGTGTTTTTCTCAAGCTTTCATTTTTTAAGTTTAAAGCTAATACTGATGGATTTTTTGATGAAATAGATGAATTTTTGTAATCGTAATTGATGCCGCTAGTCGTTATCACATCAATCTTCATACCTTGCAAAAAAATGTCTTTAAGCGGCGGCTCATTGTGATGTTCAGCAGCGAATGCAGTGGAGGGAACAGAAGCAAGCGTCATTAATGTAGAGAGCAAAAAGAATTTAGTTTTCATATTAAATGATTCCCATTTTTCTGAGTTAAAGAAGTGCCGCCGCATACCGCTCGTTTTTGACAGCTATTTGTGACAGTAAGGGCAATTTTCACCTTGTCTACGATTAATAGTGTGAGCGCATGGAGAAAAAATGAATAGTGATTTACAGGAGACGCACTTTGTGAGCCATACAATTTTTGCTTGAACATTCATATTGGCAAAAAAAGCAGCATTAATGTCCAACGGCAGAGATGTTAATGCTCTGAAGTCCCTTATGGATTGCAATAGATTTTCAGGAGTCATTTTGTTGCCGTATGCCTTTTGAAAAAATACAGCGTAAGATGATATGATAGCAGCAGTCTCTTGATTCCTCATAAATGATAAGATACTATCAGGTAGTTTTCCTCTTGTGGGCATTGTGCCATGAATATCTTTCCAAAGCTTCCCTATTGATGCAGTGCTAACGCCTGTTAAGCTAGAAACGATAGAAAGCCGCAGTCCTTCACGAATTAGCTCACTAATTAATTGATATCTTTTGATCTCTGCTATATTCATGATGCAAGCCCTATCCTAACTATGATGGCACTGTTTCTGGCTCATGATTAACAGAAACAACATTTGTTAAGTAAGACAAGCCGATAGCTGCTTTTTGAGAGATAAGAGATAGCGTGCGATTAATTTGTGAAGGCGTTAATCTGAAAGAGGCGAGGAGCATACCAGAACTAGCAAGACTTTCAATTTGTTCGTTAGTCATTTTAGACAAGACATCTAGTGTGGATCTTGGAAGACCTGTAACAATGTCTCCACTGTTTGATTTTGCTTGTTCTCTTGCGATAATCAGAAACCAGCGATTAACATTAGTTATATCAGGATTTATTGATGATTGAACTTGAGCGTTATTCATATTGTGGCACTCCTAAAGAATTGTTATGAATTATAGCTTAAATTATCATTGTTGTGCAAAATACATACATAAAAGGGCATATTTTGTCTAATAACTTACCAGATAAGCTAAGATTGTGGAGAAAACATCTAGGATTGACGCAAGAACAGTTTGCGGAACTAGCTGGAATAAACACCGCAACATTAAGGAAATACGAGGGCAGTCACTCAGAGCCAAGTGCGTCCGCATTGACTGCATACGCACAGACAGGACTTAATATAAACTGGCTGCTTATCGAAGAGTCTGGGCAAAAAATGACCTTTTCATCACAATGGTTTTGTTCGGATTCGGATGCTGGCAGTGATGTGGAAGCTAAATGTGTTGATGAAATACTGAACTTGATGAAAGGTCTTCGCACACAAGAAAAGGAGTTTATTGTCAATAAACTTCTATCTTGTGCAAACGAGGCTAAAATAATGATCGATCTCAAGAAGTTTGTTGAAAAAATGAGTTTAGTCGGACATTAGGATAGTGCTTCATCCATATCATCAAAATATGAGTATCCTGACCAAGTTTGGCGGTTGCCAATAACATATAAGCGATCCTTTGCTCTACTTAATGCAACGTTTAATAAGTTTGGAGTTTTTGATGCCCACTCTTTAGCTCTAGGTGATGAAGGGTTTCCACCGAGAACCAAAACAACAATAGATGCCTCTTTACCCTGCGTGGTATGAACTGTGCCAACTTTAGCGTGCTTACCAGATGTTACCAAACCATGTTCTCTTCCAATTTTTTTCAGTTCTTTAACAACTGATGTAAATGGAGAAATAATAAATATATCCGTACTATCTACACCAATCGACTTAAGACTTGATAACAAATTATCTACTTCTTTACCTTCATCATGGACCCAATGCTCTGTGGACGTTTTACCTTGAATGTTATGCCATGAACTAACAGGCAAGTTAATATCTTCGGGTATACCTTTCTTCCCGTGTACCATTAATCCGTTGTAGGCAATTTTATTGCAGATTTCAAACATAGGGCTATGACATCGACGATGAACGCGCAAAGGCGAACCAATCCAAACAGACTCTCCATTTCCAGTTGATAAATAGGTTCCAATAGGATTAATAATATCGGCTAGTTTCTGAACTGATGCGCCTTTGGCAGGTTGATAAAAATCACTTACATTGTAATATTTCGCCAACGCGTCTTCTGCTGGTTTTGGTAAGGTGACAACAGGTTCTAACTGCAATGGATCACCAACCACAACAGTTCGTTTGGCTCGATAGATAGCCCCCGCAGCTTGTTGTGGAGTTGCTTGTCCCGCTTCGTCAATTAGTAACCATGGAATACTTTCTTTTCCTAAGCCAGATAGAAATCTGGGAAGTGAAGCAAAAGTAGTAGAGATGACAGGAATGACAAGGAATAATGTGTCAAGTGCAATTTTAGCCAAATCGCTCTTGCCATAAAGTTTTCCTTCTAACCAAAAACTTGTAATTTGTAAGTTTTGTTTCATCTTTTGTGCAGAGCACATGATAAATGTTTTTTGTAGGTTCATGGCGGCAACAAAAACTTGTGATTGAGCATCAATCCACTGTGGTGTTGCCCAATAGCTTGAAAGCTCACGTTCTTCATCATTTGCGTTCAGCTTTGGCCATAAATTACCTAACAAGCTTTGTGCGTCTTTGATCAAAAACTCAATGTCTGTTTTCTGTTGTTGGAAGCTTTCCAGTTTTTTAACCAATTTATTAACTGCATTAATTTCTTCAACCTTTTTTTCTTTTGCTGTTTTAAGTCTCGCAGAATTATCATCCACCAAACGAGTTAGTTTAGTTTCTTCACTAGAAAGAGCATCTTTAGTCTCCTTCCAAATTCTTTTGCTTTTAAATAGTGATATAAGCATAGACCAAATTGATGGTTTCTTCAGGTTGCGCAGTTTGGCGCGAATCTCTTTGAGAGATGTTTCGTATTGACTAATAGTTACATGATAAGACGAAATACGTTTTTCTAGCGATTTAACATCAAGATTGATTGTAGCAATTTTATCTTCAATACCACCGATTGAATTGTTAACGGTACTAAGTTTTGCAGGTAATTTCGAGCTCTCGACTAGCTTATTTCGAACCTGATGTTCGTTGTGAATTGCAGTAGTGAAGTCGCTAACAGCTCTCTTCCAAGCGGATTTAACATCTTCCTCTGTCATGGTTGATGTTGAAAGCATAGATTTAAAACTGGTTTTAGATGTCCAGAATTTTTTATTAAACTCCCATTTGTTGCCACTGTTACCCAATGCGGCCGAAATCAGTCCCCATGCAGGTTCGTTGCCGATGAACACAGATGCCAATTCAGAAAAATAATCGATGTTATAACTAACGGCAGCCTTCTTAGGAAGATCAAGGCTAATATTTTCGACAGCGCCGTTATTACTGGAAGCAATAACAATCCCACTATCCGTGAGATCAGGATGAATAGCACGATAATGATTTTTGAATGTTGAGTTTTCTTCAATGAAATTTGATGCTTTACCTATAAAAACATCATCAGGATGATCAAGTTTCGATAGTCTAATGGCACGTTCAACAATAACAGCAGCGATCAAGTCATTTAAAAGAGTTGTCTTTCCCGTACCAGGAGGGCCATTGACAGAGAACAATCCAGCGTCATTTCTTAATCGACTCCATATTTCATTAATAGCTAATTGTTGACTAAATGCCAAAGGAAAGGCAGAAGGCCATTTCCCAACTGGATTTGATGACGGATTGATTTTACTGAATGCATAACCAAGTCCGTCCTTGTTACATACATTTACTCGTTCATATGACTGTTCGCCAGCTAGAAAGCTTTTTAGTCCATTTCCGAAGTTTTTTATGTCTCCAGCCAGTAGATTTATGTCGCCAAGATAAAAACTATTTAGCATAGAGTCTTCTGGCTCAGCTTTGCCGTTTTCTTGTTGAGATTTCACTGAATAACGACTAACTAAATAGTTGAAGCTTGAGCTAAAGATGTCTGTAGTTAAGGGAAGCTGGCAAGCGTTAGTGACGATTGTGGAAAATTCATCTAACCAAGCTTGAGTAACAACAAATTCGTTGTCGTTTTTGAAAATTTCCAAATAAGCATTAATAGCCTCAACAGTTAAATCATAACCAACAAATCCAGATTTGCTATAGTTGCGATTGCCATAATCAATAGAAGGTAAACCAAAAAGGTTGCACGCATTTCTATTTTCTAGGTAGTCAACGCCGTACTTAAGCATAATGCCAGATGCCCATCCAGCCATGGATAAGGCAAAAGTTGGTTCAGCAAGTTTGCCATCTTTAGTGACATATAGATCAAAAAGACGAGCAAAGGAACTGGAAATGTTTTCTACATTACTCCCATTATTAGCAGCGTATTTCTTTTCTAGCAAATCTGCGATTATTGAGTTATCGTAAATCGCACATTCTAATCGATACTTCCATTCTTTGTTAACAGGTGGAATGTCGATTCCAATGCTATTCTGAACCCATGGCAATGGGTTGCTTCTAAGAACTTTGACGCAATAGTTTTCCGTATTGCTAGTTATACCGATGGTTGTTTTCGAGGTTGCTTGAGGACTTAATGCTTCAATAGCTCTCCAAAACCCTAACACCTTAGCAGTCTTAACTTTTGAAGTCTTCATGATCTACTACCTCCCAAAGAGCGATATCTACCGTTGATCTCTTTCTGGCTTGAAACCAGTCTTTGTCCAACGAGTCTTGGTGCTTCTGGCGCAATATCATAAAAATCATTATTTCTGACTATTGTGATTAACACTCGTCCATATGACTCTTCTTTGATAAGAAAGATCGTTTTTGAGTCTTTATGAATTAACGCACGAATTACGCTTCCGAACTTTTTATTAATTCGTTTCTGAGCTAGGTCAGGAATTGCGAACTCTGGCGATTGAATTAAGTTTTTTGTGAGAGATTTCCATGCCTTAGTCCAGCGATCCGTAGGCAATTCAGTCATATCTACACCCGCTTTAATGAAGTCTTCTGCAATTAAGCGTTCTACATATCTATTTAGAGCATGTCTGCTAATAACAAGTTCACCAATGCTGCCTTCAATCTTAGCTAATGGTGGTTGATTGATATTGATTTCATAATTACAAACACGTTTTGACTCACTGACTTCCCATATACAATTTTCATTATAGGTATCAATTTCCACATGAAAATATTTGGTAGCGAGTGGGTGTGAATACAGTGAAACATGAATTTTATCTGTTTTTCCAACACCGTCTTTTTTTATCGAGGACTTAGCTAAGGCATCTTTGATTGATTCAAACTTAGTGTAGATTGTTACGTTGCTTGAGCAACCGATGTTTAAGTCGGTTGACTCTAATAGTAAGTTAATAGCAGAGAGCTCAACTAGCGTTGAAATATCATTTTTTTGTCTAGCATCGTCAAATAAGACATTAACAATGCCCGACCATGTAGGTGTTTTTGCATTATGCGTAAAGGCTTTATATGAAACCTGATAAGCATTGCCATAGCACTTAGTTGTTTTTAAGTAGAGTTCGATCAAAATTTTCACCACTGATATTCTGCTAATCTATGGTTGTATTTTAATCGAACCTCTCTGTCGTGTCAATTGTATATATGACATTATACGCGTTTTTGCATATTACTAATCCAGAACCAAAGCCCAATGATGATGATCATTACAAGAGCCGGTGCTAAGAATATAGGCATTCCAATCGGTGCGACAATCCACAATGGCGCAGCTAGAAAAAAAATCCTGTTAGCTACATTGCCAATATTGTGGCGTAAAGGACTTTGAGATGAAAAGGTGGATTTACTGATTTCCCTTACGAAGTAAGCATCAATTGCGACCGCCAAAAATAAGGGTGTCATGATTCCACCCCACATCATCAGTGTGAAGCTACGATATATGATGAGTGAAATCCATCCTGAAAGCGCGTAAATTCTATCGGTTATCCATCCATTGAGCCAACCAATCTTTAATTCATTCATTGTCGGTTGAATGTCTGAAAATACTGCGTTGATACTTGGCTGTACGTAAGATATAAGCCAGTTTTGTGTCTCAACTCCCAATGATGATGAAAGATAGGACTGTTCTAGGCTAAGCGCATCGAAAATATTTTGTGCTGGAATCATGATAAATCCAATCACGCAAATAGCTATGATAAGTAGACCGACTTCATTGTTTACTGGCTGGTCGAATGAAGATTTTTTTTCAGACATAATGTCACCAAAAAATGATTAAACCATCATTCTACAAGCCATTCAAAGGGTTGATTAGTCGAAAAGCGGCATAAAACCACTGTGTTTCAACTCGTTTGTCTGTCATCGCTATCTTCAGTCTTTTGCGTTTGTGTTCTGTCGATCATGGTTTGTACGCATTTATAAACAGCTTGACGGTGAGAACCATGTTTTTTTGCTGCTTCTGCCTTTGGCATCCCATTAACCAGAACATCCCTTGCCGCAAAGTGTATCTTTGCTGCGTATGCTATGAAAAACAACTTATAAAACTCTTCTTCTGACATATTGGATATCCGTATTTTGGTGTTTACCACCGATTTTTATTAAACATTTTGAAAGACACGTCTTATAGTTTTTCATATCCTAGGGTTTTTGTCAATTATTTGAATGACATCTATTGTCTGAAATACAAAGTGTTAACGCTGCTTTTCGAATGATGAAATCAAAAATATTATGAAATTATGTTCTTTTATTTTTGAGTTTTATTTTAATGAGCGAAGATAATTTTGATTTTGAAAACCCGTGGCGCAAGGTTTATGAAATTCCTATGGCAGCGTCATGGATGGGTGCGTCTGCATTAACCATGGCTGCTGCCAAAATGATGCCACTGCCTGCTAAATATAGCATGGGATTAGCTGCCGCTACTGCTGCTGTTGGAACCTATCGAGGTGTTCAGGCTTTCAAGAAAAAAAGAGACCAACGAAGAATTTTAAGTTCGAAAGTCGAGTTTATTACGATTGCCGAAATGATTAAGTTGTCTCGGGAAACACAGAAAGATAAAAGGCTATGGCTAGGTAAGGGATTTCAGTGGACTGATATCGAGTCATCGAGAATGCACACGCTAATAGGGAAGGGCGTAGCAGCTCAGATTGGCAAAAAAAGGCTCAATGGAAATGGATCGTATTGGCTACATGGCTTAGCTAAAGAAGAAAATATTTATACTGAGTTAGCAAACCTTGTCGGACATACGCTAATTACGGGTGCAACACGAGTAGGTAAAACAAGACTGTTTGATTTGTTGATTGCTCAAGCAATCATCAGAGGTGAACCAGTTGTTATTATCGACCCGAAAGGAGATCGCGGATTAGCAAGACATGCGCAACTTATTTGCGAGGCACTAGGGCAACCAGAGCGCTTTGCTTACTTTCATCCTGCACATCCTGAAAAATCTGTTTGTATCGATCCTTTGCGAAATTGGAATCGTAAAACAGAGTTGGCAAGCCGTGTAGCTGCGTTGGTACCATCTGGTTCTGGGGCTGGTGATCCTTTCCAGTCATTCGCATGGAAAGTGTTAAATGACATTATCAATGGTATTACTGCTGCTGGTCAGCGTCCAAATCTGATGTCATTGCGTCGTTATATTGAAGGCGGACCGGAAGAACTTGTTGTTAAGGCTTTACGTGCCTACTTTAAGAAAAACGTTAAAGAGTGGGAAAGAAGAGCTCAAGATTCAATTAAAGGCCAAAACGGTAATATCGCTCTTGGCTACGTACATTTCTATAAAACGGTCGTTATTAACGAGTTCCACTCTGCTGATATTGATGGACTCATTTCGACGTATGAACACAACCGTGATCACTTCCAAAAGATGGTCACATCATTAATTCCTGTGTTAAGCAAATTAACAAGCGAACCAATTGGTGATTTGTTATCACCTGATTTTGAAGCTGGGCACGATAAACGCGTCCTAGATATGGCAACAGCAATTAAGAAAAATATGGTTTTCTATATTTCTACAGATTCGTTATCTGATAGCGAAACAGGTAGTGCGATTGGCTCCGTGCTTTTGGCTGACTTAACCGCGCATGCAGGCGATAGGTACAACTATGGCATCTTGGATGAATTGACGCCAATCAATCTCTTTGTTGATGAAGCTGCAGAGGCTATCAACGTGCCGACGATTCAGTTAATGAACAAGGGCGGTGGTGCATTATTTCAGGTAACAATCGCCACTCAGACATTCGCGGATTTCGCTGTAAGACTTGGCGACGCTAACAAAGCGCGTCAGGTATTAGCTAACACGAACAACAAAATATCTCTACGTATCTTAGATGGTGAGACGCAGCAATACATCGCAGATGGCATTCCAAAAATTAAAGTTAGGAACATGTCTGTTTCTTATGGTCACGACATTAAGGCTCAGCTTAACGATGATTACAAATCTTCGTATAAAGAATCATCAACTCAAGAAGAGGCAGATTTAATTCCCCCTGCTATTTTGGGTGAGTTACCACCTCTTCATTTTTTTGCAAGATTGTCTGGAGGCAGAACATTGAAGGGGCGCATTCCAATTCTGGAAGCAGAAAAGAAAAAAGGATTGTTTAGTAGGATGATTAGGCGAAAAGCGGCATAAAACTACCGTTTTTCGGCTAATTTTTAATTCAATCGTATTGGATAATACCAAAATGTCATGTTTTTAGTTGACGTGCGATTATTATTGTTTTAACATTACATCATGTTATGTAATTACTACATCAGGCAAAGCATTTTCGTTTGTTTTGTCAGATTGGATTTATATGGTAGGTCTGCGCTTTGCCGATTCTTCAAAGCAGCATTATTCCCATATTGGGTCGGAGGACGATATGAAAGCAACTGCATAAATAATAGATATTGGTGCTCAAAAAAATAGAGAATAGAAGCAGGTGCTAGCTAAAGCGCCTGCCTCACAAAACTAATCCATTGTGTCTGGCATATGCACGCAACTACTTTGTAGGATTATACCGTCCGCTTTGACCAATGTAGCCAAGCCAATATGCAAGCAAGGCATGGTGCATGCCACATACTAGATGCTGATCTAGTGCGGTTTTCAGTCCTAACCTAGTCGGGTAAGTGCTAGGGTCAATACGCATGAATACTTACTGGATTTAGTCACCCAGATTCCGCAGGAAAAGTCTGACTCACGAGTAGGCGGATGTTGAGTAGTCAGCCGTGTTGGTTATAACAATAATGGGACTATAGCTCAGTTGGTCAGAGCAGCCGACTCATAATCGGTTGGTCGCTGGTTCAAGCCCAGCTAGTCCTACCATTTTACAGGATTTTAGATCGTGAACGATAAGCAACTGGCTGATAAAGTGAAGAAAGGCTATTTACGCGGACAAGGCTTATCACTTGAGAAAGGTGTTCAATTGGATATTCTGGCGCCCTCTCCGTCCAATAAACGCAATATGCCAAACGACATAGCAAGATCATCGCTATTTGTCACTAAAGCGAAAGGCGTTGCTCGTAAATCGATTAAACACCAGCGCATGTTTCATCTACACAAAGACATTTCTATTGTCTACACGGGTGAAGAGTTGCGTGCCGATGACGACGAGATCATCTGGATGGAGATACTCAACGTTAGCCAAACGGTAAAGCTTGGCGAACCTTTCGAGTTCAATATCGCATCCTTAGTAAAAGCGATCGGCTGGCCTCATAATGGCAATTATTATGAAAAGATCAGGCAATCTATTTCGCGCCTGAAAACCACTGAAATACTGTTTAAAAATCCTAAAGCGCACGGTGTTAGTAGCGCTTTTTCTTTGATTCAAAAATACGATGTGATTAATGATGATCAAGCCATGCCCTCTCATTACCGAATGTATTTAGACCCAGAAATTGTCTTGCTGTTCGTTAATAAAAACTTCTCATCCCATGAATGGGAAGCTTACCGAAAGCTGTCCCCTATCGCTCGTCGATTGGCAGATTACACTCAAAGTCACAAGGTGCCAAACCCACTCGATATTTTGGATTTTCATTCGTTGTGTGGCTCTGATAACGGCAATATTAGTAGCTGGAAACAGAAGGTAAACAAGGCAATTGGTGAATTGTCTGATTGTGGAATCATCATAAACGGACAAATAGAAAACAACAAAATTTTCATAACCCGATCAAATTCGCGTGACTTATCAGATATTGCAGCGTGACTTATCGGATATGGAAAATGACGTTTCTATCTGATAAGTCACAAAAACCATGAAAAATCGTTCAAAAACGGATACAAAAATGAAGAATCAAACAGCAAACAACAGCAAAAATGACTTATCAGATATTCAAAACAGGTGTTTTGTGACTTATCAGATATGCAAAATGACAATTTCGTGACTTATCAGATACAAAACGTGGGTTGGAAAAACATTGATTGTGACTTATCAGATACGAAAACGTGACTTATCAGATACGAAAACGTGACTTATCAGATATTTAATCAATTATAACAGAATGAAATTTAAAAGAAAAAACACCCACTTAACCTTATAACCTTATAACCATAAAGAGAAGAGAACGAAAAATTGGACGACTTTCAGACAACACATGCCCGCCACGAAAAACCACTTTGGGCTTGGTTTGCAGCTGTAGGACTAATCACCACGCTGACTTGTTTTAGTTCGCATTGTCATGCTGGAGAAACATACTCTGGCACGGTTGACTACATGACCGACGGAGATACGATTGCTGTCAACTTGGATCGCGGTGGCAAAATCAAAGTTCGCTTTGCGGGCATCGATGCGCCAGAAGTTCGCCACAACAACAATCAATATAATCAGGCTTTGGGACAAGAAGCGAAGGTGTTTCTTGCAGAGCTAAACGACAAAAAGGAATAAAAATGTCTCATCCAAAGTATTTAGTACAGAAACCTAATTACGGCTTTCATAACGGCAACATGCACGCTAAAAGCGTTGATACCTTTCGAGCTCATATTCAGTCTAAAACTGGCGATACTTTGTTCGTTGGTCGTATTTTGTCTAAGAACAACGAGACGCATGAGGCAATTATTCTCCTTGATGGCGCAAAAACTCCAGTTCCGATCAACCTTGGCAACTACGCTGGCAGTAGTTCGGCGTTCATGGCTAACACTGTTTACTATCGTCGGGTGGCTTAGTCATGTCTTTACTCACTATCGACGACAAAGAACGCATCGTGCGCAACGTTAACAAGCATTTGGCACCAAATAATGCTGTGCTGGCTTGGTTTTTCTTTATTAACAAAAAAGGTGTTGTCCACCTTGGATTTAAAGATGTTCAGGAAGGCAATTATCATGAGAAGCCAGTTTATTTTTCAGTAGAAAGCAAATGTTTCGAGGTAAACCTAAATGTCTAATGTTTCATTCAACGGCGAACGCCGTCCAATTCGTCGCAGCCATACTAAAGCCGCCCCTTGCGATAGTAAGGATTGCAGCATGTCAGGCAATTGTTCTCGCCATAAAAACGTGAAAATTGGCGGTTTAGACTATAAAGCCACTTTTTCTCGTGGCACTGGCGATGGTTTTTGTGTTGGTTTCAAGGCTAAAGTACAGGCGGTATAATCATGTTCACTCAGATCATTCGCAAACAAATAGAACTTAACAACGCAATCACTCTCGATTGGCGCAGTAAAGATTGGGAGCTTGCAATCATAACCGAGTGTGCAGAAACCATTGATAGCACTGCTTGGAAGTGGTGGAAGGCTGGCTCGGAGGACATCGACAATCTCAAAGTCGAGGCAATCGATCTGCTGCATTTCATCATTAGTTACGGATTGTCTCGCCTGTACAGCGAAGCTGATGGTGTTACATACCCTATTAACGATCTCAATGAGACGTTGATCGAAGAATGGGAAATTGCTCAAGATGATGTTAGTGTTAATAATAGTGGGTTTTACAAAACAGACCTCATTAAATTCTTATTAAATGCTTTGCTGTCCTATCAAGAAAGTCCGTCAACCCGTTTTTCGCGAATGACGTACCAATTGTTTGCGCTGATCCTGAGTTTAGGCATGGACGCTCACGAAGTCCGTGCTATGTATATGGCTAAAAATCTACTCAACGAGTACCGTCAAGCTCGCGGCTATAAAGACCCAAATAGCAACTATCAAAAAATAATTAATGGCGTAGAAGATAACGCACATTTTTTTGCTTTTGTTCGCGAGTTGGGGCATAACCACCCTGATCTAAAGCTTGCCTCATTTGAAAAAATGGACAACCTTTTAGCTTTTCATGTTGTCAAAAACAACTGCACAACCAATATCATTCTTTCCGAATAACAAGGAGTATCACTATGAAAAAAATTAGCTTAATGGTTTTATTAAGTGCTCTATCAACGCTTACAGTCCATGCACAAGAATCCATTGAATCATCATCTTATACAAGTGAAGAAGGACATTTTTTTTCTACTGCGATTGATTCAATATCACCATCCATGAAAAAGTTGTTAGATGAAATTAATAGCGAATATGCAAAAAAATGTGGACGAAGCATGACGATAGGTGAAATAAAATCCGTCACTAATCACTCAACTTTATACACGTCTACGCTAGGATTGCGTGCATTAAAACGTGATGAAAATTATCCTTTGGATGCGTCTAAATTAAACTGTGATGTTAAGTCGATGCTGGATATCGGAAATTAATTATGCGCATCACGATACTGTCATCATTAGTGGCTATTATTTTTTCACTTAATGCTTCTGCTACAGACTTCACTCACCTATTAGAAGAAGGTGCTAAAAAGGCAATTGAACTAGCTGAACACAGGAATAGCGGAAACAACGGCGCATCCCAAAGCACCTACGCGCCAGACCTCTACTCAAAAGCGCAACTATCTCAATCCTTCGGTGCGTGTCTTGATCAGTTCCCGAATCACGACACGAGCAAGGTCACTAGCGCATTTTCGCAATCGATGAACCCAACAGCATTATGCTCTGACGGATTTGCTGTTTGGTACTCAAAGAAAGCAAAAGCACCTTTGGTCGTGGTCGAAAAGCTTAATGCGGCACGTATTAACGATGCTAAGGGCGAACAGCGCACAGACGAATTTTACCCTGACCCACGCCTAAAACAAGGCGAACGTGCAGAACTGGATGACTTCAAAGGCTCTGGTTATGATCGTGGGCATAACAGTCCTGCCGCCGATGCTACTAATCCTCACCAGATGGCTCAAACTTTTGCGCTGTCCAATATGTTCATGCAAAACCAAACCAACAACCGCAAGCTGTGGTCAAAGATCGAGGGCGATACACGTAAGTATGCTTTTCGCGCATCTGGCGATGTCTTCGTCTTTACAGGTCCGTTATTCTTGGATAATCAACTTAAAACAATGGGCGAAAATCGCGTTTGGGTTCCGAGCCACTTGTTCAAGTTGGTGTACGACGCAACAACGCGCAAGTCTTGGGCTTTCGTGTACGAGAACAATGATCACCCAAGTCATTTAGCGCCGATCAGTTATGAGCAGTTTGTGGCTGTTTCTGGTCTTAAGTTGTTGCCATAAGGAAAACTGTCATGCGAACAATAACAATCCCACAAGCCGAAACCAATTCGGTCTTAGCTTGGCTAGAAAGCCAGAACGAGAAACAAGCGCACTGCGCTAAACAAATCATTGAAAGTAGAAGTTTTGTTGATGTTCGCATGCATCTAACAGACATAACAGACTGGCTTGCAGCAAAGGCAAAAACAAGCAAGGATGCTGGAAAAGCTTATTGCATGGTGACGGAGATGGCGGCGAATGCGTAACGCTACAGGACTGCTAAATTGACCAGTAAAGGACACAAACTCACTGCAATGGCATTCGGCGGATTAATAGCAGCCATGATGCTAACGGGACATCTCGTTCCGCCATATCCACAAGAGTACATTCTTGCAGTTACTGGTTTATGGTTTGCTGGCATTGTCATTGGCTCATCATCCCCTGACTGGTTAGAGGTCGTCACGCATGTTAAAGGCGGCACAGGACAGAAGGATCGACGGTTATCGCTAATCCCACACAGAACGCTCACGCACTGGCCACCTCTTTGGATTGGCATCGCTTACCTTCTGTGGCAGCAAGAATTTACGTGGTTTGTGGAGTCATTTGCGTTTGGCTTCATTGCGTCGGCATTGCTTCATATCGCCATGGACTCGCTATCCAAGTCAGGTGTGCCAATCCTATTGCCGCTTGCCAAATTTAGAAGCAGTTCGCGGCGTTAGGTTGGTAAAGCCTGACGCTTTTTAGATTTCAGCAGGCAGTTATTTTTTCGAGCAAGTAAGGTTTTGATTCCTTTCTTTGCTTGTTTAAATCAAGATGACTGCACTGGTGCGATTTTGCACTCATCATGGTAAAAGGAATTACATCATGGCAAAAACATTAAACAAGGCTGATCTGGTAGCTGCAATTGCCGATAAATCTGGCAAAACTAAAGCCGATACAAAGGCATTTTTAGATGCGCTATTAGATACGTTCACCGATGAGTTGGTTAAAGGTAACGAGATTGCACTTATTGGATTTGCGAACTTCAAAGTTGAATAAGTCGCAGAACGACAAGGGCGCAACCCAAGCACAGGAAAGCCCATGACCATCGCAGCCAAGAAAGCGGTGAAGGTGACGATTGGTAAAGGACTTAAAGACGCGGTTAACGTTTGATCGCTTTTCTAATAGCAGCACTTCGGTGCTGCTTTCCTAAAGCGCATTCCAGTAGTGCATTTTAGGAAGGCAAAAAAAGGAAAAACCCATGCAAACATTATCACCACCGCCAGTTATGGCGGCAACAGAACTTTCTATTGGGCACTACGCAGAAGAAGTAGATGCGGCTAATGCTTTAGTCGAGATGGAAGTTAACTATGCAGTCGCACAAGCGCGTCAGAATGCGCAGCAGCAACTAAATGCTAATCACCTTATTCCTAATGGTGTTTGTCACAATAATTGCGGCAATAGTGTCGAGGGGAATATGCTGTTTTGCGATGACAAGTGCCAACACGAGCACGCAGAAGAAGAAAACAAACGCCAACATCTTCGCAACATAGGTGCTCGCTAATGCCGTATCGTTTTGCCGATTTTTGGGTGTCGGTCAATGCCGACAACTCTGTTTTCGTGCAGGATCGAGACCGAGAAATGGTGGTCATTTCAGGTTTCATCAGCCAAGAACAGGCGCATCAATTTGCACTACATCAGGATTTTGGCGAAAAAGACAACAGTTTTGTAGCTGAACATGTAGAATTAGTGTTGGTTTGGAATTGGATATTTTAGAATTTTGTTGTGAAACGGTTAATTAAATATTTGTGTCATATATTTAGTTGACATTACGTAAGACAATGCTGTATAATAACTCTAAATTGTTCGAGAGGTTATCGTCATGAAAGCACTAAAAGCAGCATTGGAAAGAATGATAGTTTGGGTTTTTATCGGTAGTTTAGTGCTTGATACCTTCGACAAGCATCCAGATAAGTCATTATCTGAGTTTTCTGTTTCATATAAGCTTGCTATGTTGTTTTTCGTTTCAATTCGTTGGGGTGCTATCGGGTACTCTGTTTATAGCGGAGTAGGTTGGTGGGCTTTGATTGCTATTTTGGGCGATCTAATCATTAATTTTCGCAATAATGAGCCTTATTACGCCAAAGAGTGTGATGATTCTGGCTTTGAAGTGTATGTTGACAATAATGGAAATACGAAGTCTAGGTTTATTCATAATTAACCAAAGTGCGCGACTTTTCGTTTTGACTTTTTATTTTTTGAATTTGCAGAATGGTCAACAAACCGCTACTGTAGAAACATAATAAAGTTGGTAACTAATTAAGTGGTTTTTCTTGAACTGTAACGGTAAATCAATGCGTCACACCACAAGTTACCATCTTTATCAGTCGCGGCGTAAAACCCCGTCCTGAAGCTATATCTAGTAAAAATCATATAAGCCGCTTGCGTAGCAACGCCTGGTAGTGAGGTGTGTCTTGTTGCTGAATGTATTGCTTGATGATTTCAAGAGGCGCACCGCCACAGCTCCCTGCAAAGTAACTTGGACCCCAAATCATATTGCCCCAGAGTTTGGCTTTGATGCTGGGGTAGTTCTTTTTACGGATCATGCGGCTCGATACCCCTTTCAAGCTATTGACCAGTTTAACAATCGGCACCTTGGGTGGATAGTTAACCAGCAGATGAACGTGATCGTCTTCACCATCAAACTCCATCAGCTCTGCAAGGAATACTCTCTCTTGCCAGCGTTAACTGGCAACCGTGAGGTTGAGGGAGGTAGGATGTCAAAGCGTTAGCTCACTTCTGGTTTGTCTCCTTTAACAGACTGTTTTTCTGGCTTTGCTGCTGCAGCCTTAGAAGGGGCGGCATTTCCTGAATTTCCTTTTATTTGCACTGTATTGGTTTTCTCTGTTACTACTTGTGTTTGCGTTTCTACCGTCCTGACTTCTGTCGAAGCCGCTGAGCCGCTGTTACCTGCACCCGCAGCGGTACCCGCAGCGGTACCCGCTTGCGGTGCTTGTTCTGAGCCTGCTGCTGGCTTGTTGCCAGTGGTGCTCGTAAGGGTAGAAGTAGCCTGATGGTTACCTGAATTAGCCGTAGTCACTTCGGGGCGGTTAGTATCGGTCGAAGCCGCTGAGCCGCTGTTACCCGCACCCGCAGCGGTACCCGCTTGCGGTGCTTGTTCTGAGCCTGCTGCTGGCTTGTTG
>CAZSGH010000022.1:26791-43771 GCA_964606405.1 uncultured Francisella sp.
CCAGTGGTGCTCGATCCTAACATTGACGCCAACGAGTCAGAGATAGAATTAATGCGTTTTCCATCTATGGGCGCGAGTTTGCTGTTATTGGTAACAATTGGTTTATTATTACCAGCGTCAGTTAAAGTTGAACCACCAGCGTCTGAATATCCATCTGGTTTCTTATCTATGTTACCTGTTGTTGGGCCATTTGGTGTTTTTAGTGCATCGTTTGCTAACATAGCGCCACCAGCCGCACCTGCACCAGCTAAGCCCCATCCAGTAACTTCCTGTTCTTTTTGCTTGGCGAGTGCATCCGCTACCTTTGCATCACCTATTTTAGGTGCGTTATTTTCATAGGTTTTTAAATAGGCCGTACGAGCATCAGATAACTCTTTTTGGGCTAATTTAACATCGTCTGCAGACGTATTAGGAGATAGTGATTTAAGTTTACTTTCAGCTCCTTTGACTTTTGACATTGCAGTTGAAATAGCACCTTGAGCTTTTTGAGCAACTTTAGCTGCTTCTGTGGCTGCTTTAGCGGCTGCCACTGCTGTTCCAACTTTAACGCCCGCACCAACTGCTCCACCGCCAACTAACCCGCCTACAGTTTTTAAGGTATCGGCAGAAACAATCCCACCTAATGACTTGGATAAAGCCTCAGCCCCTTTATCTATTTGTTTACCTGTATCTGGATTAGTGAATTGGTATTCTCCTGTGTCTTTATTGTATGATATCAAACCAGCAGCTTCTGCTTTTAGCAGTGCATCTTTTTGTCCTTGATTTAATTTCTGACCTGTTTTCTTTTCCATTCCAGCGACTTTATCTTCGACACCTTTAGTATCTTTGAGTAACTGATCATAGTTTTCATTCATTTGTTTTTCTGATGCTGCCATAGCTGTTTGAGCTTGACCTTGAACAGTGTTAGCGAGACCTGTTGCACCTGAACCAGCAGCTGTTACTGTTTCATTATTAGAGTTTGCTCTAAGCTGAATAGTATTTCCTAGCATTTGGTTTCTTTCTTCTTGTGTCATTTGTCCATTTTGCAACATATTTGCTGACCAATTTCGTAAAGCATTTTCTCTTGCTGCAAGAATGGCGCTATTTTTTGCTGAACCAGTCAATCCTTTCCCAGCTGCATCTCCCGCTTGTCGCATAACAGCATCTGCTTGCGCATCTAAAGACGTATGACCTTCGTTTGATTTATATGTTGCAGTCGCTGCTTCGCTTCTTGCATCTGATAAAGCAGTCTTTGCGGTTTCTTGAGTTTGTTCTGCAGCTTCAATACCCTTTGAGTAATCCATTGCTTTTTTCATTGATGATGCGTATGAGCGAGTCCCTTTATCGCCACTATTTGCTAATTTATCCCAATTAATGCCTTTTGCAGCATCATAAGCATGACTAGATGAATGCTCTAGCTTATCACCTAGTCCATTTTTCATGGCTTCATCAAGCTTTTGTGTTGATTGTCCATTTGCATTGTAACTAGCTGTCAAATCCGCCTTTAATGCAGGAAAACTAAATGCATTAGTTCCGAATCCAGCATTAGCCAACAAGCTTTTCGACTCTTGTTCACTTCTTCCTGTTGCTTGAGACAACTCTCTAGCTGCAGATTGCATATCACTATTTCGCGTATCAAATGCTTGCTTTTCTGATGTGGACATTCCGTTCTTAATAGCTGTTCCTGTTCCTGCTTCTGTTGAAAAACCCCATGAAGCAGAGTAATCAGACCCTACATTGCTTGAAAAGCCACTTTTTAATGACATAACGGCAGAGTGAGCTTTTTCATAGTTTTGGGAAGCTTGTTGTACTTTCTGGAAGGCCGTAGACACATCGGTTGAAAGGTTGTTCATTCTGAATCCATCGTTTAATGATGTATTTGCTCCCAAGCCAGCACCACTGCCAAAGGCTACACCATATTCTCTTCCACTAGACCCCATCATACTCATCGTACCAGAGCTGATATTCGGGGACATATCAAACTTATCCGCATTGGCATTTCGCAGACTCACATTGCCCATGCTGTTGTTGCCCATTGCTGCCTGAGAACCAGCACTACTAGCGGCAGCACTGGCAGGCTGCATCATGCCTGTGGCTACTTGGGTGGCGGCATAGACGGCACCACTTGCCAACATCCACGCAATTGCTGGGATCGACATGACCATCATCCCTGCAACAGCCATGTCGGATGCGGCACCTGCGTTGACAAGTGCTGAATATTGCATGGCAAGGCCGTTACCTAGCGTTTCTGCTTGCCATGCTTTAGCTGAGCCAAAGGTGATAAAAAAGTTCAGAATGGCGTATAACATTGGCCATAATTGAATCCATACAACTAGCTTAAAATACATGCCCAGTGGTTTGAGGGCATTGTTACCTGCGGCTATGACGTAGATGACTAGGATTGGAAATAAGGCATAAATGAGCGCTTCAAGCACATTACGCACTTTTGGCAAAATACCTTCAGCGACTTTACGCATGGTTAATGAGGATGAGGCATATTGCGCTTCGGCTTGCGCTTGCGCGAGTCCGATCTGTGTGCCAGAGGCATCACCAGACATCGCTGGTATTTTATAGGCAGCATCTCGAATAAAGTTAGTCATCATCTTTTGCTGAACGATGTCCACTGCATTTGCTGATATACCGAGCATTGCACCATATCCAGCCTGTAATTGCCCAACAATGAGCGATTCTGCAGCAGCTTGGTTTGATTTGTAATTCATTCTGCGACCTAACTGATGCAGAACGGTTGTTGCCTCGTTGGTAAGATAGTTTGTGAGTCGCAAGTAGACTTGTGGGCAAGTGCTGGCGGTGTTGTCCCACATCCATTTACCAGTGCCTGAATCGTAATAATGGATGGTGACATAACGTGCAGGGTTGGTGTCATTAAACATAGACCAAATATTCTGGCTTTGACTGAGATCATTTACGTTGATGTAACCAGTATTGATGTCAGGAATAACGCACTCTCGGTAAAACGACATCATGTCTTGCCCCAATATCGGCGAGTTTATTGAGAGCATGCCGCTTTCTTCAATGATCCGATGACCGAATAATGGACCTCCACCACCCGTAAAACTAATTTCAGGTGGATAGGGCGCATTACCGCTCCAAAGGGGCGGTAATATTTGAAATACGGTTTCAACTGCCGTCGTTAGACTACTACCTATGCCACTGGTTGTGCTGGCCATCCAAGCAAGCGGCATCGGAACGCCACCGACAACCGTTGCTGGCATGGTTACGGAACGATCTGTAATCGTCACTGTTTCTCTAGGACCTGTCATCACAAAGATAGATAGCACCATTACGCCAACGTATTTTGGCCAGTCTTCTTGCTTCATGATTCCAGTGACACCCATCAGAAACACGATAATGACGGAAGAGTAGGCAACAATCTTTAATATCGAGTTAAAGTCTAGGCTATTGAGCAGCGACGCAATCGCATTCAAGACATAAGAAAGTTCTTCGCCATTCCAGTAAGTAATAATTTCCATGATCCGTTACTTCCTAGTCTGAGAGGTATAGGCGTTAACTTGGCTACGAAGTGTTTTTTCAAGTGCAGTTACTTGTTGGTTGAGTGAGTTAACTGCAATGCCTGCGTTATAACGCTTTTGAACAATAGTGATCGCTTCTTGTTGTTTGTCTTTCGCTTCTTTAAGTATTATTTCCATAGCACTTGCTGCTAATGGATTACCATTTTTACCAGACTCACGAGCTATGGCTGAGCGAACAGCACGGATGCCTTCTGCATAGTATTGGTAGGCGATGTCTGTTGCGATCATATCAACGTGCTGCTCTGTTAATGTTGAGCCACCAGGTAACTGAGAGTAAGTAGACATCATTTTCCATACGGGCAGCGAGCTGCTATTGATCAGTGCAAAGTCAGTATTGCCTGTCGTAGAGTTTTGGCGAACATCAATGTTAGTCATCATGCGCGTAATGGTATCGCTTACTTTTTGTTTGAAACTGGTGTTACTGCTTCCCGTTGGCCATGCTTCAGTAGGTAAGCTTCCCGAACTAATGTCTGCACAATCCCACTTTGTTGCAGATGTGCCACATGTGTATTTATTGACATTGAGCTTTCTAGTCATAGAGACATCAAAATCATCAAAGTCACCATCAATAAACCTTTCAAACTGAATCGTCGAAGGCATAAAGTAAACGTTTTGACCAGAACCTGCAGGTGAAGAGACTGAACCAGGCGGTATATCAGTGATGATAACGGTGCCAACCATGGACATTGCGAGTTCTTTTTCTTCTGTTGATAGTGGAGCGCCATTACGTGTGATGTCTGACAATGCCGCCCATACCAAATTAACATTTCGTTTTTTATCGCCTTCAGGTACGGACGGGCTATTGTTTTTTGCATCAGTGATCGTTTTAGTTGTTGTTTGGTCTTCAGCCGTCTTTTGCCAAGCACCAGTGAAGTCGTCAGCAATGCCTGCTAACTTGCCATATAATTTAGTGTCATTACCCCTTGTCTTGAGACCAGCGATCGACATTGTTGCATCCACAGCGCCAGTAGCCAATTCACAAGAGTTCATATTCAAACCATTCATTTTCGCGGCCTGATCTTGTAAAAACTTCATTCCTGATGAGCAGGATGGACAAATTGATTCTAGTGCTAACGAAAACAGGTAACCTGTTGCGTTGCTGGATGCGTTACGCAGTAGGTTTACGATCTGATCACTGTTGATGAATGAAAAAGCACCCGTGTAAACATCAATACCACCACAGCCTGCACCAATGCGAGGTGGGTCGAAAGTTGCAAACTGATAACTCTTTTGAGGAGCACGGGCATACAAGCCACCGCCCGTATATAAGTTCATTGTTTGTCCTTTGAAGCCACCAGAAGGCGTGCTATTAGCGTACATACCCATGTCATTAAACCATTGTTGCATGCCTGCATCGCCAGCGATAGCAGGCTGCCATCCAAATGCTGATACAACTAAGGCTAGATTTGTTGTTATGGTCCAAATTGATCGCATTAGAAGTTTTCTCCTGGCTTGGTGCTGGTGAGCACATAGATACGGTTTTCGATTTCTTCTGCACTCTGAATACCGGAACTAATCATCATGAGCTGTTTTGTGTTCATGTTTCCTAGGACTAGAGATGGCCAAATAGTGACACCCATCATTGCGGCTTGTCCTTGGTTGACCATGACATTACCAAGTGCATCTGCAGCTTGAAAACTTTCACCGTTCATGGTGATCGGCAATATTGGTAAGCCAGTATCCTGTTTAACAAATTGCAGAACAGGGGCTTGTTTATGACAATAAGGACAATCCGAAGCAAAGAAAAAGAAGAGTCCCCATCCGTCGGCGGCTAGCTGTTCAAATACTTGGCGTTTCTTTTGACGGAGCTGTTCACGTTGTGCCGTCTTAGCAATATCCGATGTTGGAAACTTCTGCGAATAATCTAACTCTGGATTCTGCCAATAAACACGCTTGCCGACGTCAGCAACTTTTGACGACCTGCCACCAATCTCTTCATTTAACTCAATTAACCGTTTCAGATTGGTTTCTGTTGGGTTCATGGTGGCAATCTTTATTGCATCATCCATGTCCTTTTTAAGCTTGTCATATGCCTCTATTTCAGGAGCGCGAGGTTTGCTGATAATGACCTCTTTAGGTTTTTCTGCCTGCGGTAACACCTTCTGCGGTACGATTGGCGCTGGCTTTGGTTTTTTCTCGGGCACTTCGTCACAGTACCATAGCCACTTACTTTCACCATTACACTGAAATGGGGAAGGGTAGTTGAATGCATCATAAGCCTGTGCTTGCCCAACGAATGTCAGCGCGACGAATATCAAGCGGTGAACCATACGCTTAGTTTCCAAACCACAACAAAGCGAGTATAAGGGCAGTTGTCAAAGCGCCGACAATTAACCCTTCACCGACAATACGAATAGCCCAGTGTGACTGCTTAGAAGTGTCCTTAGGTTGATTGGCTGTTGGTTGTGTTTGAGTGTCGGTCGTCATTCTCTGCTCCGCTTATTTGTTATTTTGGTTGACGTTGAAGTTTATGGGTTGGCGCTCGTCACGAAAAGCCTGCGTTAAATCCATCTTTGCACCACGAATCACCATGCGTTCGTCGAGAACAATACAGTTTTTGCCACAAATATAAGGAACACGCTTGTCTAGCCATTGATTGAGTTGTTCACCAAACTGATTCATCTCGGACATAACCAAAGCACGTTCGTCATCTGTTCTTGCGTCGATCAGTCGTTGCTTAATGCTGTCACCTTTTTCGGTGAGAAGAGCATTGGTGTTGATTATGGCTATGGTTGGTTGCAACAAACCAGAAACACCATCAATTGTTTTTGGTACAGTGAATACGAGTAAACCAATAAAAAATACGATGCCAATTACCTTTGCAACGAGGTGCATAATTTCGTTATCTATTTCAATTTTCATACCCTGACCCCTCGATCTGCTAACACTGCTTTAATTGCTTCATTGACTGCTAACCCTTGTTTTAATTTTGCATCTACTGCAGTAAAGTCTTCTGGTAAAGAAGAGTAAAGTAGTAGTGAATAGGGATCTAAAATAAGTCTTCCCATTCCTTTATGGCTCGCAGATTTAATAAATACCTCAGAGTAACCACCCCGATAATTATTATCTGGATCATTTCTATTAGGCCAAAACTCAGAGCGAATGGTTCTAAGAGACTTAATAACTCGCAAATCATAAGGCGAAGCAGAAAGGCGGCTGTCTTTCTCAAGCCCCATTAACGACTCAGCCTTTTGACGGAATAGCATTGTGGTATCTGATTGCTCATAAACAACGCGAGAGGCATCTGACTTAGTGTAAAAGTCATTAATACCTTGAGTGCCGACTGTGAGAGAACCTTTTTGCTTGCGAACGCGACGCACTAAGTCTTCCATAAAGTCACCATTCATGCCCTGCATGAGATCCCAGGCCTCATCCATTAGCATCAGCTTACGACGCTCACGATCTGAGAACATTTCTTGCGTGATTCGTAACGTCATTTGATTCATGATGACGTTACGTAACATCGCTTTGTTTTTAAGCTCGTTCAACTCTAAAAGGACATAATCGTTATCAAAATTGATATTTGAACGACCATTCATCCAGCGCCCCAACGTGCCATGAATAGTCCAATCCTCAAGTTGCTGAATCATGTCAGAGACACGATTATCTTTGGCACCGTCGTCATTACGCCAGTCCTTTAGTGCTAACCACACATTCGTTGGTGTTGCATCGGTACCATATTCAGAAAACACTTTAAAAATAGTGCCCTTAAGAACAGCTCGTTGAAAGTCTGGTAAGTCTCCTTTTTCAGAAATCATCGCAGTAAAAATGGATACCAGAGCATCCATCTCATCTTCTATGTCTTTAACGTGGGTAAACGGATTAGAATTGATCTTAGAGTCATTCGTAAACTGAATATACTGACCTTTAAGTACCGAATTCAACTTAACGTATGAGTAGCCAGAATCGAAGTTCCATACGCGACCGCCTTGCGCAATAAATGAGCGCTGAAACTCATTCATAAAAACTGACTTACCAGACCCAGGCGAACCAGCCACGTTAACGTTGTAGTTGCCCTCTTTGTTATCGTAAGGGTCAAAATTAACGCACTGTCCTCGACGACCGAACAAGATCATTGATGGCGTTCCGGTTCCTTTCCATTCACCAACAACAGGGCTTGTCGCAATGGCATTGTTTGAATATTTAGTGCCAGCTCGTCCATGAAGCACTAAGTCGTCCTGCATTCCCTGTGTTAGGTTCATTGGGAGGCTAGAAAAAAATGCTTGTCCTTGCTCAAACGTATCGGGCAGCATTGTAAATCCAAGAGAACGCCAAATAGACTCTACTTTTTGTACGACTTGCGCCGCTCCTTTGTCTGGTGCAAACAATAGAACCTGATGGAACATGCGAACAGATACGAACCCTGCGTCAATCGCACGAATCATGCCATCCCAGTCGTCAAGGTTTTGCTTAATCTCAGGCAGCATATTGCCCATCGGTCCTTCGTGTAGTTTTTGCGCACGGCTTTTTTTGAAAAGCGCAGTTTGCTTTGCTGAATTTTTGTTGAGTGCCCAAGAACCAAGTGTGATCAAGAATGGGCAAGGGTAGGCCAGCACCTCATCAAAGTAGCTGCCAATCATGCCAGAGGATTGATACAACTCGAATTGTTCTGGATATGAAATAGCACTCATGCCAATTGTTCTGGTTCTTAAGTCATGTTCTGGCCACCAATTGACTAACTCATCCTGTTTTATGTCTGTCATGCCGCCACTGCGAACATGGTCTCGGATGAATCGGCCCTCGTCGTAACGATCCTTTTCTTCTGGATGTTTTAGATAGAGGCGTCGGTGATCTGTTACATCAAGCAGAAATTCAATTAGATCGCTTGGTTCCCACACCCATCCACCTAAGTGTGCGGATTGCAAGACACCCTTAATACTTTCACGAAGGTTAGTGACCATATCTTGATCGCCAACCCTTCTTACATCATTTACTGGCACAGTTACCGCTACCCAAGAGCGAAAGTCACGCAAGAGATATGACCCAGTATCCAATAAACTTTTAGTCGTTAACCTGCGTAAGTAATTATGGCGAAAACGTAAAATATCATGATGTATAGGATCTTCGGATTGGGTCATCATCGCCTGCTGGTGTAGGTTTTTTTCAATATTTGGAGAACCAAACATCATCACCTGAACACCAGTATCAGCAGGTCCCATACGAAATATCTGTTGTAATACAGATTCCATATCCTCGTTGGCACCTGTTTGAGGGTCAAACTCAATAACAAATCCCAAACACTGACCGTCGGCCCCGTCATCAACAACAAACAGGCCAGTATCTTCTTGGTAACCAGCGTAGGGTAATAGTTGACGCAAACGTGGAACGTTGTTTACAGCATCAAAGAAGGCCTTCTCTTTTTCCGCATCCGTCGGTTCAAACTGTTCTTTAACGGCATCGAATATTTCCGAAAAGAATCCTTTGACCTGACCGAGCACGCGATCAGTAGTGGTGACTTCACCGCGCATAACTTACTTGTCTCCTACAATCGGTGCAGGCTTCGGTGCTAGTGGCGAAAATACACTGGTTCGAAGATTGGCTTTATTGTGTTCTATTAACCAATCGCCAGTACTGAGCGTAACATATTGATATGAAATATCGTGTAATACACCATCAGCATCACTCCAAGGAAACATCGCAATGCGCATAACAACAGGTTCTGATCGTATTGGCATTCCCGAGGTAACACCACCATGGACGAAACGACTCTTGGGAGCAATGATAGACTTGTCGTTGTCTGATAATGGCGTGTTCTCTGTCTTTGTTGCGGGTAGCGATTCACCAGAAGATGCAATATCGTATACTTGATCTAGGCTACGACAGTTGCTGCCTTCGGGAGCGCCGCATGAAAAAGAGCTTTTGCCACCTAAACCAGTTACCGAACAACCAGACAAGCAAAGTGCCAGTGCGGGTAAAAGCATCATCGTGGATTTAATCATCACTTCTTCTCCCAGACGCGAGGTTTAGATGTGCTCAATGCTTTTCCATTCTCATTCAGCCATGACTCAAGATCAGATAGCTCCATGTATCCAGGGTTAACCTTGCCGTTCTTGGCTATCAGTGCAGGTGTACCGTAAAGTCGGTATTGATTAGCTACCTGCTCAAACTTTTCTAATGCATCATTAGCGTTACAAGTGGTTGCTTGAGGATGACTATCAGGCGATGTCTTGTTTAACATATAAGCCTGCCAAGCCTTACTTTTATCAGGGGCACACAGTATTTTTTCTGCGATTGGAGTTTTACCTAAAATGAAAACGTAGACGGCAATGTTGTCCATTTTTTCAATATTTTGTTCCAGCTTTGTACAAAAACCGCAATCTGGTGATGCAACAACAGCCATTGTTCGTTCAGCTTTACCTTTTTTGATGACGATAGCTTCTTTTAGTGGTAGCTTGCTCCAATCAACGCTGAGTTTTTTGATGCGTTCTAGTTCTGCTTGTTGTTTAGCAATTTGTTCTTTATGTAGCTGTTCAATCTTTTGCTGTGTTAAGTCAGTGTTTGTTTTTGGGTCAAAAATATGACCGATCAATAAACGAGAACTATCTGAATTTGTATAGAAAATCTGATTTCCAACAACTAATTCTATTAGTCCTGGGAAGTCTGCAACAGGACTAGCGTCGGTAATCGGTGTAGCAGGGAATTTGGCTTGAACTGCCGCCTTTGTTACTTCGTCCGCCATAACGGGCAGTGATAAGACAGTAAGTAGCGCAATTGCCAATGGGGTTTTAATTGCTTTTGTAAACATGCTTTTTTCCTCAAATATTACTGCTGTAGGTTTTGTTGCGATAGTTGGCTAGCGATGGCATTGCCAGCCATTTGACCCATCATCACATTTGGATTGGATGCACCATAAATCGGAGGTGTTGGCTTGTTCACAATCCCTGCAAAGCCATCGTTTATGGTATTCGTTGGTTCTTTGTAGTCAGCCATCAAGTCAACGCCTTTCGTGAATACAAGGTGGGCAGTGCGTAATGCATTAATCTCAATAACAGGGAACAGGTCTTCCGCGAGCTTGATGTAATATTGACTTAATCGTTGTGCTGCTTGACCAAAACCAGCACCAGCACCAGACTCTAGTGCTTTACCAGGATCAATGGTTGATGTCTGTCCAAAAGGTGTTATTGATGTTTGCATCGACTGATATTGCAACTGACGACCAAATCCACCAACGACATCAGCCATAATTGCCATTGAGAGTGAATCACCAGAACGCACAATCATTTGACCGCGAATACCTTCCATTGAGTCTTCGCCTAGGGCATAACCTGTAACGGGTTCGGAAATAACCTCTTCGTCTTCCTGATTAACGCAAGAAATGTTCATAAGCCTAATTTTGGCGCGTTCTGTTGTTTTATCGCCAACTGCAGAACCTAGCACCATGCAACCTTTCAGATCTGCTTGATACTCATTAGGCATTTGGCTCAAATCACTAACCAAAAACAGAACTGGCGCTGGGTTTTGTTGAGCTTGTCCACCAGTAGGTGCATACATGCCACCTAAAACTGTGGCTTTTGTAAATGTTGTGGACGTTAAAAAATCGCTCGCTTTACGTCTTTTTGGTTTTGGAGAGTTGGCATTATTTTCAACTTCAGAAACCTTAGATAGTTTAGGTTTTAACTCACTTACAACAACACCGCCGCGACGCTGTGGCGTTAGAGCGTTAGGTAGTCCAGGTGGATAACCATTGCCCTGAACTACACCGTTATTGGTATTGGTTTGTTGTGGCTGCCCATAATATTGGGTATTTACCTGAACGGAAGGCGGTGTGTTCATTTGTTGCATCGGTGTAAATGGTGGCCTAACCGATGATTGGGTTGGTTGTGCTGTAGCTGCTGATGGAGTGTTCGTATCGACTGTCACAGCGGTAGAGGGCGAAGGTGATTCGGTTTTACTTTTTTCGATTGCAATACGTTCTTCTTCCAGTTTTCTCTGAGCTTCCAGTAAGAGTTTATTTTGCTCATCCATTTTGACAGATAAAGCAGCTTGCTTCTCTAGTTGACTTGATAAGTCAGCCACTTGCTTTTTGACGCTATCAATTTCATTTGCCGATCTTGCCATCCATACTTGTGAAGGATTAGCTGTACTACCTGGGGATGAAATTTGTTTAACTTCTTCTGCTTTTTTCGCCGCAACATCTACTGTTTGCTGCGGTTTACTATCATCGGTTAGTGTAAGTCCAATCCAAATCAAGCCAGCGAAGCCAAGAACAGCACCAACAGCAATTGCATTTTGACGTTTTTTAGCGGCTGTATTAGGGTTTTCGTATGTGTTGCTATCGCTCATTTCTTAGCAGTCTCCATAACCATCAACACTTTCGTTGATTCGCCGGGCTGAAGCACTGGTTTCACAATAGCAACGGCAGCTACTTGGTCGAAATAAAATTCACGTTCATCAAGTGTCATTTCTTGACCAGAAACATTCGTTAGCATCCACACTTTACCTTTGATACCCATGCCTTTCCAAATGCTGGTCTCGACGACATTTGCTTCTTGCCATAATGAAACAACTTGCTCTGTTTTTGTTTGGGAAAATCCTTTGGCTTTAACATCCTTAGCCATTGCTTCAACCATCATACGTATCGTTTTGTCTCTGCTCTTGGCGTTAACAAGATTATTCATCAGGCGAGCATCTTCCAAAACAGTATCGCTATCACTTGCTAATGCAGATTTAAGAACTAAGTGTTCAGAGCCACCAGTCTTAATAGGATTAAGCTGCAACTGGAAAGAGCGTCCATCATCACGAGTAACAATTAAAGAGAAAGGTTTGTCGGTGATAGGCTCTACAACCACTTTACCTAAATCTTTCATGACACCAGTTTCTTCGTCCACTGTCCAATCAATGCCGTTTCGTCCATCAATTCGATAAACTTTTCCAACTGCGAATTCGACCAAGAATGGGTGTTTGGCAGTAATAGATACGTTAGGGGTTGACCCAGTATCAAGCATCACAACTTGCTCAGCTGATGCATCCAGCACTAAAAGCATCGTCAAAGCACTAAGCAGTGCGCCGATATGTTTTTTAATTGTTAATTGAGTCATGGTAGTTTTACCGTCCCTTCATTCATTGGTACTTCGTGAGCCGCTTTGATGTACAACTTATGGCCTTCCCAAGCAAAGGACACTTTAAATGCAATTTCTTTAGGTTCTAGGCGCTTATCGCCGACATAACTGGTAAGCGTTCCCAGATAAATGACAGTAAGATTCATGAGATTGACTTTTTCAGTACGACGCTCAAAAATTTGAGATAAATTATTCTTTACGATGAAGTCTTTTGATTCCTCAAGCTTGCGCTGCATTTCACCGTGCAAACTTGGATGTACATACCTCATCACTTTTTGTTGTTGATCAGCAACCGTACTAGGGGTTACCGTATTCATTAATTCTGATATGTACCAACCATTTTTTTCTAATGAGTCGGGACTGGGGTTCTTACGCGATATTGACATTGGTTCATCCAATGTTGGCGGGATAATAGTTACCCAATCATCTTCGAGAAAAAGCATTTTGAACGTAAATCCAATGACAACAACTAGCGCCATCAATAATGCTGCTTGTGTAAATCTAAGTTGCTTTTTTAGTGAATCGTATTCACCCTCTTCATACGGCTTGATCACAATATCCATCTCCGGAGTACGCTAGGAGGTGTCTTTTTTAACTTTTGGCCCTTGTTAAAAATGCTGCCAAAGCTTTCAGGCAAGAACCAGAATAAGAGGTGCTTCCAAAAACTTGGATGCGCACCTCTTCGTAAAAATTTACTGTAAAGCCAAGCTGTAACAATCCCTAACACAATGGCCGTGTTAATACCGCTAATCATGTTGCCAATGAAGGAGCCAATGACAAAAAATGCGAGCTGGTCATAACCCCAAATTAAAAACTTTTCGGGAACATCCAAGTTCTTTGGGATATAGGATTTATTAAAGTCGGCCATATCAGTTAAACCAAAGCACCAAAAATAGTATCGTTGAACGACGCCCAGTTAGCCGCACCAATGGTGCCAGCTCCCATGCCTAAAGCCAGTGGCCATTTACCTGTGTAACCCGCAACGATTAAGGCAAAAATACCACCTAAATAGCCGGCTACTTTTGCACCGCCACCTAAATTAGTGGTTGCCGACGTATAGATCGTTGTCATGGAAGCAGTTGTTGCTGCTTCGACTAAGCCAGCAGCTAAAGGAGCGACAATGAGCGCACCTAACATACTTAATTTGATTGCCTTAAACGCTTGTTTTTTAAATTGCTCGTCATGCAGTGCGCCTAATGACATGTTTGCAGTTAATTGCATTGTTAGACCCCCTTTGTTTGGTGATAGGTTTTGTAGCCAATCCAACCCAACATTACCCCAAAGCACATGCCTGAGATTGTGTCTGGTGTGATTTGACCAGATGAAAAATACATACCAGCAAAAATGCCAGCACCAAAGACAAATAGGTCTAGTAGCTCTGGTTTTTTGCGCTCAGCCAGCTTCATATCTGGCTCGTTTTCAGGTGTTGACATCGAGTATTACTCCTTAACTTCAACGGTAGTTTTACGTTGCCGTGCAAACTCAATAGATTCCGCACCCGCACGGCAACAATCGGGCATGGTCTTAATCGTAAACTGTTTTTGAGATACCCCCATTTGAACCAATAAGTCAGAGACTGCATTTGCACGCTGTTGCGCCAACAAATTATTAATGTCTTTAGGCCCAGTAGGATCTGTGTAACCTGTAATGAGTAGACTTTTACCTTTAATCAATTGGCGATAATTTTTTACCCAAGTTTTAACTGTATTAACCATGTCGCGAGACAACTTTGAATAACCAACATCAAAGTACAGTGTTAAATCCAGATTATCTTTATTTTCATTAGCTTCAATTGGATTAGATGCTAACAATGGTGCCAATGGTGCGCTTCTAACTGTTAGCGTCATCGGTGTTTTGACTGTTGGTTCACATGCATTGTTCTGCATAGAGAAGCCGTCATTCTGGCCATGATTTGGGCAGATTTGCCATGCCTTGATTGAAACCGGTGTGGTATTTAGTACGTTGGATGATGAACATCCAGTGATCGTTCCCATTAATATCATAAAGGGTAGTTTTTTGAGATAGCTGTTCATGCGCACACCCCAGCCTTCATGACTTTGTAAACTTTCCAAGAGTAGGTTTGACGCTTATTCTCAGAAGCTGCGTTATAGGCACCAACAGCACGCCAAGTATCACCTTTAGATTTAATCTTTTGCGCCAACACTTCGGCACCAATTTGGATATTGGTACAAGGCTCCATGAGTTGCTCAACCCCAATACCTTTTTGCGCCAATCGTGGCAACTCGCCAGAGTTGATTTGCATCAAACCATAATCAGCGCTGCCATCCTTGTTGGCACGATTGATCGCACGGGCATTAAATTTAGACTCAACACATCCTAATGAGGACAAAAGCAGTGGCGATACACCAACGTGCTTGGCAGCGCTATCGAAGCAAGCAGGGTACGGATTAGGAATTTGTTTTGCTTCAACGGTGTTCAGCATTAACAAAGTAAATACCACGATTGAACAATAATTTTTTAGCACCTAATTAACCAACAAATTTAAAACTATGGACATATTGTATTAATCGTTTTTTATTTCCATTAGCCGAAAAGCGGCACAAAACACCCACTTTTCAAACTATTTGATTGTTTTTTTTATTAGACAATAGCCTCTTAGACAATAGCCTCAGTCAATAACCTCCATATTTAAAACTAGGGGCTTGAGTGGAAACACGAAAGCCAATTGACCAGAGGGCTGTCTACGGATAGCAGCAGAGTGTAATGGGTCGTTAAGATTTACCTTGGAATGCTTCCTTAGTTCCAAGCTCTAAAAGATTAGGATCATGCTGGCATAGGGTAAGTGCCGAAGGTTTTAGTCGCTGTAGTAATACAGGAGCCAGTTACAGCCACCCTCGAAGGGAGACTCGGTAGTGATGCCGAGCGTTACTAGGTCCGTAAGGACATTATTTAGGAGATACCATGTCGGTATTGGTTTTAAACAAAAAGAAGCAGGCACTAATGCCTTGTAGCGAGAAACGTGCTCGGTTGTTACTGAGTCGCAAACTTGCTGTGGTGCATAAACTGTATCCGTTCACCATTCGCTTAAAGAATCGTGCAAGTGGATCAGTACAGCCTATTCAGATTAAGCTCGATCCTGGTAGTAAGGTAACAGGGGTCGCTTTGGTTATTCTGTTAAAAGATCGGATTAAAGTTTTATCCCTATTCCATTTAAAACATCGTGGTCAGTTAATTAAAGATGCTTTGGAAGCTCGTCGTTCAATGCGACGCAGAAGAAGGGCTCAATTGTGGTATCGACCAGCACGATTTAATAATCGTACTCGTAAAGAAGGCTGGTTGCCGCCTTCACTGCAACACCGTGTTGATACCACTTTATCATTAACCAACAAGCTTTCACGCTTAGCACCGATCAGTGAAATTGTGGTCGAAAGCGTTAAGTTCGACATGCAGTTGATGGAAGATGCCTCCATCTCAGGCGTTGGTTATCAGCAAGGAACGCTTGCAGGTTATACCGTTAAAGAGTACCTATTAGAAAAACACAATCGCACTTGTGTGTATTGTGGTGGTGAATCCAAAGACCCAGCTCTTGAAGTGGAGCACATTCACCCAAAAAGCAAAGGTGGAACGAATAGCATTAAGAACTTAACGTTATCGTGCAAAACTTGCAATCAACACAAAGATGCTGACAGCTTAGAACAGTGGTCAGCAAGACTCGGTAACAACAAACTTGATACTGGCCGCAAAGCAGGAATTAAGCGCGTTGCAAGCGGCAAGACTGGTTCGTTAAAAAACGCAGCAGCAGTCAATGCTACTCGCAACCGTTTGGTTAAGGATTTGACGCTAACAGGACTTCCTGTACAAACAAGCACAGGCGCACAGACGAAGTTAACACGCCAGCAGCAGCAAATACCTAAAGAGCACTGCTTAGATGCGGTGTGTGTGGGTGTGATAGAAAAGCCCGTTGTTGACTGGCAAAAGCCGGTGCTAACCATCAAAGCAATGGGGCGTGGTTCGTATCAGCGCACCAGACTGAATAAGTACGGATTTCCTCGTGGATATTTGATGCGCCAGAAGTCAGTACAGGGTTTTGCTACTGGCGATATGGTCAAAGCAACGGTCACTAACGGCAAGAAGGTTGGTGTGTATGTTGGACGTGTCGCTGTCAGAGCAACAGGCAGCATTAACATCACCACCAGCACTGAAACAGTGCAAGGCATTAGCCACAAACATTGCACCATAATAAGCCGTAACGATGGTTACGGTTATTCATTAACAAAGATAGCAGAGAACAGGACGCTATCCCTCCCACGGTTAAAACCGATGGTATCTTGCGGAGAATTTGATGATTGATCGGTTAGCTGGTTTGGTTGCCAAGTCATTTGCATGGTTTGCAGTGTTGTTTGTGGTGCTGATGTTGTTGAAGCATTTCA
>CAZSGH010000023.1:0-43465 GCA_964606405.1 uncultured Francisella sp.
GTCTAATACATATTGATAGTCGATCATTTTTTTAACTGTAGCCAATTTTTTTAGAGATTGAATATCGTATTTGCTTTCTAAGTCTTGTGCAATTAACTTTACTAGCCTTTCTTCTGCGCCAATATTTGGCTGTGTTGCAGCCATTGCAGATGAAGTGAAAATAACAAAAGCAACTACAAAAATAATAAAATTTAACACTTAGCACCCTATTCTGATTTTTTGACGCACGCTAAGAACTATATATATATATGCGACGAGTCAACATTTTTGTCCTTTATTTTGCAAATAATTTTAACGATCAATAACAACACAAGATGACAACACCATGAGTCTTACTGCAACTGATAACGAATCGGCAACGACAACGTCCACTCGCTTTTATTCAACTCTGGCGGAATCGGCGGGAGTTGACCATTAAGCCCTTGCATAAAAATATCGACGGCAGCGACATCTAAACTCTGTGATCCACTCGACTCCATAATCACAACATTGCTGATTTTACCCGACGCCAAAATGGTAAAACGCACCAACACCGTCCCTTCTTCGCCCATTCGCTTCGCCAACACTGGGTATTGCTGTAGTGCCGCAATCCGACCATGCACCATTGAGCGATAGGCCGCAGCAATATCTTTAATCGCAGAAGCGGACAAGCTAGGCGTTTGAGCCGATAAATCGCTAGTTACTTGCGTCTGACTCGTTACCGATGCCGACGTAACGGCTTCTGGTTGTTGTGGCGCTGTCGGTAATGCCACTGCGACTTGATCTCTCGTGCTTGCTGGGATATTTGGTTGCGGCTTAGTGGCAACGGCTTTATGTGCCTTACGCTCTGTCATCGCCTTTCTTGGTGCGGCGGGAGCAGGTTGTTGCATAATGACGCGACGCTGTTGTACAGGCGTTAAGGATGCTGACTCAGAAGCTGGTTGTGGTGTCTCTACTACGGACACCTGTGTTATTAAGCGCATGAGGGGGGTGACATCCTTTAAGGGTTCTATCACTTCTGTTTGGTACCAAGGACTGAGTAATAACAACGCAATGGCACCATAAACCAACAGTGTCATTAGAAACGATAAACCAGTACGCTGAAAATGAGATAAATGTGTCATTCAATACGCATTATTTGGGCTGAGTATGGACGGACAATAGGGGCAACTTCATCCCCTGTAGCACATCAAGCACACTCACAACCGTACCAAAAACACACTGTTGATCGATAAAAACATCAACAGCCGTTTCGCGTCCAACTGCTGCCATCCGCGTTGCTAAAGCATCGAGAGCAACAACCTCTCCTGCAACACGAATCACCCCTGTCCGATCTAGTGTAAGCGCAAGACGCTCACCCTGCGCTTGCACCGCACTACCATGTTCTGCCGTTGCCAAATCAACATCTAATTGCTGCTGTACAACAAACGTTGCTGTTACTAACACCATTGCCAGCAACACGAGCATTACGTCGATTAGAGGAACAACATTAATTTCATCAAATTTTTTCATTGCCATATTTTTAACACTTAATTGGTTTGAACTATTGCGGATATCTAATAACCTAAAGGGTTGGGGGTCTGGGGGAAGGGATGCACTAAATATTGCATGTAACCACTAAACTTAAGCCCTTCCACCAGAGGTCAATAACTTAGGGATGCTAAAAATACCACGAAGAGGGGTTTTTAGAAGCGCCCTATTGTTGTAAGCGACGTACTTCTTGCCAGCGCAAGGTTAATACTTCTACTTTACGGTTCAATGTGTTGTAACTAAACATACCTAAAATTGCCAATGAAATGCCAGCAGCAGTTGCCTTGAGTGCAAAGGCTAAACCCAGCATTACGGCCGCAGTATCAAATTTTCCGCCCTGCGCCAAATCAAAAAATGCGACCAATACACCCAATACGGTACCAAGCAAACCCACATACGGCGCATTCGAGGCGACAGTTGCAATCAAGGTTAAATTTTCTGTTAAGGCAATTTGCAATGACTCTGGCGTCGCAAATTGCATCAAGCTACCCTTTAACCCACGGTAAAACCATAAGCGCTCAATGACAGCCCACAACCATAAAAAACTCATTAAGCCCAATAAACCAAAAATCGCTGGATCTAACCAAGCTTTCAATGTCACGATCCACATGTTTTATTACTCTTTATTTAACTTTTGTCTGCGTTAACGAAGTTGCATCTGGCACAGCGGTCACCTCAACAGATAAGGGAGCATCAGCACCATCGTAATCTTCTAGCTGATTTTCATGCATAATTTTAATCAAAAAACTAACATAACGCTGTCCTAACTCCGAATAACTTAATAAGGTCTTCGCTAAAGCCAACCCAGAAGGAACTTCGCCCAATAGTCGATTGCGCATACGCTCCATACGCGCAGCTCGGTAAGCACCTTTGGTATTTAAAATGCGCATATACGCTGCCACAGACGCTTGAGCGTTATCAAAACGACGAAACTCGCCCGATGAGCCTACACTTTTGACACCACAACCTTCTTTAAAACACATAATACCAAAAAAGTTATTAGCATCTTTTGCCAAACGAGAGGTTCCCCACCCTGTTTCAATGGCTGCTTGCGTTAATACTAACGAGGGAGGAACACCATCCAAACGATGTAGTAGGTTCTGCCAAAAATTTAGCGCGAAGCCCTTTCGTTCTATTTCAACTTCATAGTTCGTTGCAATATCAACAAGCCATTCTTTTTGATCTAGCGACAATTTACCTTTTTGCCATAGAGCATACAAACGAACAGCCTCTTTACGCTGCGTAGCGATCATCGCGTTCTCTTGACTAATTAACGGCAACAGTGAGGCAACAAATGACTGCTTACGCGCATCTGATAACGTAATCGAAGCAAAATTAGGAGCAGGTACTAAGGTAACAGTTAAGGCGACTTCATCATTTTCAGAAGCATCTAGCGCAATCGTTTCTTGCGTGATAGGTGACTCTGCCAATAACAATTGCGCCTGGGTATCTCGTATATTGGGCAAACTCAACCACCAAGCCATCAAGGCTAGCGCAACGGCGGCATAGGGCGAAACAGGAGCGAAACAGCGCCAACAAGAAGTCATTTTATGTCACCCCCACCCAAACAGAACCCATAAATGCCTGCCATAACGTCAACCCACCAAAGACAGCAATACCCGCTGCAGCAACTCGACGCAACCAGCGCTGCTGCTGTAGTCGTGTCAACCAAAAAGCACTCACACCCATCAACATAAGATTGGGCAAAGTTCCCAGACCAAACGCCAACATAACCAGACCACCGTCGAGCCAAGAGCCACTTGATAGCGCCAACAACAAGGTTGAATAAACCAACCCGCAGGGTAAGCATCCCCACAACAAGCCAAATAAATAAGCACCGGTTAATCGACGCACAGGTAAAAACCTCGCACGCCAACGTGCCGAAACACCTGCCCACCAGCCGCCCGCTAAGCGCTCCAATCGTGAAGGCAACGATGACCAGCCCAACAACCAAGCCGCTAACACCAACATCCACACCCCAGCAAAGGCCAACAACCAGCGCTGCATAGACAATAAAGAACCCGCCTCTACCAGCACCATGCCGACAATGCCAGCAATCACACCCAAAATAACATAACTCGTCACGCGACCTAGGTTATAAGCTAACTGCATTTTTACCACACCAACGGGGCTTTTCTGAATATCCCCTGCTAATGAAAAGGTAAATGCACCCGCCAAAGGACCGCACATGCCCAAGCAATGTACGCCCCCTAAGAAGCCGACCACAACGGCAGTTAACAATAGTTCAAGCATCGCACGCCCTCTGTTTTAAAGAAGGAAGCCATTGCGCCAAAGCTTGTTGTAGCGAACCAGAATTATCAATCACTAATGCGCCATCTGGCGCAGAAAATTGTGCAGCTCTTACGAGACGTTCTTCAATTTGGGGTGCTGTTTCACGCCCTCTTGCGCGCAAGCGTTGTGCCAATACCTGAGAATCACAATGCACCCATACAGGAATCAGTTGAACATCTGACAACTCACATAGCTTCTGTGCTTGCGACAAATATTCACGAGAGCCATTAACAATCACCGTTAAGCCAGATTGCAACCACGACAACACCTCACGACCAATTGCATACTGCAAATCATGTGATGTCCAAGTCAACCAGAACAATCCATGAGCATGACGCACCGCGTACTCCGCTCTGCTCAGAGCTACAAAATTCTCACTGCCAGCATCTGCGGGGCGCGTAATATATCGATGAGCAAATGCAAACTTCTCGCCATCCAGTGATTGTCGTGCAGCCAGCATCAGCGAGTCTTTACCCGCTCCAGAAGGACCAATGACATAAAACAGCTGACACATACTAGGGCGCACCTCTAAAAACCCCAACAGCGAAAGGGGATTATAATAAACAAGCAACACGCAGTTTTTATAGGTTCTTTAGGCATAAAACGCACTAATTAAACTTAATAAAGTTAACATTATAATGACTTATGATAGAACATGCATTTTTGCTGCTCGCTGTCATCCAATTGTCACGCATTCATGCGATAATCATAGAATAGAATTACAAGAGAAAAACATCATGAATATGCCCACCTGCTCTGCCATCGATACCAGCTACAACCCCTTCATTAACAGAGAAACTTCGGTATTAGCGTTTAATCGCCGCGTGCTGAGCATGGCAAGTAATGAGCGTTTTCCATTACTGGAAAGATTGCGTTACTTATGCATTTCATCCAGCAATCTTGATGAATTTTTTGAGATTCGCTACGCTAGCCTACTCGAATTGGCCAAAGACCCAGACGCACGTACAAAACCAGATGGTATGCGTCCACTTGATGCCATTGCTCTCGTCAACGAAACAGCGCACAAATTGGTTAATGACCAGTACGACGCACTGCAAAACACCGTTTTGCCAGCACTCGAAAACGCTGGCATACGTTTTTTACGCCGAGATCGCTGGACAAATGCCATTACAGAATGGGTTGCTGATTATTTCGATAACGAGCTACAACCACTGCTAACGCCGCTCGGACTAGACCCATCGCACCCATTCCCTCGCTTATTGAATAAGTCTCTTAACTTTATTGTCCCGATGGAAGGACGAGATGCTTTTGGACGTCTCGGTGAGCTAGCCGTGGTACAAGTACCTCGCGCGTTACCGCGCATCATTCAACTACCCGAAAACATTACAGGAAGTGCACACGATTTCATTTTTCTGTCTTCTGCCATCCATGCCAACGTACAAAAACTCTTCCCTGGTATGATGGTTAAAGGCTGCTATCAATTCCGTGTCACCCGCAACTCTAATCTATTTGTTGACGAAGAGGAAGTAGATGATTTACTGACAGCACTACAAGGCGAATTATCATCACGAAAATACGGCAATGCCGTTCGCTTAGAAGTTGCTGACAATTGTCCTGATAGTGTTGCTGACTATTTATTACAACGATTCCGACTACCTACCAATGCTTTATTTAAGGTCAACGGCCCTGTTAATTTACATCGATTATCTGCTATTCCCGATATGGTCAGCAACCGTCCCGACTTAGTGTTTACACCCTACACACCGAGCATTCCAAGCATATTTGAAGATGCGGGCAGTTTAGAATGCAAAACGTGCAGTATTTTTGACACACTAAAAGCACAAGACATTTTGCTACATCACCCCTTCCAATCTTTTGCGCCAGTGGTTAACTTCATTCGTCAAGCGGCATCCGACGACCAAGTACTCGCCATTCGTATGACACTCTATCGTACAGGCACTAACTCAGCGATTGTCGAGGCGCTTGAACAAGCAGCTAAGCGAGGCAAAGAAGTTACTGCCGTTATCGAACTACGCGCACGCTTCGATGAAGACAACAATATTCAACAAGCCACTCGCCTACAAGAGGCAGGGGCACATGTTGTTTACGGTGTTGTTGGTTATAAAACACATGCTAAAATGATCTCTGTCTTGCGTAAAGAAACCGACGGCTTGCGCTATTACACACACTTAGGAACAGGCAACTATCATGCTGGTACCGCTCGTGTTTATACCGATTTTGGGTTAATGACCAGCGCCGCAGACATCGGGCGTGATGTCAATCGTATTTTTCAGCAGCTCACCAGTTTTGCGAATGCCACCGATTTAGAAGTTCTCTGGCAAGCACCTCACAGCCTACACCGCAATATTAAAGCAGCAATTGCTCAAGAAACGACCAATGCGCTGGCTGGCAAACCTGCCCGAATTGTAGCAAAAATGAATGGGCTACAACAACGCGACGTGATCGAAGCGCTCTACACAGCGAGTCAAGCCGGCGTACAGATTGATTTAATTGTACGAGGATTATGCAGCCTACGCCCGGGCGTTGCAGGGTTATCTGAAAACATCCGTGTGCGCTCTATTTTGGGACGCTTTTTAGAGCACCACCGTGTATTTTACTTCCAAAATAATGATCAACCAACTATTTGGCTCGCTAGTGCAGATTGGATGAGTCGCAACCTATTGTCTCGTGTCGAAACATGCTTCCCTATCCGCGATCCAGAGCTTGCTAAACGCGTATTTGAAGAAGGTTTAAATATTTATTTGAAAGATACTAATAGCTGGCAACTTTGTTCGAACGGCGATTATATTCAACACCAAAACGAAGAAACAACGCCGTTTAACGCCCAGCAAACACTGATCGAAAAATACCAAAAATAGACGCAGGTAAAGTAGAATGCAACGATTATATTTTGTAAGACATTAAGGGAGCCTCTAAAAGCTACGCTGCGCTTATTTTTAGAGTTCCCACGTTTGTTTTTTATCTGGAGGAAGATGTTGTATAAATCTAGGGGTTACGCGATTTATACAACATCTTCCTCCAGACTCCCTGCCTGTTTAGGTTCTTAGAGGTATCCTTATAACTATGCCATCGACTAGCTACGCAGCCATTGACCTAGGTTCTAATAGTTTCCATATGATTATTGCTCGCGAGGTGGATGGTCAATTACAACTGCTCGACAGACACAAAGAAACCGTACGCTTACGAATGGGGTTGGATGCGCAAGGAAACTTGGATGAAAGCGCTCAGGAACGCGCGCTTGCCTGTCTCACTCGCTTCGGTCAACGATTACGTGGCATTAATGCGCCAAACATTCGTGCAGTAGGAACGAATACTTTGCGCCTTGCTAGTAATGCAGGTAACTTTTTACAACGTGCTGAGCTGGCATTAGGCGCTCAAATCGACATCATCCCAGGACATGAAGAGGCACGACTTATTTATTTGGGCGTGTCTCATTTTCTGCCTAGCGATAATCATCGTCGCCTCGTTATTGATATTGGTGGCGGCAGTACTGAATTTATTATTGGAACGCACTTTAATCCACACTCAATGACCAGCACCGAAATGGGCTGTGTTGCGGTTAGTCAGTCGTTCGACCTAACAAGCCAAATAAACCAAGATCGATTCCACCATGCAGTCAACGCATGTAGACAAGTATTGCGCCCTCACGTACTTAAATTACGAACAATGGGCTGGGACAAAGCCATCGGTGCCAGTGGCAGCATTAAAGCAATTAGCGATATCCTGAATCAAAACAACTGGTCAACAGAAGGCATTACGCTCGAAGGTATGTATGCGCTGCGTGACGCACTAACAGCACACAAAAAGCTAAGCGATGTTAAATTGGCTGGATTATCCGATGATCGCAAACCAGTGATTGGTGGTGGTTTAGCTGTTCTCATTGCGGCATTTGAATTGCTCGACATTGGGCGCATGCAAGTATCTCAAGGCGCATTGCGTGAAGGTCTAGTGTTAGACATGCTAGGGCGAGTTCACCACACCCAAGATGCTCGTGAAGCAAGTGTCTTATCGCTCATTGCATCAAGTCGTATTGATAGCGCACAAGCCAATCGAGTTGCGGACTGTGCCGCTCGTTTTTTTAAACAAGTTCACATTGCTTGGCAACTACAGCATCCAACGCTCCCACTGGAACAATTGCTGCGCTGGGCTGCATTGGCACACGAAGTCGGTTATTTTATTTCTAGTCGCAAATATCGCCAACACAGCGCTTATATTTTAGAACATGCAGATTTAGCAGGCTTTAATCAAGAAGAGCAAAAACTCATCTCTTGGCTGGCACTCTATCACCGATCAAAACTCATCATAAAAGACCTCCTACCTCTAGCAGAAGATATTAGCGAAACCATGCTTAAACTACTGGTTGTATTACGCTTAGCCGCCCGTTTGCACCGTGGACGAGAAGACAACATTACTCTGCCGAACTTAAGCGTGGAAGGCAAACACCTTACGCTACAATTCCCACCAAACTGGCTAACCGAAAACCCACTCACTCAGCTCGACTTAGAAATCGAAGCCAAACGATTGGAAGGCGCGGGCTTTAGTTTAGTACTGAGCGAGTAGCGAGCGCTCAGACTACATCACCCATCAAAACTGCGGAGCACTGCGGCAACAATGGCAGCGCTCTGTGCAGCCAACGCCATAAAACTGAGCAAATTGAGATGATGGCTAGGCGCTAGGCGCACAAACTCAAGGAATGTACATAAGTACATGACGCAGAGCGAGCACCGCAGCAACAACGCCAGCGCTCAATACAGCCATGTTTTAAGCGGGCATTTCGTCTGCCAAATCTAACCAGCCCTCTTGCTCTACCAAAAGACTGACACGTTGTGCAACCTGCTTAAAGTCAAGCGGCGTCAAACCAATAGAAGTCAAGCGCAACTGTGTTAACTCAGGCAAAACGTCTGGCGTTGAAGCACATATACCGTTATTAAAACCAAGATAAAAAGTCATGCTTTCGGCCGCTAATAGCACATCAGCCCAAGACTGCATTTCTTTGGGAAGGCGTGCTGGAAAATGATGCCCTGCGACAGCCATAATCCATTCTTCTGGAAAGTGCCAAGAGCGCAACAATACAGCACCCGCAATCGCATGATTCACACCCATTTCTTGCTGTTCAATACGCGCCAATGCAGTAGGATTATCCCTTGCCAAGAGTGCAACCTCACGATAACGATCAGCACAACAACTATCCAATAAGAAAATACCCAAATCATGTGCAAGCCCTAAGGTAAAGGCTGTGGAAGTATCTAAAGAGCGCCCTTTCTTTTGCATCAACAACACCAACTCTCGTGCTGCCACAGCAGCCACGAAGGCATTGCGCCAAAATTGCCTTGACGAAAAGGTCTGAGGAATACTCATCATATTCATAAATGCTGCAGCACACGCTAACATACGCACAGTCGAAAAGCCCAAGCGACGCACGGCCTCTTCCAAACTTTGTGCTGGTGCATGCATTACATACTTAGCCGAGTTAACCGTTTTCATGATACGGGCGACAACGCCCACATCCGATTGAAGCACCGCCGTTACTGACTCAACAGACACTCCAGTATCTTGTAATGCTTTATCTAGTCGAGAAATAACCGATGGAAACATTGGCAAGGCCTTATGCTCTTCTAGCCACCGATTCAATAGCTGAGCTGTAAGCTTGGGCTGAATATCACTCATTGTAAACTATCCGCCAATTCCAACCACCCTTCTGTCTGCAAATGCTCCGACACACTCTCAGATAGGGTTATTAATGTTGCTTCGGAAATATCATAAACACGCACGCGTGCGCTAACAAGATCCTGCATCCCTACAGAAGTCGCTGTATAAACACCATTAGTAAAACCTAATTTAGCTGCAATATACTCAGCAAACAATACGACATCAGCCAAAGGCTGCAATTCTGGCTGCAAACGCGCTGGAAAATGATGCGCGGCAACGGCCATCGCCATATAATCGGCAAAGCCCCATTGTTTTAATAAAGCAGCACCAATAATGGCATGCGTGGTTCCAAGAGCACGTTGCTCTAACAAACTCTGCTCTTCTAATTCAACCCCCGACAACACCTGTGCAAACTCATTTGGGTTAAACAAGTCCAAAAGCAATACACCAACTTCATGCGACAACCCCAACAAGAAAGCTGTTGGTCCGTCACACACACGCTGTTGTTTCATACGTAAAAACCAACTCGCTAGTTCTCTGGCGGCAACAGCCGAGGCAAAGGCATGGCGCCAAAACGTAGGAACGTTAATGTGGCTAGGCTTCATAAACCCCGCGGTATAAGATACGGCAAAAGCAACCGCCCTTACCTCTGCAAAGCCTAAGCGAGACACAGCATCTAGCAAATCCTTAGGTGGCTTCATACCATAACGAACAGAGGATGCGGCACGCATAATTCGAGATGCAATGACCATATCCGCTGAGACAATCGCCACGACCTGATCCACGTTCACATGGGCTTGCGCCAACACCTCATCTAACTTGGTAATGACAGCAGGAAACACAGGCAATGCCTTGCGTTCATGGAGCGAACGCAGCACAACGCTGCTTGACACCTTTGCACCTTGCATCAAAATTCCTTATATAAAAAATAGGGCTTTATAACCCAACTGCTTTCAAAATATATTCGAAAAAATAGTTACTGAGGATTATTTTGCTTCATTTATAATATTGACGCAAGCATAACGCATCCTGAGGGGATAAAAGCATCATGAATCGACTAACAAAAGCACTGCTACTTTTAAGTACTGGACTTCTATCTGCCTGCGCAACTAGTCCACTAGGGCGATCACAGTTACTCATGCAAAGTGAAAGTGGGCTTGCTAGTTCTGCACTGCAAGAATATGAACAGATAAAGAAAGAAACGCCTGTTAGTAAAAACAAGGCACTTACAGCATATGTACAATGTGTTGTTCGACCATTAACAAACGAAGTTGTTGGTGATTGGGAAATAACATTATTTGAATCTGAACAAGCCAATGCCTTTGCTCTACCAGGCGGTAAAATTGGCGTTTATACAGGCATCCTTAGTGTTGCAAACAACCAAGACCGGCTTGCTGCAGTCGTCGGACATGAAATCGCTCACGTATTATCACATCATGCAAATGAGCGTGCTAGTGCTGCTACTTTAGCAAATATTGGGCTAGTTGTCGTAGGAATTGCTGCTAATAGTCGCAACCAGAACAACCAACTTGCTATCGCTGCGTTAGGTTTAGGGGTGCAATATGGCATTATCATGCCTTACTCACGCACGCACGAAGCTGAAGCAGACTTGTTAGGCTTAGATATCATGGCAAAAGCAGGATTTAATCCGAGCGAAGCACCCAAACTGTGGGAAGCAATGAAAGCTGGCAAAAAAGAAAGCATTCCCGAGTGGATGTCGACCCATCCCTCTGATGATAGCCGTATTCAAGCATTAGAAGAGCGACAAGATGAAGCGCTATCACTCATGCGAGCAGCACATGCTGCTGGAAAACACCCAAAATGCATCATGCCAAAATAAAGAAATAAAAAACCGCTTAAATGTCACTAACACACTTAAGCGGTTCTGGCGTTTGAGCTAAATAGGGAAGATCTAAAAAGCTCGCCTGACTTGCTGGTTAGAATCCCAAGTTTATTTTTAGCTGTTGGAAGGAGATTAAACCAATCTATTACGGGTACGTTCTGTACCCCCTCCTCCAGAGAGCTTCAACCTTTTTTAGGGTTAAAGGTTTACCCCCTTATCGAATGCTTTCACCTGCTGGTTTCGCAAATTGATCATTAAGCTTTTGAATTGCACGGCGAGCTTGGTCTCGCACACTGGCTAAACGCTTACGTGCACCGTTTCCCCATCCGCGGGGTGTTTGCGCAAACATAGGACGCCAGAAAACCGTATTGCGAGCTAAAGCGCGTGCCAAGTTTCCTGTTTCATCTTCGCGCTGTAACCGGCGCATCATCACACCAGCCCACAACTGACGGAAATAATAATGTGGTACCAACAACACAGCCAATGCCACACCCGCAACCGTCAATCCTGCAACAGGATTATCAATCAAGCCCGACAAGTCGATATTGGTAAACAAATAGGTATTGAGCGATAACCACATCAACACCACACTCACCAATGATGCCAAAATGATATCACTGATCGCAACACGCTTTGCCCATTGCAAACGAACTTTATCAACTTTAGGCAACCACTCATTTTCTAACTGGTCAGACAAGGTTTCTAACGCAAAACTGATGCGATAAGCCCGTTCAACACTCACCTTATCCATGCGGTTGTAAATTTCTGCCAAATCGACATCTTTTTTACGTTTGAAGCGCTCAGCTAAGGTTTCATCTTTGATCGCAACGGCAGCCTTCTCATTGTAAATCATATAAAACTTACCACCAACCAACCCGCTCGCTGCCAGTGCGCGCTGCCATGCCCCCATAATCGCTTCAGGATTGTCTTCATTAGCCGCAGTATCAATTTGGTTTAGAATAAACAAAAACTTATCTGCATCATGACGTTGGTGCGTCCCCTCTACCAAATGCTTCAGCGTATCGCGCATTGCACCTGGTTCGGGATGACGCGCATCAAAAAAGACTAGAACCAAATCTGACATACCAATAATATGGTCGGCTATTTTAAGCACGGTATCACGTTGGCTATCAGCATCGAAGCCAGGAGAGTCAATCAGAATACGCCCTTTAAGACTATTTTCAGGTACCGTTTTAAGCTGCAGATAACTATCAATGCGATTGCCCTCGCCTTCTGTCACGCGATCAATTTCATGGCGAATACCATAAAATGGAAAGCGAGGGTCAGCATCAAGCGCCAAACCAGGCAAAGTCATGGTTTCGTCACCACCACCGTAACAAATAACACTAAAACGATCATCAACAGCTTGGTTGCCCGTATCTTGTACGCGTCGCCCAACAAATTGATTGATAAACGAGGACTTGCCTGCGGAGAAAGTACCCAACACAGCAATCAATGGCCACCAAGAAATCTGCTCAATATAGGACGAATTCGTATCTAATACGCCTAAACCTTGTGCAACCTGATCGAGCTGACGATAAGTCCCAACAACTTCTAGCAAGACAGGGTTCTCTTGCACTAAGCTTTGCTGTAGTTTATGAATACGTTCTTGAATATGCATGTTAAGGAACCTCTAAAAAAGGCAACGGGTTAGGGACTTGGGGAAAGGGATGCACGATTTGAACATCATAAGATGTTTGATACAAACCCCTTCCACCAACCAAAAAATAAGTTAGCATGTCCGAAAAAAGCGAAAGCCGTATTTTTCCAGACCTTACCTAACTCCTTAAGCAACCGCACTTAGCGCGCAGGCTGCGCTTCTGGTTCCGATTGCGCGGGTTGTTGCTGTTGCTGACTCGTTTGTGGCGCTGGAATGCCATAATAATATGGATAAGACGATGGAGGAACTGCCTGAGGAGGCGGCGGCGGCTCTTTACGCCCACCCATCATACGCCAAGGCGCGACATTATTAATGGTACTCATCGGACCTGAAATGCTACGATTTAAATCCCACAAGTCGGTACCCATTCGATTAGTACTAATTGCCATCTGAGCAACACTATCATTAATTTTAGTCATGCTCTCATTCATATGCAGCATGGTTTCGTTAATCTTTAAAATGTGGTCATCCATCGTAACCACTTCATCCGTCATAATTTTGACTTCTTTTTGAATACCACGAATTTCTTGTGCAATAACCGTCATATTCCGATCAACCGTCATGGTCATCTGAGCCATGTTGTTTGACATCATTCCGATATCGTAGGTCAGGTGGTAAATCAAATAAAAACCGTAAGAGGCAAGTAAAATGAATCCAGCCATCATCGGTAACAACACTTTCTCCCAACGACGCATCGCTGAGCTGATGGTGGTTACCGCCATTGACATGGTCAACACAGTATCCTCAAGTAAGAATACTTGTTTTTGCATGTAATTAACATCTGGTGCAGGTGCAGCAAACACTGGTGGTGTCTGCTGTTCTGCTACAGTGTCAGTTACACGCGGTTGCGCTTCAGTCATACTGATAATTCCTAACACATAGTTTTAGTTGGTTTGAGGATACATATTTGCACGCAAATTCGTCATTGCTTTTTGACCCATATCAGGATCAATTTGCATCAGAAAACCCAATACATACTGAGCCTGCAAAAAACGACCTTGTGCAGACAAACCATCGACCGCAGCAGCATATTCAGCAGCAGCAGCTTGCCAATTTTGCTGAGCAAAATACACATTACCCAACTCACCATGCAAATCAGGATCGTTAACCGCTGACAATTCAGCTTGATACGCCTGCTGAGCAACTTCTAAATTGCCTTCATATAATGCAGCACGCGCACGCTCCACATTAGACTGTGACAAATTAGGAGCCTGCTGATAAACTGGCGGCATAGGTGCTTCTTGCTGCATCATCGGTTGCATCGGTTGCATCTGATGAGGCATATCCATTGCTGGTTGATAAGCCATCATAGGCTCTGGCATTGGCATTGGCATTGGTACCTGCTCTGGCATTGGCATCATACCCTGATAAGGCATCATTGAGCCCATATTGCTCTGAACCTGTGCTGGTGGCTGAGTTTCAAATGCTGGTTCAGCTTGAATGGGCTCCTGAACAGCAACGGGAGCTGACTCGACAGCAACAGTTTGCTGAACTGGTGCAACAGTTGCAGGTACTTCTTGTACAGCAACAGGAGCTGCACTTGGTGTCTCCGCTGCTGGTATTGCTGTCTCATTTGCGACATCAATACCATGCTCACGCTTAATCGCATCAGAATAAACGAGATACAGAGTCGCCGCAGCGAGGAGAATAATCATGAACACACCACTATTGAGTAGCGCACGTAAAAAACGCATCTTCGTTCTCCTTATACATATTGCGGATAAAGCAAGGCTGCAAGGGTAAGCACCTCTTGCGCGGCCTTATCATAGGCGTTTAATTCAAACACAGCCAAACCTTCACTAAAAGAGCGACGGTAAGCCGTTCGTTGATATAAACGAACAGGAAGACGTTTAACGCCTCTTAGCATATCTAACGCCTCTTCAGCTTCCTGTGTTTCAACAACCATATGATGAGTATCAGCACGATTAATAAAAGCAAAGACTTTTTTGTCGCCTACTTCTTCTTCAATCATGCTCAAAAATTTTTGCGTTGACCAGATGTCAGCTTGGCTAGGCGCACAAGGAATGACAACACGATCGGCACGCTTAATCGCAGCCAACATGGCTGCTTTGTCAGCAATACTGACATCAATAACCACTTCAGCGCTGGGTTTTTTAGCGAGACTTTCCAGTGCAATAAAGTCACCAGCGGAGGACAAACAAGGTTCGTAACCTTCTTCTAAACGCACATCAAGCACGTCTTTGAATGTGTTTTGTGGGTCGAGATCAAACAAAGCTGTTTTTTTACCTTGCTTTGCTAACCAAACCGCCAAATTAAACGCTACGGTGCTCTTTCCTGTGCCACCTTTTAGATTACCAACAACGGTGATCATAATAACTTCCTTGCAATGGGATGACCCGTTATGACACAAAAGCGTCATAACGGGGTACCGCTGAAACCTAAGTTACTGCTTAGCAGGTGCTTGAGCAGGTGCTTGTGGCATCATGCCTGGTGCAGGCATTGGGTATGGCATTGGAGCGCCCATTTGTGGCGCAGCAGGCGCACCATATGGAGCAGGACCATAGTAAGGACCATAGTAAGGAGCATTTGCACCGTTACCATAACCTTGACCATTATAGCCATTGTAACCATTACCGTAGCCCTGACCGTAGCCTTGACCATTGTAATTGCCGTTACCATTGTAGTTCTGGTTGCCAGCATAGTTATGGTTTTGCTTAGCGTTGCCTTTACCTTTCATATTGAAAGACATGCCACCGTCAAACTCGCCATCACCTTCACCGCGACCTTCGCCACGACCTTCACCGCGTGAATCACCACGACCATAGCCATTGCCATTACCGTAGCCATTGCCGTTTTGGTAACCGTTACCGCCGTTATCCCAAGGACCATTCCAAGCATTTGCTTGAACAGAAACCATTGAAACACCCAAGCCAGCTGCGATAGCCAAAGCCAATGTCATTTTATTCATATTATGAAACTCCTATTATCGTAAAATTTGAACACTCTTGGTCAGTTAGGGAATACGCAAGCCAAGAGACATCCTTGCGCTTCCCATTCTCAATGGGTTACCGTTTAGTATCCGAAACCAAACGGCATCCCGCTAAAGCTATTCCCTCCTGGGAAAGGCATCATGTTACCAAAACCATTGCTCGGGAAACTACCAGAATTAAATGGCACACCTCCCATGCTTGGCATTGGCGAAAACGGCATACTGCCATAATTAGGCATAGCATTGGGCATCGACGGAACGGTTATTGTCGGTGCTGAGAAACTCGGCAAGGATGAGGGGAAACCTTGCGGCATCGGCGGTAAAAACCCCGATGGCGAATTTGGAAAGCCTTGTGTCATTGATGGTGCTGGCATATAACCTCTCTGTGCAGGATAAGGCTGCATCTGAACCATCGCTGGCACTGGTGATACTACTGGTGCTGGATAAGCGTAAGCATTCGTTACCACAGGCTCAATCACGCGACGACTTGGTGTGGCAGCTTTTGAGTCGTAAAAAGCTTCTGACTGCGGCCAAACCAACACTTGCGCACTATCAGACCATGCTAACATTGGCAGCAACGATAAAAGAGAAAATGAAAAAACCAAACGTTTCATGTTATTCCTGTCCTTTAATTCTAATACCACGACGCGGACGCTTTGATAAGCTCTTAGGTGCATCTGTTGATAAGGTAGCAGCTGGTGCAGCTACTGGCTGTTCGGGCGCAAGGGTCTTTGTTGAACGAGATGTCTTCTTCGGTACAGATGGTACTTCCTCTTCAACCGCCACATCTTTTGTCGCAAGATTGCTCCCAATCGCCACAGGAGCTTCAGATGGCGCTTCTGTAACAACGGGCGCTGACACTTCTGAAGTCATAACCACATTAGCTGACCCAACAACAGAAGACTCAGATAACGCTTGAGCCGGTGATTCAGAAGGAGCAGAAACATCTGACGACGACTTAACAAGCGGCTTTTCCTCTTCTACACTAATGAGCTCAATTTCTTGATGCTTAACGACTACTGGCACAGGCACCGAATCATTCTCATGAGTAACATTTGTATCCACCGTTACAACAGGCTTTGTGTGCTTGTCAAAAACATCCGCTGGTGCAACAGCCAACGGCTGGTGATGAACAGGATGCACATGAATATCACCCGCATGTGGCGGACTTTCTAACGTCACATCAAGAGCAGACGCACAATTAACAGGCGGCGTATTGGGCATGCCATGATTCATCGTTGAACACATAGCGGCTCGCGCACTCACACAACCCAATGGAATCACAATGAGTGTCAACATCGTAGACACAATGACCCCAAACATCAAGGACACAGCCATACCCTGGAAGATTGGATCGAACAAGATAACGCTCGAACCTAACACCAGCGCCGCCCCTGTAATAAGAATCGGGCGTGTACGTGCTTGACAAGAATAAATAACGGCATCAACAATAGGCACGCCCTTAGCGATTTCTTGTCGCGCAAAATCAACCAATAACAATGAGTTACGAACAATAATCCCTGCCAAAGCAATAAAGCCGATCATCGAGGTTGCGGTAAACTCAGCACCAATAATCCAGTGACCAGGAATAATACCAATAAGCGTTAAAGGAATCGGCGCCATCACAATGACCGGAACCATAAAGTTCTTAAATTCCCAAACAACCAGCATATAAATGAGCACTAAAGCGACACCGAATGCCAAGCCCATATCTCGGAAAGTTTCGTAGGTTACTGTCCACTCACCACCCCATTCAAACCCTGAGCGGTAAGTATCGACAGGCACACCTGCGTAACTTCCTTTAACCGTAACGCCATCAGGAGACACATAGTCTTCCAAAAAGTCGCTTACTTGCAACATACCATAAATCGGCGCGCCCAAACGACCTGTCGTATTGGCAATCACATACTCTAATGGTTGCAAATCTTTGTGATAAATCACTTGTTGTTGGGTGTCTTTAATAAAGTGCCCTAGCTCTGCTAAAGGAACCGTACCACCCATTTGCGACGGAACGGGAATCTGACCCAAACGAGCAAACTCGGTACGATAAGCTTGAGGCACTTGTAAGACAATATAAACCGCCTCACGAACTAACCCTTGCTTGGCATCCCCAACACGGAAATTACCCATTGCCATTGCTAAGGTTTTGTTAATCACATCAATCGAAATACCACGACGAACCGCCTTACTGACATCAACTTCAAAGCGCCAAATATCGTAAGGAGACTGCAGTAAGTTATCCACATCTGTGATGTTGTCCGATTTTTTGAAAATCGCGGTCAAGTCTTCGGCTACTTTGCGACGCGTATCGGCATCTGGTCCATAGACCTCAGCAACCACCGCTTGTAAAACAGGAGGTCCGGGAGGCGCTTCAACAATTTGAATACGTGCGCCAGCACGATCCGCTAAAGGCTGCAACAATGGACGCACAGACTCAGCGATTTCATGACTTGGACGGCTACGTTCTTTCTTGCCTAACAAATGAACTTGCACATCGGCTTGCCATGGCTCATCGCGCAAATAGTAATGACGTACTAAGCCATTAAAATCAAAAGGCGCTGCAGTACCAACATAGCTCTCCATGGACGTGATTTCTGGCACTTGACGTAAAGCTTGCACAATTTCTTCCGTCAAACTTGCTGTAACAGGCAGCGCAGTCCCCTCTGGGAAGTTAATCACCACAGAAAAGTCTGACTTATTGTCAAAGGGCAATAGCTTAACTGTCACTGCAGTAGAAACCAGCAACAAAACCGAAATAAAGAAAGAAGCAATAATAACGCCCAAGAACATCCAACCCTTGGCTTTATCAAGGATCAGGCTACCCAATAATTTTCGGAAAACACGTTCAATTTTTTCTGATTGTTTATGCTCTTTGATAGCATCTTTTTGAAGCTGTTCTAAAGAGGGCTTGATTCGCGCAGCTAACCAAGGCGTGAAGGCAAAGGCTGCAAATAACGAGAAAGCCATGGCAGCAGAACCTAAAGAGGGAATGGGCTCCATATAAGGTCCCATCATGCCCGACACAAATGCCATCGGCATCAGTGCTGCAATAACCGCCAAAGTAGCAACAATCGTTGGATTACCGACTTCCGCAGTCGCATCAATCGAAATCTCATCACGTGTTGAACCATCAATTAACCAACGACGATAAATGTTCTCAAGCACAACAACAGCATCGTCAACTAAGATACCAATTGAGAAAATTAGCGCAAACAAAGACACACGGTCAATCGTATAATCGCCTAGCCAAGCAATAAATACCGTAACCAAGATAACCACAGGAATAACAATCGCTACAACTAAGGCAGGACGCCAGCCCAAGAAGAACCACACTAATAACGTGACCGCTCCCGTGGCAATAAACAACTTAAAGATTAATTCGTTAACCTTAGCATTGGCAGACTTGCCGTAGTCACGCGAAATAGATACCGTCACATTGTCTGGGATCAATCGTCCTTTCAACTGTTCTAACTTATCAATAGCGCTATTCGCAACCGACACGCCATTCGTACCATGTTTTTTTGCAATGGCGACTGTTACCGCAGGGATTCCACTTGATTGCTGATGACCATCAGCATCCATCATAGGATAATGAGTAACCATTTCAGCGACATCCTTGTCACCTTCACTTACCAAGGCAACATCTCGCACATAAATCGGTGCGCCATCATGCACTGCAACCATGAGATTAGCGACATCTCGCGAGGAGCGCAAAAAAGAACCTGTGTAAACGTTGAAAGACTTATTCCAACCTTCAATTTTTCCTAGGTCTGTCTCAGAGTTGGCAGCTTGAATGGTACGTCCGAGCTGATCAAGCGTTACGCCATAGCCCGACAAACGCTCAGGTAAAACTTCAACTTTAACCTGTCGTGACTGACCACCCACAACAAAGCCCTGAGAAACACCGTCATTAATTGACAACTCTTGCAGTACGTCCTGACCCAGAAGACGCAACTCACTGCCGCTCAAATCTTTTGACGACAGGGTAAAAGTCACAACTGGAACATCATCAACACTTTTGGGTTTAACGATCGGTTCCATCGCACCAGGCGGAACAACATCTCGATGCGAGCTGAGCTTATCGTAAACTTTGACGAGAGACTCTTCGAGTGGCTCACCTACATTAAACTGTACAGCAACAAAAGCCTGCCCACGACGCGCCACCGAGTAAACATGATCAACACCTGGTATTTCGTGCAAAGCACGCTCCAAAGGCTGTGCAACCAAAGCATTAGCCTGTTCTGCCGATGAGCCAGGATAAGCAACCATGATATCAACGAGCGGAACAGAAATTTGGGGATCTTCTTGTCGAGGCGTTAGCAACAACCCTACAACACCCACAAACAAACTTAATAATAACAATAACGGCGTGATTGGCGAGCGAATAAAAGCTCGCGCAGTTTTGCCAGCCAATCCTTGATCATCAAATGACTCTGCTGACTTTGCAAGCAGGTCTTGTAACGATTTATCTTCTACGTGTGCGCTCATAATCTTTTATTCACTTTCTTAATGAGGAATGACATCATCGCCACGCACAACCCAGCCAGAGGCTGCCGCTTTAGGAGGCTGCGTCAAAATACGCTCACCTTCCTTCACACCAGACAAGACCATGACACGATCATTGCCCACATCACGTCCCAAACGGACAACGCGCATTTCTAGCACATCTTGGCTATTAACAACATAAACGTTAGGTAAACTACCTCGCTTAACAATTGCAGTTTTTGGCAATACTGGCATCACCTCGCGCATATCCATTGCATTAGGAACCATTACCTCAGCATACATACCAGGACCAGCACTGACGCCAACTGGCAAGTCAAACTTAACTTTAACCGTATGCTGCTGCGCATCGGCAACAGGATAAACTTGAGCAACACGAGCCTGAGTATCACCAACTTGATCTAAACGTGCACGAACCACATCGCCACGTTCCATTTTACCCATTAGGCGAACAGGCACGTTGACTTCGATGCACAAATGACCACTTTGAGCGTATTTAACCAATGGCTGACCTGGCGATACGGTATCACCTGCCTCTACCATTTTTTTGATAATCAGACCTGAAAATGGCGCTTGAGAACGTGCGTCACGAATCTTGGTATCTAACGCTTCTAATGCAGCTTGAGCACTCATCACATCAGCATTCGCTTGCTGAACACCAGAATTACGACTGTACAAGTCAGCTTGACGGGTAACGTGATCGTCTTCATAACCCATGATACGACCTAACGGACGAGAGAAAGTTTGGTCGAACATACCAGGTAAAGCAAAACCTGGCATTTTACTGGTATTGCGACTCTGCGGATTCCACAACTCTCGCTGATATTCAGTTTGAGCATTCGCCAATCCCGCTTGCGTTTTATTAATTGCCGCAACTAACGCACGACGTTGCGCTTGCAAGTCCCCATCTTCGATAGCAACCAATAGGTCTCCCGCGTTAAAGCGATCACCCTCAATACCACCTAAATAGTTCACACGACCAGGAACCTGAGCGGTCAGCACCACTTCACGATAAGGCACAACCGTCCCACCTAACACAACATAGGCATCGTAGGCTTCTGATTTAACCGACTCAATAGCAGCTGTAGCCATCTGCGTCGATAACGACAACCCCGCAGCAACCAACATTGTTAACAGGCGCATTCCATTTCTCCTTTGCTTACCCTTTAGTTTGAGCACCATGCTACGCGATAAAGGGAACAGTAATATGACACTATATTAGCGACACACAATCAAAACGCACACATAAATATTTTTATTGCGCTATAAGCGCTATCACAAGTCAAAGGAAAAACGCTAAAAAAAACACCAAAAAAAACAGAAGCACCTAATAAAACAACAAGATAAACAAAAAACGCCATTAATTAATGCAATGAGCAACAAAAAAAATTATATTAATTAATTGATTTAGCTCAAGCGATTAACCAATCTCTTGGCGTCAAATAAGCACTTAAGCGCCCTTCTGGGCTATCAATGTCTGGGTGATAATCATAGCGCCAAGCTGCTAGCGGCGGCAGTGACATTAAGATGGACTCAGTACGACCACCCGTTTGCAAACCAAACAAGGTGCCTCGATCAAAAACCAAATTAAACTCGACATAACGCCCTCGACGATACAATTGGAAGTCACGCTCACGTTCAGCATAAGGTGCATCCTTACGCTTGGCTAAAATGGGGGCGTAAGCAGGTAAATAGGACTCACCGACCGATCTGGTTAAGGCAAAGCAATGATCAAAGCCTCCTTCATTCAGATCATCAAAAAACAAACCACCGACGCCACGTGTTTCATTACGATGCTTAAGGTAAAAATAGTCGTCGCACCATTTTTTGTAGTCGGCATAAACCTGCTCACCAAAAGGATCACAAGCATCCTTGGCTGTTTGATGCCAATGTACAATATCTTCATCAAAAGGGTAATAAGGTGTTAAATCAAAGCCACCACCAAACCACCAAATCGGTTCTTGCCCATCGGCCTCGGCAATAAAAAAACGGACATTGGCATGAGAAGTTGGTGCGAAAGGGTTGCGGGGGTGAATCACTAAGCTAACGCCCATGGCATTAAAGCGTCGCCCCGCTAACTCGGGACGATGTGCTGTAGCAGAGGCAGGCATCGCATCACCATAAACATGCGAGAAATTAACGCCACCTTTTTCAATAACCATGCCACCTTCCATGACACGAGTTCGCCCACCGCCACCAGCCTCACGTTGCCAGCTATCTTCGACAAATTGTCCCCCATCAATAGTGGACAAACCATCGCAAATACGATCTTGCAATGATAATAACCAAGTTTTAACTGACTCGAGTTGTTGATGGGCGGTAGTTGGCATGTCTTTCTCTCTTTTTTAGCAATGTGCGTAATCTACAGGGTGCCTCTAAAAACCCAATGGGTAGGCGGTCTGGAGGAAGGGGTTGCTAGAAACAGCATGTAACCCATTGATTAAACCCCTTCCACCAGCTAATAAATAAACTTGGAAAGTCTAAAAACAAACAACGCGCAGTTTTTAGAGGTTCCCTACACTAAAACCGTTATGAGCAGCCAGAGTAGGCGGTGCAAGGCGCGCAACACAAAGAGCCTACATCAGTAGGTGACGCAGTGTGAGCACTGAAGCAACAAACTAATCTGGGTGCGCAATAGGTTTTAGCGACGGCAGTTGTAAACACCGAACCGCTGCTTACCATCAGCCAAACGCTCTTCACGCACAACAGCATCACCACCAATATCAGGCGCACTATTGCGTGCTAATATCGCTAGCTCGGCATCCATTTTTTCAATACTACGATCAATCCCAGCAACCGTATCTTTAACCGAAACAATCGTTGATCCCAAACGCTCACAACCAGAAACTTCTGATTGTTTTAATAAAACAACCTTTTCGCCTTTTTCGCTGACATTAACAAATGAACAGCCTGCAATCAAAGACGTTGCTAATACAACCGATAATGCTAATGAACGCATTTCAATGCCCCTTATAAAAAATACCATAAAACAAATACACCGAAAACAATACGATACCAAGCAAAAACCGTAAAGGTATGACTGGCAACATAGCGCAATAACGCCTTTACTGCAATCATCGCAGCAATGAACGACATGATAAAACCGAGTGCAAACATCGGCAAGTCTGCCACGCTAAACAGTTCCCAGTTTTTATGCACATCGTAGACGGTTGCTGCAATCATCGTCGGAATGGCCAAAAAGAAGGAAAACTCGGTCGCAGCTGTGCGTGATAGACCGAAAATCAATCCACCCATAATCGTTGCGCCCGAACGAGACGTACCAGGAATGAGCGCTAGCGACTGAGCCGCTCCCACTTTAAGCGCGTCGTGCCATTGCATGTCATCGACGGTTTGAATACGTGGCGGCACATGCGCCATACGTTTTTCGACCAACAAAATAACAAAGCCACCGATAATGAGTGCCACCGCAACCGTAATCGGACTCCACAATAGCGTTTTAATCGCACTATGAAACATTAACCCTAATACCGCCGCAGGTAGAAAAGCGATCATTAAGTTGGTGGCAAAACGCCATGCAGCCCTATCGCGCTGCACCATACCGACGGTAACACTGGCTACTTTCTGCCGATACGCCCAAACGATCGCTAAAATGGCTGCCAATTGAATGGCAATTTCGAAAACCTTGCCTTTTTCATCATTGAAATTGAGCATATCACCAAAAATGATTAAATGCCCTGTACTCGAAATCGGCAAAAATTCGGTTAAGCCTTCAACAACCCCTAATAGGGCAGCCTTAAGTAACAAAACAATGTCTAGCTCCATAACGACTCTCTTATAGGGAACCTCTAAAAACCTCGCTTTGCTCGTTTTCAGACTTTCCAAGTTTGTTTTTTAGCTGAAGGAAGGAAGTTAATCAATAGGTTACATGCTATTTTTTGCAACCCCTTCCTCCAGACCTCCTACCCGTTGGGTTTTTAAAGATGCTCTATACTTTTCCGACTGGTTTTTTGGTTTTAATCACCGTTTCTTGCAGTCGAGACAAAGCAAACAACAACAAGGTCAAGGCATCCACTGGCTCTTCTAATGCTTCGCTCACTTCTTCTTTCATCAGCTCGAGCAAATCCGCTTTACTGTGCATCAGTTCTAGCTCACCGCCATCTAGGTCGTCGGAAATAATGATATTACCCGCTGCATCCGCATCTTTAAGCGCCTGAATAACATAAATTTCTGTCCACGCATCTTCATCGCTACGCTCTGCCCACTTTTCTTCTTGCGCCTCGATACCCAAAGCAAAACCCGCGCACCAAGCAGCAACGTCGGCTGTTTCTTCATCGTCTTCGCCCACCGAAATACAGGGAAAATAATCACTTAAGTCTGTTTTTCGAAACTGATGTACCGCACTATTGTAATGACGAATCAATAAATTGCGCGTACGTTGAGTGATTTCTTTGTTGGGCAGAGTGCCATCACCGAAGACCAACGCCATCCAATCGGCAATCGGCATAATGGAAGGACTTAAAGCTAAAGCGGCAAATAAACCATCGGCTGCATCCAGCAGTAGTGGCTGACGTACATCAATATCATCCTCGTCGACACTGTTGGCGAGCGCTTCCAACAGCCCCTCTAGTACATCGAGCTCATTATCCGTTAAGGGATTGTAAACCACTTTGGCAGGTTTTACTGTTTGTCCTGACGAAGCTGTGGCTGCTGGTTTTTTATGGGATGCACTCATACTAATCTGTTTAGTCCTTTTAAAAGCCAAGATATTAGGATTTTCTAACAATCCAATGGGTTGGGGGGCGGGGGAAGGGACAGCTGAGACAACATATTACGGGTTAAAACTACCTTCCACCAGCTAAAAACAAACTTAGGAAGCCTAAAAACAAGCACCGCGCAGTTTTTAGAGCTTCTCATTAATGCAATTGACGGTTGCTAGACCCGCAACAATCCGTAAAGACCTTACCACTACCACAAGGACATAGATCTTTTTTATGGGGATGCAACAAATGATCCCGCAGGTGCATCACGCACATTTCTAACAAGACATCCCAGCCCGCGATAGGATCAAAATGGGCGCGATAGTCATCCAACGCATCATGCGCCATACGTCTCATGGCAATTGAGGTTTGGTCAACCTCATCTTCACCAACATCGTCATCAGCAGGGCGCCGCTCAAAATCGGGCGGTGCTAAAATCGTCATCGCATAAATTAAATCGAGCATCGCACCATCGCCTTCATGCCGAATCAAATCCAACCATGCATCGGTACGCAGGTGTACACCAGCAATAAAGCCATGACACCAGTCAGATACCCAAGGTTGCTCGCTATGTTCACTAAATAGAAACAAAGGGGCATAATTGGGTGGGCTGGCTTCTCGCATCCCCACTTGCACCTGATGATAATGCCGCATTAATAAGGCGATAATCAGCTCTGCCTCTTGCTCACTACCAAAGGCAGGCAACTCACCCAATACCCAAGTCACCCACTCTGTGGGCGGAACCAATTCTGGACTAATCGCAAGCGCATTAAAGAATCCATCGACTGCAGACAAAGATAAGACTTCATCGTGATGTTCAAGTGTGCTTAAAAAATCGGCCAACACATCCAACTCAGCATCACTTAATGGCTTATCATTACTGGATGCGTCGATGGTTAATGTGTATTTTTTGTTTGTGTCGATCATGATCGTATCCACGCCCCAGTCATTAGATCGCGAATCGGGGTTGGCTTGGGATTACCACCCAACTCGCCTTGTAGTACGCCTGCAAAGGCTTCCTGTGCGGCAAACGCTAAGGCAACACAATCCGCACTCACGCATGGAGGCTGTCCGTGCAGATTGGCGCTGGTCGAAACAATCGCCCCACCAAAGGCATCGCACAAGGCACATACATCAGGATGCAGCGTCCAGCGCAAGGCAATGGTATCACCTCCACCTGTTAACCAATGCGGTGTATTTTCTGCCGCTGGCACAATCCACGTTAGTGCATCTGGCCAACTCGACACGAGTTTAGCGTGATGTTGCTCATCTAAAGGAGACATATAGGACACAAGCTGTTGCCAACTTGAACCAACAACAATCAACCCCATTCCGTCAGGACGTTGTTTTAGTTTCCAAATATCGGCAACAGCTTGCTCATTCATTGGATCGCAACCCAACCCATAAACCGCCTCTGTCGGGTAAGCAACCACTCGACCTGCCTGTAACGCGCTAACAGCCTGAGTAATATTTACGAACATCTCAGCCTGCCAAAAGTGGGCAATAATCGCGCAACCACAACAACAAAGCCTGAAAAACGAGCGGATCCTTTGTTTGCGTTAATTCGCCTTCTCTAGGCATAAGCTTATCGTGCAAACGAGACAAGAAAAAGCGCAAGGCAGCACGGCGCGCTACCGCAGGCCAAAGCCGCTTTTCTGCATCCGTCCATGCGCGTTCGCTGGCATAACTTAATAATAATTCACGTGCCGAACTGACATCAATCGTTAGGTCTGACGCTCGGCACCAGTCGTTCATGGTTACGGCGACATCGTACAACCAAGCACCATGACAGGCATAGTAAAGGTCAATAATCCCTGTTAGCTCTTCACCATCAAACAATGCATTATCTAAAAATAAATCTGCATGAATCACGCCCATCGGTAAAACCGAAAAATCTTGTTGCTGCTGAAATGCCAACTCCTCATCAATGATTGCCAAGGTTGATGCATCTGTCAAAAGCGCAATCCTATTGCGCGTCGTCTGCATCCAATCAATATCACGATCATTGGCACGATGATGTGCAAAACCACGACTGGCATTGTGCATTTTAGCTAAAGCTTGCCCAACCACGGCACAATGCGCTGCATCAGACACGTCAACGGAACGCCCACGCAAACGCTGAACCAACGAGGCAGGCTTAGCACACAGCAAACGCAAATACTGACCATCCTTACCTGCTAATGGATGCGCAGTCGGCACACCCGCTTCAGAAAGCCAAGCCATTAGGCGCAAAAAATAATCCAACGATTCAAAACCATGCTGTTCGAACAAGGTCAACACATAACGACCACAGGTAGTATCGACAAAGTAATTGGTATTTTCGATGCCCGCACTAATACCTTCAAAGGCAACCAACTCGCCTGCATCAAACTCTGACAGGTAGGCACGTAACTCAGCTTCAGTAACAGTTGTGTAGACAGACATAATTTCGCAGGCTTGATAGGAGTAAATAGGTGTAATTTTAACACAGACAAAGCGATGTTTGGGCGATACTATGCCCCCCAAACATCGTCAAAAGAGAGAGATTATCTATTGACTGATCTACCCCTTAAGCAATCCGACTTTTTTAACAATGTCAATCTTGGCCTTTTCGCCCGTTTCGCCTTGTAACAAAACCACCCCTAAACGACGACCAGGATAAGACTCACTCTTACCAAAAATGCGCAGGCTTGTATTTTTATCCCATAGAATATCGGGTACCAGCACACTTGAGGGGCTCTGTGTTTGTTCCGATTTAAACGCAGCAGATGCACCGGCACAAATATCGTTGTAGGCTAAAGGCAAACCGAGTACAGCACGAATGTGCAAGGCAAACTCACTAGCAGACTGAGTAATCAAGGTTACCAAGCCTGTATCATGAGGACGAGGACTAACTTCACTAAAATAGACATCTTCACCGACAACAAACAATTCGACACCAAAAATACCCCTACCCCCTAATCCATCAGTAACCGTTTTGGCTATTTCTTGTGCTTTTACTAACACCGCTGCATTCATAACATGGGGCTGCCACGAAAACACATAGTCACCATCTTGTTGAATGTGCCCAATAGGCTGACAAAAAACGGTTTCATGTTCGGTACGCGCCGTTAATAAAGTGATTTCATAATCAAAATGAACGAAACCTTCAACAATCAGCTCACTAGCGTCACCGCGTGCATGCTGAGCAATGTCCCAAGATGTAGCAATATCTGCTGCACTACGACAGATGCTTTGACCATGCCCAGACGAACTCATCACGGGTTTAATCACGCAAGGAAAGCCAATAATCGCAACAGCCTCGCGCAATGCTTGTTCGTTATTAACAAAGCGATAGGGGCTTGTTTTTAATCCTAAGGTTTCTGCTGCAAATTGACGAATTGCTTTACGATTCATCGTTAAGGAAACTGCTCGCGCATTTGGAATAACATGAAATCCTTTTTCTTCCGCCTTAATCAACGCCTCAATAGCAATCGCTTCAATTTCGGGCAAAATATAATCTGGACGTTCTTGCTCGATAAGAGCCAACAAAGCTTGCGGGTCTTTCATATCAATAACATGAGAACGACACGCCACCTGCATCGCTGGGGCGTTAGCATAACGATCTACTGCAATCGTCTCCAATCCCAATCGCGCAGCCTCAATAATGACTTCTTTACCCAACTCTCCAGAACCGAGCAACATGATTTTGGTTGCCGTAGGGCCATTTGCAGGATGAAAATACATCGTCTTATATCCTTTTGTTAGAGAACCTCTGAAAAAACGAAAGCAGTATTTTTCAGACCTCTCTTAAATTTTTCGGTGCGTTCTAACGGACAATATTACCACTTTTTATTAAACCAACTAAACTTCGTAACCAAACTTCATGGCTCTTCTAAAAACCCAATAAATAGGTTAGATACCTTAAAGAAAAGGGGTGCAGAAATTCACTTGCAACTGATTGATTAAGACCCTCCTTCTGCTAAAAAATACACTTGTACAATCTAAAAATAAGCGAAGCGAGATTTTTAGATATTTTCTTCGATCCACGCCTTCAAACGAATTGGCACAAATAACCGACCTCATCGGACTATAATAACAACATTCTTGTCACCAATTTGAGTACCCCCATGTCTGCTCCGCTGTTGCTTGTCGATGCTAACTCGTTTTTTTACCGTGCCTTTCATGCTGTTCCGATGCTCAATGCGCCCGATGGCACACCCGTCAACGCCATTCATGGCGTGTTATCGATGCTCTCGACGCTCATTCACGACTATCAACCCAGCGGTGTTGCCATCATTTTCGATGCGCGCGGTAAAAATTTTCGTCACGAGCTTTTTCCAGAGTACAAAGCGCACCGCTCTCCGATGCCTGACGAATTGCGCGCACAAATTGAACCCCTGCACAACCTGATTAAGCTGATGGGATTGCCATTATTGGTTGTACCAGGCATCGAAGCCGACGATGTCATTGCCACCCTTGCCACACAAGCCAGCGCCAATAACCAAGAAGTGGTTATCGCCACAGGCGACAAAGATCTGTGCCAACTGGTCAACGACAAGGTGCGCATTATCGACACCATGAAAAACATCTTACTCACGCCGAGCAAAGTCGTCGATAAAATGGGCGTTCCGCCAGAGCTGGTCGTGGATTATTTAACACTGGTTGGCGACAAGTCGGACAACATCCCTGGTGTTGCGGGTGTGGGCGAAAAAACAGCCGCTAAATTACTGCGTGCACATGGCACACTGACTGGCATTGTCGCTGCCATGCAAGGACAGCGAACACGCACGGCACAGAATATTTTAGAAGCAGCGCCACAATTCCCCCTCATTCAAGAGCTTGTTATTACTAAGCGCGATTGCGAACTACCTTTACAGTGGAATGAGCTAACACCCTCCCCCGTGCAGCTTGACGAACTGACGACAGAACTGACCAGATTAAACTTAAAGCGCGCCCAGACGTTGTTGAAACAACATGGCTGGCTGAAAGAAAACACACCCAACCCCTCTTTACCAAAGCAGGAAATAGAAAGCGAAACAAGCATAACGCCCCCTTTAGCAAAGGCGGATACAAAGGTGTTTTCTCTGTCCACCTGCACCATCATTACCGACCTAAGCGCATGGCAACACTGGTGCGATCACGCACGCACGGAACAACAACTCTGCTTTGACTTAGAAACCACAAGTTTAAACCTATTCGATGCACGCATTGTCGGTATTGGTATGCATACACAAACACTTGGTAGCGCCTATTGTCCCGTCGCACACAAGGTCGAGTTGGGTGACGTTCAACAACTCGCATTAGATGATGTGTTAGCCGTGATTAGCCCCCTTCTTACCGATGTCCAACTGCCTAAATTGGGTCACAACCTCAAATATGACCGTCATGTGTTGCTCAATCATGGCATTGCTTTAGCTGGTGTACTCGATGACACCATGCTCGAGTCTTACGTGGTCAATGCCACAGCAAGCCGCCATAATATGGACGACCTTGCACAACATTACTTAGGACATACCACCACGACATTCGAAGACATTGCGGGCAAAGGTAAAACACAGAAAGGCTTTGCCGATATTCCACTTGATATTGCCGCGCCTTACGCTTGCGAAGATGTGGCTGTCACGGCTGCCTTGCATCAAACCCTACACCAAGCCTTAGCTGAACAGCCTGACATGCAACAGCTATACGAAAGCATCGAACGCCCCTTAATGCCGATTATCGGCAACATGGAACGCACGGGCGTAAAAATTGACACCCATGCCCTATTAGAGCAGTCGGTTGCGATGGGCGACGACATAGGCCATTTAGAATTGAAAGCGCACAACCTAGCTGGTCAGACGTTTAATTTAGGATCAAGCACACAGCTAGCCGCCATCCTATTCGACAAAATGGGCTTACCCGCACTCAAAAAAACGCCAGGTGGAAAGCCTTCGACCAACGAAGAAGTGCTGGAGCAGCTGGCAGAAACCTACGAACTACCTGCCGTTATTCTAGAATACCGCAGCCTAAGCAAACTCAAATCAACCTATCTCGATGCCTTACCCAACCATATTCATCCGCAAACAGGACGTATACATTCTAGCTTTCATCAAGCGGTAACGGCAACAGGACGCTTATCGTCATCCGAACCGAATTTGCAAAACATTCCCGTGCGTAACGAAGCAGGCAGACGCATCCGTAAAGCCTTTATCGCCGAAACAGGCTACACCTTATTGGCAGCAGATTACTCACAAATCGAACTGCGCTTAATGGCACATTTGTCGCAAGACGCTAGTCTACTCGCAGCTTTTGCTGCCAATCTCGATGTCCACACCGCAACCGCAGCAGAGGTGTTCGCCACACCGCTCGCTGACGTTAGCAGCGAACAGCGTCGTGCGGCTAAAGCCGTTAACTTCGGCTTAATTTATGGCATGAGTGCCTTTGGACTCGCCAAACAATTAGGCTGCGAGCGCAAGTTGGCACAACATTACATAGACACCTATTTTGCGCGTTACCCTGGGGTTGCGACCTATATGGCACAAGCGAAAGAAACCGCAAAAAGCCAAGGCTACGTACAAACCATCTTAGGACGTCGCTTATATTTACCCGACATTAACGCTAAAAATGCTGCTGTCCGTGCTTATGCCGAACGCACCGCGATTAATGCACCGCTACAAGGCAGCGCAGCAGATTTAATTAAAGTCGCGATGATTGAGGTTGATCGGTGGCTAACCGCACACTGCCCACAAGCCAAGCTGATTATGCAAGTTCACGATGAATTGGTGCTTGAAGTACCGATAGCTGATGCTGAACGCGTTAGTATTGCCCTTAAATCAGAAATGGAAAATGCAGCACAGCTGAGCGTACCGCTTATTGTTGAGGTCGGACAAGGCAATAACTGGGACGAAGCAAAAGCTTAAAGGAGCAGTGACAAAGGGCGTTGCGCTTGTGTTTTAGGGATCCCCGCATGCGTGAGGATAACGAAATATTGCGTTATTAGAGATGTTCTTATTTATCACCAGCAATAAACAATATTTGCTTATGGCGGCATAAAAAATATGTATAATACGTAAAAACAGATACCAGAAGCGGGCTACATTTACCGCGCCAATAATAAAATCCTCTCTAACATCTTATTCGCCCACCTTGTGTGGGCTTTTTAATGCTCATTAAATTCGGGGTAGCACTAATAACCCAACAGGTTGGTGGTCTAGAGCAAGGCGTGTTGAAAAGCATGTAACGCATCCGACTAACCCCCTTCCTTTAGCAAAAAAACTTGGAAAGTCTAAAAACAAGCGAAGCGTGGTTTTTAGAAGCTTCTCTAGATAAACAAACCTTATCGCCTATCATAAAGATGATCTAAATCAACTTTTATATCCAGTTTAACATCTATGTGTTATAATATACGCAGTCTCCTATTGTCGTTATTTATATTCGACAATATTTAACAGCCTGTTTTTAACAGGCTGTCTTTTTTTCAGCATCATTCAAAACTCAATAAACGCAGGAAATGTGACGATTTTTCCGTTCGGTTTAATCGATAGCTTTGGATAACGACCTGCTAACCAACGCGTATCATCTTGTCGTAACAACAAACTGTAATCATCATGCGCTTCTATACCGACAATATGTGACACCGTCGTGCCGTCGGCATACTGCACTGGTGCGAAATAGTCTACAACCTCATTGCGATGGCTTTGCCCAAGCTGACCATGCTGATTGCGCCCCGCAGTCATGACCACGCCCGTTTCAAGCAATACAAGACTGTGATCCCGCCCCGCGACAATCGCAGCAGCCAAGCGAATCGGCTCACCATTAGCCAGTACACAGGGCACAAAGCGCGCTTGTGTTTGGCGCACAGCATTTCCCAACTGACCAAAGGTATTATCGCCCGCAGCCCACACCTCACCATTAGCACGACGCGCTAACACATGCCCTTCGCCAGCAACAACTTCGACGACACCATTAAGAATTTTGCCATTTTTCATCACCATTGGCTTAAAAACAGCATGATCATCAATACGACCTAGATCATTCAAATCTGCTGCCCACAGCGTACCATTCGGCATGAGCATAACAGCAACGTTCTGAGTCGACAAAACCATATTCGTGGTCTGATCTAACTTAACCCATCCCTTTGCGAAGCTCGCTGTAGAGAAAACCAAACAGCAAAAGAGCAGCAACACGCTTCCTAATGACAATCGATTCATGATGGCTCTTTTTTTGTATGCAGCTCATTCGGCTCACAAAACTTACGCTTCTGCCATGTAATACACTGAAATGGAATCGGCTGAAAGCGCACAATACGACGGTAAAACCAAAGATAAGTTGCCATGAACAATACCATGACGCCTAATAATGCCCACGTATACTGCCATAGAAATACAGCTGGCAGAATCGACACTAAAGATAATACCCATAAGTAAGGCGCTGTCGCAGAATTGTTATAAACGCGATCCGAAAAATGCCAATGCTTGGTAATACGACGGTAAATAAGCGTGTGTAAATGCAGTGCATCGGGCATACCGATTTTCGTTTTTTGTACAAAAGCGCGACGATAAATCGAAAACACCGTTTCAAATACGGGCAATGCCAATACCGCCATGACAAACCATGCCGACACGATACCATGTCGAACAATCATCATTACCGCTACTTCTGCCAACATAAAGCCAATCAGATAAGCACCACCGTCGCCCATAAAGATGCGCCCTTTAGGGAAGTTAAAGTATAAAAACCCTAAAATACCCCCCGTACTCGCCATGCTCACTAAAAAGAGAAACTCATCATCTAACCACCATGCTACGGCAGCAAATGCACTAAATGCTAATACAGCATAACCTGCCATTAATCCATTAAAGCCATCGATAATATTCACGGCATGCGATACACCGCCTACCGCCACCATCGTTAATAAAAACGATAACAACAGCGAATGCGCCAACAGCCAATCCAAGCCCCAAATATCAACCCGATCTAAACGCGCATCGAGTAAAAAGAAAGCTAAAGCCGCCGACATAAACGCCAATACCAAACGCACCAAGGGCGTAACTTTTTTGGTTAAGTCCTCGACTAATCCACCTAAAAATGCAGGTAACGCAGCGAGTAACAATAACCCTAAATTCGTTTTTAAATCGGCATTCTGTACCGCCGCCAATCCAATTGCCGAAAACACACCCAAAAATACCGCCATGCCACCGACTCGCGGCGTAGGTTTACTGTGTAGCTTTTGCACACCACTATCGGCATCACGGGTAATATGAGCATGAAAGTCTTCATAACGCAGCACAAAAAAGGTCACAAACCAAGCAATCACAAAAGACGAAATCAGTGTTTCCATGGTATTTATCCGTTACAGCTTACGCGCATTAATAATGGCGCCTTCCGCCATTGCTGTCCAAGGTGCAACAGAATCACGGAAAGACTTTTGTGATGCCCACACCTTTTGCGACAAAGGATCTTTTGCCGCCTCTTCATCCAGAACGGCATCAGAAAGCTTTTTAAGCTCACGTAGCACATCATCAGGGAAAGACTTAGCTTTAACGCCATGCTGCGTTTCCAACTCGTGCAACGCCAATTGATTACGCGCTGTGTACTCTGCCAACATATCGTGATTCACCAAACGAATTGCTGCCTTAACAATGGCTTGCAAGTCTGCTGGCAAGGCGTTATATGCCTTTTCATTCATCATACATTCCATCGTGGTTCCTGGCTCGTGCCAACCTGGGGCATAATAATTTTTAGCTGCTTTATGCAAGCCGAAGGCCTGATCATTGTAAGGACCAACCCACTCAGTGGCATCAATCGCACCCGACTGTAAAGCGGTAAAAATCTCACCACCTGGCAAATTAACAGGAATCGCCCCCAAGCGTTGAATCACTTCACCACCCAAACCAGGCATGCGCATTTTCAGACCTTTAAAATCGGCAACGCTGTTAATTTCTTTGTTAAACCAACCACCCATTTGTGTACCAGAATTACCGCCTGCACCAGGAATAAGCCCGAAAGGCTTATAGGTTTCTTCCCATAGCTTCATCCCATCACCATAAAACAGCCAAGCATTCATTTCTTGTGCGGTTAGCCCAAACGGAACCGATGAGAAAAACTGCGCAGCACGACTTTTCCCTTTCCAGTAATAAGCTCCAGAGTGCCCCAATTGTGCGGTACCCGCCGACACCGCATCGAACACTTCTAACGCACCGACCAACTCACCTGCGGCAAAAACCTTAACCGTTAACCGTCCACCCGATAATTGGTTAATGTAATCGGCAATGCGGATCGCCCCCGTACCCAAACCTGGAAAATTGGCAGGCCAAGAAGTCACCATTTTCCACGTAATCTTTTCTTGTGCTGACGCGGCAACACCAGCTGTCTCTTCTTTTTTATTGCACGCTGACAAAGCACCTGCACCCAACACCGCTGCGGCTGCCGTTAAAAAATGACGACGAGAAGACATAATATTTCCTTGTAAATAAGTTAGGTTAAGTATAGCGCAAAAAGAAAACCCCAGACGATGCTGGGGTTTCTTTTTTAACGCAAGATGTCAGCGCAGTAAGCTACGCTAACCGTTATGAGCTGACAAAATTGCTAGGCGCAAGGCACGCAGACACTAGGAATGTACACAAGTACATGACGAAGTGCTAGTACCGCTGCAACAACGCAAGATGTCAGCGCAATAGGTTAGCCCCAGATGTCTTGCGTGATACTTGAGTACCAACCAAACGCATACATCGCTTCCATCTCACGGAAAGATGCATCGGCATCTTTAGGTGATACGCCACCTGAGCCTTTAATTTCAACAATTTTACTGTCGGAGAGCATGTATACGCCTGCAACAGAGATACCGTATTTATCAGAAACCAATGAGTAACAGGTATTAACGTGTGTCGGCATCAGAACATCTTTACCTGCCAACATATTGACGATGGCAGCTGCACAGGTTTTTGCCTGAGAAGAAGCAGCATGACCTGACTTAGGCATAGCACCTGCAATAGATGAGTCACCAATAACGTGAATGTTTTTATGAATCGTTGATTCAAAGGTCAGCATATTAACGGGACAAAAACCTGATTCATTCGTCAAGCCTGCTTTGAATGCTAAGGCTCCTGCTTTTTGTGCAGGAATGGCATTAATCACATCGGCTTTAATATTACCCATTTCAGAATGAATGGTCATGGTATTAACATCGACTTTGCTTACCTTGCCGCCGTCTTTACCAGGAACCCATTCAATCATGTCACCATATAAGTCTTGCCATGCCTGCAAGAACAAGCCCTGCTTAGAGAAGGCATCTTTCGGATCCAAAATCAAAATCTTAGCTTTTGGATTATGCTGTTTTAAGTAGTGAGCGACCATGCCGATACGTTCGTATGGTCCTGGTGGGCAACGGAAAGGGTTAGGTGGTGCAATCATCACGAAAGTGCCACCCTGCTTCATGCCTTCGATTTGCTTTTTCAACAACACGGTTTGCTTGCCCGCTTGCCAAGCATGCGGCATTTTTTCGCTATTGACTTCAATAATCCCTTCGATAGCGCCCCACTTAAAGTCGATACCTGGCGAAACCACCAACTTATCGTATTCTAAGGTTGCACCATTGCTGAGCTTGACAGACATATCACTGGCATCAATGTCTTCGACCATCGCATGGACAACTTTTACACCCAACTTTTTAATGCCTTCGTAGTTGTGTGTGATATATTCGATTGGCTTTAATCCACCTAAATACCAGTTAGAACCAGGACAAGTCGCATATTCTGTTTTGGGCTCGACAAGTGTCACATCCAACGCGGGATTGTATTTCTTTAAAAACTTAGCAACCGTACTACCACCAAAGCCACCACCAACAACGACGATACGACCCGATCCACTACGCGCACCACAACCCGCCAAACCCGAACCAACCAAAGGCAACAACGCTGCAGCACCTGCTGCTTTAACAAACTGACGACGATTCATATTCATGTTATTTCTCCTTACTGCCCTTGCACGCCTAAATATTTAGCAATCAACGCCACTTCTTCGTCACTGTAGCCCGTCGCATGACGCATCATCAGTGTTGACGGACGTGAACCATCGCGAAATGCTTTCATTTGGGAAATAATCATCGATGAAGGATACTGCGATAGATTAGGAATCATTGCTTCGCTATTAACGCCGCTATGGCAAGCTAGACAGGTATCGGCCATTAACTGACCTCGCTCAACGGCTTGAGCAGAAACTGACGCCAATCCTAGGCTTAATACACCTAGAGCTGCAATGGAATGCATGTTGATCATTATAAAAGTCTCCTATTGTTTTTTGTTACATCTTGATCGCGCTTAACAATGTCAAGGTTACGCAATTCAAGGAGTTTTAGCCAATTGAATCTTTCGTTGCCCACATAAGTAATTTCTTAGGCTTGAAATCCGCAATAAAAAACCCCGCACAAGGCGGGGCGTATAAAACCATCAAAACGATAGTTAGATTATATTTAATTAATTAATTAAATACGTCTGTTGTAATGTTGTTAAACCATGAGTGCGCATACAACTCTTCACGCTTACGCATTTCTGGATCAAATTTACCAGAAACACCACCAGAGCCTTCCACACTAACGATCTTGCCATCTTTAAGCGCATACACGTTAGCGACAGAAATCGCATCAGAACCTGGCTTAATGACGCTGTAACAGGTGTTAACCCAAGAAGGTTCTGCCATATCACGACCTGTTAAGGCAGCAAATACCGCAGCAGCACACACTTTTGCTTCTGAGTTAGCCGCATAGCCAGACTTAGGCATAGGAGCAGCAACAGAGGCATCGCCAATGACGTGAATACCTGCTTTTAACGTCGATTCAAACGTTTTATGGTTAACTGGGCACCAGCCTTTTTCATCAGCCAAACCAGCTGTTACGGCAATCTTGCCTGCTTTTTGCGCTGGAATAATGTTTAACACATCAGCCTTAATGGTTCCACCACCATAAGTAACAGTTTTTGTTGCTGTATCAACTTTAGTGACCTTGCCGCCTTCTTTGCCGCCGATCCACTTCAGCATACCGCCTTCCGTACCTAAACCGTAGTAACGCTTCCAACCATCCATAAACAAACCTTGCTTAGAGAAGGCTTCTTTAGGATCTAAGATAACAACCTTAGAGTTAGGCTTGTTGTCTTTTAAGTAAGCAGAAATCAAAGATGCGCGCTCGTATGGTCCAGGAGGGCAACGGAAGGGATCTGGTGGTGCAACAATCACGACTGTGCCACCATCACTCATATCTTCTAACTGCTTTTTCAGCGCTTCTGTCTGAGGACCAGCTTTCCAAGCATGCAAGCAAGTTGTATTCGCTGCTTCTTCACTATGACCTTCAATAGCATCATATTTGAAATCAACACCAGGAGAAACAATGCAACGATCGAAAGCAAAAGACTGACCGCCTTTAGTCTTAACCGTTTTACCTGCCGCATCGATGTCAGTTACTAAGTCATGAACAACGTTAACACCATGTGCTTTTAAACCAGCATAACCAAACTTGATAGAGCTCATTTTACGGAAGCCAGTGATGACTTCATTGCTCATAAAGCAAGTATGATAGTCTGGGTTCGCTTCGATTAGCGTCACTTCGATGGTTTTATCATAAATACGCAAATATTTAGCTGCTGTTGCACCACCAATACCACCACCGACGATAACCACTTTTTTACCAGCAGCCGCACTTGCCAATGGCATCATGCCCATTGCTGCTAACCCTGCTGCGCCAGCAACTGCTGTTTTAATAGCATTTCTTCTTGAAAGTAACATCTTATATTCTTCCTTATTTACTTGCGTAGAATTCGATTAAGTTAGCAATGGCATCTGCGCCTTCAGCAGTTTGCAACTCTTTTAACTTTTTAGCCATTTTTTCTGGCGCTTCACGAACATCGTGCGTAAAGTCGTATAAGTTGTACTGTAGGTATGGCTTCCATTGACCCTTTAAGTAACCAGAATCATCCGCTGGGTTAGTACCATTTTCTGAGTGGCACTTTTCGCAGTATTTAGCATGCAACTTCTGACCTTTAGCAACCATGTCTGCATTAGCTGTTTGCGCATGCGGAACATATTTCATCGCAGAAAAATAGTCTGCCATATCACTAATATCTTGATCGCTGTAAGCTTTAGCCAAACGACCCATGACTGTTGATGGACGAGAACCATCACGGTAAGACTTCATGTTGTCGGTAAAGTAAGCCTTAGAAATACCCGCGATGGTCGGGATTGCTGGACCAGTACTCACACCGTTAGTGCCATGACAGCCAACACAAGTGTTTGCCAACATCGCACCACGCATTGTGATTTCTGCCTGAGCTGCTGTCGAAGCTAGCATACCGCCAACGATGACTGCGCCCAGCAATCCGTGTAAGGGATTGAGTTTGGTTTTCTTCATAACGCCTCCTTAGGCAGGGTTGTGTGGATTTGTATCTATTTAAATGCCCGGTTTATTTGCCTGATTCTTTGTTATCTGCTACTGGAGCAGACTCAGGTTCTGATGGTTCATGATGTGCAATCCCCTTATGACAGTCAATGCAGGTCTTGCCTTCTTCCATTGCACGTGGATGACGCTTCGCAGCAGATTTACCCTGCTCTTCAAAGTTCATTGCCTCAAAACTATGACACGAACGACAAGTTGCCGAATCGCTTGCTTTCATTTTTGCCCAAACCGCATTCGCCATTTCCCAACGATGCTCTTCGTAATAAGCTTTATATTTTTCTGGATCATTTTTGATCTCATCAGAAACAGCGAACTTACCTAAAAACTCGTGATAGACATCTTTGGCTGCAAAGAGTTTTGCCTGCAATTTGGGAAAAAACGACTTAGGAACGTGACAATCGGCACAACCAGCACGAACACCTGATGCATTTTTATAATGCACGGACTCTTTGTATTCCTCATAGTTGATTTGCATGCTATGACAAGACGCACAAAACTCAGTTTCATTGGTCATTGTTAAGACACTGGTGATGGCAAAGGTAGCCAAACCTGCAACGACCAAGGTAGCCGCAACCACTTTTTTCATGTTTTATTCCCGAAAATTATCTTTTAACAAGATGATACGCTTACTTGTTAAAGGGGAATCCTATCAAAAAAACAAAAGGACACAAGCAAATTTTACTTATGGGTTATACGATTAACTTATTCAATAAAACCATTATATTAGGGGTTTCTAATGCGTTATTTGCTGCAAGGTTTCTAAAATACGTTGCGTTGATGGCGCATCTTTAGGCAAAACCAGTTTCATTTTTCTAAACATTTCAGCAGCTTGTTCGCTATTACCTTTTTGCTGAGCCGAAAGTCCCGCAAACCATAAAGCAAGGGCATTATCCGCTTCCAATGCTAACACCTGAGCAATCAGTGCGTCCGCTGCCAAAGAAAAAATGCCATTTTGTTGCGTGCTCATCACGTCAATAAGCGACAACATAATTCCTGTATCCTCTGGGTTCAGTCGATGTGCTTGTTCGAATGCTCCCTGCGCTTGAGGCAATTGCTGATTGGCCAGATAGCTATTGGCGAGCAGCAACCAGCCATCGAAATCATCGGGCTGACTGTGTAAGCGTTGCTCTAAACTCGCAATTAGCCCAGACATTTCTGGCGTTTGATTGGCAGGCGTAGCATGCCGAGATACCGCTTGTGGATTGCCCAATAACCCATACAAAGATAAAGCGAGGACAGGAACCATGACCCCAACAGCCAATAATAAGCGTTGCGAAATGCCCTGCTGACGCGCCAAAGGCAACAACACCATAGCCATTGCCAGCACGACTAAAACACTTAATCCTAATCCAAAAAAGTTCATGCATTTATATCCTGAAAATTTCTAAACACCCAATGGGTAGGAAGTCTGAAGGAAGGGGTTGCGGCAAATAACATGCACCCCATAGATTACCCCCCTTCCTTCAGCAAAAAACAAACTTGGAACCTCTAACAACGCGCATAAGCAGTCTCGGAACGTAAAGCGACGTTTTTAGAGGTTCCTATCCTGTTCTGTCATGCGCCGCGCCATACGCACCGCCATCCATAGTCCTAGCCCCAAAAACAACAGCGGTGCAAGCCACAACAATAGGGTATTCATCGCAAAGGGTGGTTTGTACAGTACAAACTCGCCATAACGCGCGACCATATAATCAATGACGGCTTGTTTATCGGCGTGTTCAGTCACCACCAGTTGATGTATTTGCGTGCGCAAGTCTTTTGCAAGCTTGGCATTAGAATCCGATAAATTTTGATTCTGACAGACCACACAACGTAACTCGTTCACCAACTCGGTATAGGTGGCTTCCTGCTGCGGTATATCGAAGTGGTAGGTTTCGATGCTGGCAAAACAGGAGGTCGTCCATAGCATCAGCAATGCAAGCCATTGTTTCATTTTTCCGACTCCAATTTTTCGAGCAACGGTAACACTTCTTCCGCCAGCATCGGGCGGGTTAACGCCCCCACGATTTTATGACGAATTTTGCCAGATTTATCGATGATAAAGGTTTCGGGAACACCATACACACCCCAATCAATCCCTGCTTTACCGAGTGCGTCTACCGCAACAACGCTGTAAGGATTAGCATACTGTTTTAGCCAAGCTTTAGCGTCGTTATTATCGTCTTTGTAATTTAAGCCGACCAACCATAATTGGGGCATATCGTGTTTAAGCTGATTGAGCACCGCCTGCTCTTGCACACAGGTGCTGCACCATGATGCCCAGACAGTGAGCATCCAGACTTTACCTTGCCAGTCGGCAGGATTGTGCATGGTTTCGTGATTCATTAAATCGGGTAAGTCAAAGTTTGGCGCGGGCTTACCAACCAGCGGCGAAGGCACGGTTTTCGGGTTCAGCGTCAGCCCAATCGCCAACAACAACACCAAGGCAGCAAAAATAATTAACGGCAAACGTGCATTCATGCCACCACCTCCGACGATTGCGTCGGCGTTAAGCGGTAGCGACGTTGCAAGCTACTGAGCAACGCCCCCACTGCCATTAAGATTGCGCCTAACCAAATCCAACGAATAAACGGCTTGTACTGAATACGCAGACTCCACGCACCATCGGCGAGCGGTTCGCCCAACGCTACGAATAAATCGCGCGTGATACCTGCATCAATCCCCGCTTCAGTCATCGGCATGGTTTGTTGGGCGTAGGTGCGCTTTTCGGGCGACAACACGGCAATCTGCACATCGTTTTGATATACCCACACCTCGCCCCGATTCGCACGGTAGTTATCTTGCTGGGTTTGCGTCACGCCCTTAAACACAAAGCGATAATCTTGCACACTGTAGCTATCGCCCACCGCCATGCGTAAATCTTTTTCGACACTAAGCAACGACACCAACACAATCCCTGTCAGCATTACTGCAAAACCCAAGTGGGCAACAAAAGGCGCAAGCGTTGCCAAACTCGGTTTTTCAATCCCTTTCATCTGCGACACGAACCACCAAAGTGCGGCCAAGCCAACCCAACTACTCATCAATAGCCCTAACACCATCATGCCCGAAAAATCGGGTAATAACAGTAACGGAATCAGCACACTGGCTAACAAGGTTATCACCACCGCTGGCATGGCAAGTGACCAGATGCGTTTGGGCGTGTCTTGCTGCCAATTGAGGAAAAGCCCCGCCCCCATCAACAACGCCAACACCAAGGTTAACGGCAGCATCACAGTATTAAAATAAGGCGCACCGACGGATAACTTACCCAAGCCTAAAGCATCTAAGATCAGCGGATAGAGCGTGCCGAGCAACACGGTCGCCATCATGGTGACCAGCACCACATTATTGAGCAACAAAGCAAACTCGCGCGATAACCACTTAAAGCGCGGCGCAGTCGATAATTTATGCGCTTGGGCGGCATACAGGCTCAAGGAACCACCAACTACTAAGCCCAAAAACACCAAAATAAACACGCCGCGCGATGGGTCGGAGGTAAAGGCATGTACCGATGTCAGCACGCCAGAGCGCACCAAAAACGTCCCCAACAAACTGAGCGAAAACGCCAAAATCGCTAATAACAGCGTCCACGACTGAAACTGTCCGCGCTTTTCAGATACCGTCAACGAGTGGATGAGTGCTGTACCGACCAACCAAGGCAATAAGGAAGCGTTTTCGACAGGATCCCAGAACCACCAACCACCCCAACCCAACTCGTAGTACGCCCACCAGCTACCCAAAGCGATACCGAGTGTTAGCAACCCCCACGCCCACAGCGTCCACGGCTTTACCCAACGGGCATAAACAGGGTCTAGCTTACCCATTTGCAAGCTGGCGATGGCAAAAGCAAATGCCACCACAAACCCCACATACCCCATGTAGAGCATCGGCGGATGAATCGCCAAGCCGACGTCTTGCAATAACGGATTCAAGCTACGCCCTTGCGCAGGGGCATCGAGCAAACGCTCGAACGGATTAGAGGTGAGTAACACAAACA
>CAZSGH010000024.1:0-528 GCA_964606405.1 uncultured Francisella sp.
GAATTGGTGGGGTATCCAAGTGGCTAAAGGGGACTGATTGTAAATCAGCTGGCATCGCCTTCGTAGGTTCGAATCCTACCCCCACCACCATTATTTAAAGGCTTGCATCTGCAGGCCTTTTGTTTTAATGCGCTCTTTCCTTGTTTGTTGAATTGACAAGAAAGGTTTTGGCGTGTTAACATTAAAAAATAAGCGAACTAATTGGCGGAGCTAATTTTTCGGTTATGTGTGCGGCCATCGTATAATGGTAATACCCTAGCCTTCCAAGCTAGAGCCGTGAGTTCGATTCTCACTGGCCGCTCCAATAAAACGCTTTTTTAGCTCAGTTGGTAGAGCGCATCCATGGTAAGGATGAGGTCGCAGGTTCGATTCCTGCAAAAAGCACCAAATTTATAGAAAAGGTTGGCTAGTAACAGTCAGCCTTTTTTGCTATTATCAGCTTTTAATTCAATACTCAACGGTGAGGATAAAACCATGGCTAAGGAAAAGTTTCAACGTAGCAAACCACACGTTAACGTCGGTACCATT
>CAZSGH010000024.1:628-40460 GCA_964606405.1 uncultured Francisella sp.
CTATCCGTGAAGGTGGTCGTACTGTAGGTGCGGGTGTTGTTGCTAAAGTTTTAGCTTAATACGCCAAAATAGTTTGTAATTGTGTCTAAAGGCACTTGTCAAATTAGAAACAGCTGGATATAATATCCAGCTGTTTTGTTTAGAAATAAACAAAATGCTTCAGGGGATTAGTTTAGTGGTAGAACGAAGGATTCCAAATCCTTTGGTGGGAGTTCGATTCTCTCATCCCCTGCCAAATTCATTACATATCATTTCAAGCAAAGCATGAAACATATAGAAAATACGACGGTTCCTACCGCTGATAAGATTCGTTATCTATTGGCTTCCTTGTTGCTAGTGTCCTCTCTAGTGGCTTACTATATTTTGGTAGATCTGCCTTTGGCTGTTCGTGTACTGATGATTCTTGTCGGTTCTGGTGCTGCATTAGGTGTTGTTTGGTCAACGCTTTTTGGTCAGAACACCCGCAAGCATTTGCAGGATACACAGCGAGAAGTGCGTCAAGTGGTGTGGCCCTCGCGTGAGCAGGCTGTGCGCATGACGATGATTGTTTTTGCTGCAATCGCCTTTGTTGGTGTTTTTTTGTGGCTGGTCGATATGTTCTTCCTGTGGGGCGTGCAAGCGCTGACAGGGCGTGGAGAGTAAGTGATGAGATGGTATGTTGTTCACGCCTATTCAGGTTATGAAAATTATGTCAAAAAGACGCTGCAAGAGTACGTAGATCGTGCGGGCTTGCAAGCGCAATTTAGTGAAATTTTAGTTCCTTCGGAAGAAGTGGTTGAGATTCGCGACGGTAAGAAGCGTAAAAGTGAACGTAAGTTTTTTCCAGGATATGTGCTTGTGCATATGGATATGGATGATACAACGTGGCACTTAGTACGTAGCGTGCCACGTGTGATGGGCTTTATCGGCGGTACGCCTGATAAGCCAGCGCCGATTACTGAGCGCGAAGCGAACCAGATTTTACAGCGTATGGAAGAAGGTTCTGAGCGTCCTCGTCCTAAAGTTCTGTTCGAGCCAGGTGAGGTTGTACGCGTGACTAACGGTCCGTTTGCTGACTTTGAAGCGGTGGTCGAAGAAGTCGATTACGACAAGAACAAATTAAGAGTTTCGGTGTTGATTTTTGGTCGTTCGACACCAGTCGAGTTGGAGTTTCTCCAAGTCGAAAAGACGGCCTGATAATAGACTGGCAACAGTCACGGGAAGTCGAGTTAATTACTCGGCGTTATACCCATAAATGGAGTTAAAACATGGCAAAGAAAATTGACAGCTATATTAAGCTGCAAGTTCCCGCTGGTAAAGCGAATCCTTCTCCTCCCATCGGTCCAGCATTGGGTCAGAAGGGTGTTAACATTATGGGATTCTGTAAAGAATTCAACGCGGCAACTCAAGGCATGGAAGTTGGTTTACCACTACCAGTCGTGATTACGGTTTACAGTGATAAGAGCTTTACGTTCATCCTGAAAACACCGCCTGCGTCTTACTTGTTGAAAAAAGCGGCTGGCATCACCAGTGGTTCTGCGATTCCTAACCGTAACAAAGTTGGTAAGGTAACAGACGCACAAGTAGCAGAAATTGCAAACACCAAAATGCCTGATTTGAATGCAAATGACATCGATGCTGCAAAGCGTACCATTGCTGGTACTGCTCGTAGTATGGGTTTAGTGGTAGAGGGTTAATATCATGGCAAAGTTAACAAAACGCCAAAAGGCGATGCGCGCAAAGATTTCTTCAACTAAGTCATACTCATTTGAAGATGCTGCAGCGTTATTAAAAGAATTCACGTCAGCTAAATTTTCTGAATCAATGGACGTTGCGGTTAACTTGGGTATCGACCCACGTAAATCGGATCAAGTCGTTCGTGGCGCGACAGTATTACCAAACGGTACTGGTAAAAGCGTTCGCGTTGCTGTCTTCACTCAGGGCGCTAATGCAGAAGCAGCTAAGGCTGCAGGTGCAGAGTTCGTGGGTATGGAAGATTTGGCTGAACAAATTAAAGGTGGCATGATGGATTTTGACGTGGTTATTGCCAGTCCAGATGCCATGCGTGTTGTCGGTGCTTTAGGTACAGTATTAGGTCCTCGCGGCTTAATGCCTAACCCAAAAGTTGGTACCGTTACGCCTAACGTAGCGCAAGCTGTTAAGAATGCGAAAGCGGGTCAAGTACGCTTCCGTGCTGATAAGGGTGGTGTTATCCACTGTACGATCGGCAAAGCTGCATTCGAAACCGCTGCACTAAAAGGCAACTTAGAAGCATTATTGTCTGACTTGATGAAAGCCAAGCCAGCTGCTGCTAAGGGCGTGTACATGAAGAAAGTTAGCATATCAACGACTCAGGGTTCTGGGGTTACGGTTGATATGACCAGTGTGAATCTAAACGCTTAATTGCGTTTAGGAACACGAGATGGCTGTCCTTGCATGCAAGGCTGCTCATCTCAGACCGCAGGCGCTAACACTGTTAGCTTAATGTCCTGCGTAGAAGGGAAGCCACCATCTTGAGATGGTTAACTCGTTAGGAGAAATCAATGGCACTTAATCTTGAAGACAAGAAACAGGTCGTCGAGGAAGTGTCTGCTTTGGCGCAATCTGCCTTAGCGGTCGTTGCTGCGGAATACCGTGGTTTATCGGCTGTTCAGATGGATAACCTGCGTGATGCTGCTCGTGACGCGAGCGTGACTGTACGTGTTGTTAAAAACACGTTGGCACGTCGTGCGTTAGCAGGTTCTGCGCATGAGTCAATGGCAGAAACACTGACTGGACCTTTGGTATTGCTGTTTTCAACAGCTGACCACGGTTCTGCGGCTAAAGTCACCAAAGAGTTCGCTAAGAAGAATGACAAGCTCGTTGCACGTTCTTTGTCTATCGGTTCTGGCTTACTTGGTGCTGATCGTTTAGATGCAATTGCATCTCTACCAAACCGCGACCAAGCAATTGCAATGCTCATGAGCGTCATGAAAGCACCAGTGGGCAAACTTGCTCGCACGTTGGCTGCTGTTCGCGATGCAAAAGAAGCGGCATAATTCCCAATTTTCGTTACTCGATACCTGTTTTTAGGAGATAAATCATGGCTGTTACTAAAGAAGACATTTTAGACGCGGTTGCCAATATGTCTGTTATGGAAATCGTTGAATTGATTTCTGCAATGGAAGAAAAGTTTGGCGTTACTGCTGCTGTTGCAATGGCAGGTCCTGCTGCTGTAGCTGAAGTAGTTGAAGAGAAGACTGAATTTGACGTTGTATTGTTAGATGCAGGCGCAAACAAAGTTTCTTGTATTAAAGTTGTTCGTGGCTTGACTGGCTTGGGCTTGAAAGAAGCGAAGGACGCTGTTGAAGGCGCTCCTACTGTTGTTAAAGCAGGCGTTTCTAAAGACGACGCTGAAAAAGCTAAGAAAGAGCTTGAAGAAGCTGGCGCTAAGGTCGAAATTAAGTAATTTCGCCTCTCGCTCGCAAGCGAAAGAATGGCAACAGCTGGGGGAGTTTTCCTCCAGCTTTTGTCATTTAATTACCTTGCACCCGCTGATGGGAAGGGTTATGTCCCAAAGAATTTCTATTGCATTGTTTTAACCCATGAGGTTATCGATGACCTACTCTTTCACAGAGAAAAAGCGAATCCGTAAAGATTTCGCAAAACGCGCTTCGGTGCTTCCCGTTCCTTATCTGCTTAGCTTGCAGAAGGAATCTTATCTTGATTTCTTGCAATTAGACATTGCAGCAGACAAACGTAGTAACGTGGGTCTTCATGCGTCTATGCGCTCTATATTCCCTATTCGTGCTGTTTCAGGTGCGGCTGAGTTGGACTATGTATCTTATCGTGTCGGTTTGCCCGAATTTGATGTGCGTGAATGTAAGCAACGTGGTGCTACTTATGCAGCGCCTTTACGTGCTAAATTGCGCCTAGTCATTTTTGATCGCGAATCGCCCGAAAATAACCGTCAAATTAAGTCGGTTAAAGAACAAGAAGTCTACTTAGGCGATGTGCCTTTAATGACCGAAAATGGTACCTTTATTATTAATGGTACTGAGCGTGTTATTGTTAGCCAATTACACCGTTCTCCTGGCGTTATTTTTGATAGCGACAAGGGTAAGACGCATTCATCAGGTAAGGTGCTGTTTAATGCTCGCATTATTCCTTATCGTGGTTCATGGTTAGACTTCGAATTCGATCACCATGATGCGCTCTTTGTTCGTATTGACCGTCGTCGTAAATTGCCAGTTACGGTGCTATTACGTGCAATGGGCTTTGGCAACAGTGAAATCTTATCGACTTTCTTCGAGCGTACGCAAGTTAGCTATGCAGATGGTAAGTTCCTGCTGAAGGTTATCGAGTCTCAGTTGAAAGGCGAGACTGCATCGTTTGATATCGTTGTTGGTGATAAGACCATGGTTGAGGCAGGTAAGAAAATTACCGCTAAAACGATGCGTGACTTAAAAGCGGCTGATGTATCAGAGTTGGTTGTTCCTGAAGAGTTTTTATTCGGTAAGACGCTGATGGGTGATTTGATCGATGGCGACACAGGTGAAGTCATTGCCTTAGCTAACGATGTGATTAACCAAGAACGTTTGGATAAAATCAAACTCATGTCTAGCGTTAGTCTAGATTTGGTTTACACCAATGAGCTCGATCAAGGTGCGTTCATTTCTGAGACCATGCGTTTAGATACCACTAAATCTGCGTTAGATGCGTGGGTTGAAATTTATCGTATGATGCGTCCAGGTGAGCCACCAACAGCCGACTCTTCTGAAAATTTATTTAATAGCTTGTTCTTCAGTCAAGATCGTTATGATTTGTCTGATGTTGGTCGCATGAAGTTAAACCGTCGTTTACATCGCGATCATAACGAGGGTGGTTTGGTTTTAGCGAATAATGACATTATTGATGTCATTAAAGAGTTAATTAACATCCGTAACGGTAAGAGCGTTGTCGATGATATCGATACCCTTGCTAACCGTCGTGTGCGTGCTGTGGGCGAAATGGCTGAAAATGCCTTCCGCGTTGGTTTAGTTCGTGTTGAACGTGCTGTGCGTGAGCGCCTAAACGTTGCTGAATCAGAAGGCTTGATGCCACAAGACCTCATTAATGCTAAGCCAATTTCGGCTGCGGTAAAAGAGTTCTTTGGTTCTAGCCAGTTGTCTCAGTTCATGGATCAGGTTAACCCGCTGTCAGAGATTACGCATAAGCGTCGTGTTTCAGCTTTAGGCCCAGGTGGTTTAACGCGTGAACGTGCGGGCTTCGAAGTGCGTGACGTACATCCAACCCATTATGGTCGTGTATGTCCGATTGAAACGCCTGAAGGTCCAAACATTGGGTTGATTAACTCATTAGCGGTTTATGCGCGCACCAATGAATATGGCTTTATCGAAACGCCATACCGTCGTGTGGTAGATGGCTTGGTGACAGATATTGTTGATTATGTATCAGCAATTGATGAAGCAGAAGTGGTGATTGCTCAGGCAAATGCAAAAACCAATAGCGAAGGTAAGTTATCGGACGATTTCGTACCAGCACGTTTCCAAAACGAATTTACACTTAAGCCTGCCAGTGAAGTCCAATACATGGATATTTCACCTAAGCAGATCGTGTCGGTTGCGGCTTCGTTAATTCCGTTCTTAGAGCATGACGATGCGAACCGTGCCTTGATGGGCTCGAACATGCAACGTCAGGCTGTACCGACACTGCGTGCGCAAAAGCCGCTTGTGGGTACGGGTATGGAGTCGACCGTTGCGATTGATTCTGGCGTAACCGTTATTGCTAAACGTGGTGGTGAGGTTGTTGCTTCGGACGCAGGACGTATCGTTGTTCGTGTCAACGAAGACGAGATTACCGCAGCTGAAACAGGTGTTGATATTTACAACCTGACCAAATACATGCGTTCTAACCAGAATACCTGTATTAACCAGCGTGTGATTGTCAAAACAGGCGACAAAATTGCTGTCGGTGATGTGTTAGCAGATGGTCCATCAACTGACTTAGGTGAGTTGGCGTTGGGTCAGAACATGCGTATCGCCTTTATGCCGTGGAATGGTTACAACTACGAAGACTCGATTTTAATTTCTGAGCGCGTGGTTCAAGAAGACCGTTATACAACCATTCATATCGAAGAGTTGTCATGTTTAGCGCGTGATACCAAGTTAGGGCCAGAAGAAATTTCTGCCGATATTCCTAACGTTGGTGAGTCTGCGTTAAGTCTGCTTGATGACTGTGGTATGGCATATGTTGGTGCTAACGTGAAGCCGGGTGATATTCTGGTCGGTAAAGTCACGCCAAAAGGCGAGACTCAGCTTACACCAGAAGAAAAACTCTTGCGTGCGATTTTCGGTGAGAAAGCATCTGACGTTAAAGATACTTCTTTACGTGTACCTGCTGGTATCGAAGGTACCGTTATTGATGTTCAGGTCTTCGTTCGCGATGGCGCTGAAAAAGATAAGCGTACACGTGATATCGAAGAGTCAGAACTACGTTCGGTTCGTAAAGACTTACAAGATCAGAAAAAGATTATGGCGCAAGATGTGTATCGTCGTGCCCAGACTTTACTGATTGGACAAGTATGTAAATCTAGCCCCGTTAAGACATTGGTGAAACAAATCATCAGCAATGAAAACTTGGCAGAAGTCGAAAGCAATAAGTGGTTAGAAATCACTGTTGCTGACGAAGCGGTTAACTTGCAGTTGGAGCAGCTCACAGCGCAGCTTAAAGCGAAGCATCAAGAGCTTGATGACTTGTTTGAAGCGAAACGTAAAAAGTTAACACAAGGCGATGACTTACCTGCTGGTGTGATCAAAATGGTTAAGGTTTACGTCGCGGTTAAGCGTCGTATTCAACCAGGCGATAAGATGGCTGGTCGTCACGGTAACAAGGGTGTTATCTCGCGTATTTGCCCAATCGAAGATATGCCGTTTGATGAATCAGGTATGCCCGTTGATATCTGTTTGAACCCGCTTGGTGTTCCGTCACGTATGAACGTTGGTCAGATTCTTGAAGTTCACTTAGGCTTAGCGGCTTGGGGTTTGGGTCGTCAGATAGAAGTGATGATGCGTGAACAACGTAGCCGAGAAGAAATGCGTGTTTTCTTGGATCAGATTTATAACCAGTCAGAAGGTCAGTCGGTTGATTTTAGTGTCTTGACGGATGCAGAGTTCACCGAAATGACAGGTAACTTGCGTGGTGGTGTGCCATTATCGTCGCCAGTCTTCGATGGTGTTTCCGAAGCGGAAATTAAACGTTTATTGCGTTTATCTAATCAGCCAGAGTCAGGTCAAATGACTTTATTTGATGGTCGTACAGGTGAGCCATTTGATCGTAAAGTTACGGTTGGTTATATGTACTATCTCAAGCTGAACCACTTGGTTGACGATAAGATGCATGCGCGTTCTACTGGTCCTTACAGCCTTGTTACTCAGCAGCCGCTGGGTGGTAAAGCGCAGTTCGGTGGACAGCGTTTCGGGGAAATGGAGGTCTGGGCACTAGAAGCCTATGGTGCGGCCTTCACGCTACAAGAAATGTTAACCGTTAAGTCAGATGACTTGGCTGGTCGTACGCAAATGTACAAAAACGTCGTTGATGGCGATGAATACATGAATCCAGGCATGCCAGAGTCTTTCAGCGTATTGATGAAAGAAGTTCGCGCCTTAGGTATCGATATTGAACTGGAGCAAGACGAATGAAAGACATCTTAAATCTGATTAGACGTCAGAACATTGTCAGCGAATTTGATGCCATCCGTGTTGGATTGGCATCACCTGAGCGCATCCGCTCTTGGTCGTTTGGTGAAGTAAAGAAGCCAGAAACCATTAACTACCGCACGTTCAAACCTGAACGTGACGGTTTGTTCTGTGCCAAGATTTTCGGACCGATCAAAGATTACGAATGCTTGTGTGGTAAATACAAGCGCATGAAGCACCGTGGCGTGATTTGTGAGAAGTGTGGCGTTGAAGTCACGCAAACTAAAGTTCGTCGTGAGCGTATGGGTCATATTGACCTTGCTGCGCCTGTTACGCATATTTGGTTCTTAAAGTCACTACCGAGCCGTTTGGGTCTTATCCTAGATACGACGCTTAAAGAATTAGAATCGGTTCTTTACTACGAGTCTTACATCGTTATTCACCCAGGTATGACCCCTTTAGAAAAAGGTCAGTTATTGAGCGTTGAAGAATACGAAGAAGCTTACGAGCAATATCGTGACGAATTTGATGCCAAAATGGGTGCAGAAGCGGTTAAAGGTCTGCTTGATGGTATGGACTTGTTAGGTGAAGCGACGCGTTTGCGCGAAGAGCTAGACAGCACTACGTCTGAAACCAAATCTAAAAAGATTTCTAAGCGCTTGCGCTTGATCGAGTCTTTCATCGAATCTGGTAATAAGCCAGGTTGGATGGTGTTGGAAGTATTGCCCGTACTGCCACCAGAATTGCGTCCGTTAGTGCCGCTAGATGGTGGTCGTTTTGCGACATCTGATTTGAACGATTTATACCGTCGCGTCATTAACCGTAACAACCGTCTCAAGCGTTTGCTAGAGTTGAATGCGCCAGACATTATTGTGCGTAACGAAAAGCGTATGCTGCAAGAGTCTGTTGACTCATTGTTAGATAACGGTCGTCGTGGTCGCGCGGTAACGGGTACGAATAAGCGCCAGCTGAAGTCACTTGCCGACATGATTAAGGGTAAGCAAGGTCGTTTCCGTCAGAACTTACTTGGTAAGCGCGTCGACTATTCAGGTCGTTCGGTTATCGTGGTCGGTCCTACATTACGTTTGCACCAGTGTGGTTTGCCTAAGAAGATGGCGTTGGAATTATTCAAGCCGTTTATTTTTTCTCGTCTGCAAAAGCGTGGCTTAACCTCTACGATCAAAGGCGCGAAGAAAATGGTCGAAATGGAGTTGCCAGAAGTTTGGGACGTACTGGAAGAAGTGATTCGTCAGCATCCTGTGATGCTGAACCGTGCGCCAACGCTTCACCGTTTGGGTATCCAAGCGTTTGAGCCTGTGTTGGTTGAAGGTAAAGCGATTAACTTGCACCCATTGGTTTGTTCTGCCTTTAACGCCGACTTCGACGGTGACCAAATGGCGGTTCACGTACCGTTATCATTAGAAGCACAGCTTGAATGTCGTACCCTAATGATGTCAACGAACAACTTGTTATCACCTGCAAACGGTGATCCTGTGATCGTTCCGTCTCAGGACGTTGTATTGGGTTTGTACTACATGACGCGTGATCGTTTACGTGCTAAAGGTGAAGGCATGGTCTTCGCTAACTGGCAAGAAGTTGAGCGTGCATTTGCTAACAAAGCCGTCGATCTACAAGCGATTATCAAGGTTCGTATTACCGAATACCGTAAAGATGAAGCAGGCGAACTACAGCCATTTACGCATATTGTTGACACAACAGTGGGTCGTACCTTGTTGTTCAGCATCATGCCAAAAGGTTTGGATTTTGCCTTGATTAACCAAGCGCAAACTAAGAAGCGTGTCGCGCGTCTGTTAGATGCTTGTTACCGTGGTTTAGGTCCAAAAGAAACGGTTATCTTCGCTGACCAATTAATGTATACGGGTTTCCGTCACTCAACATTGGCTGGTTTGTCTTTCTGTTCAGACGATATGTTAATTCCTGACGAAAAAGTCGAGATTTTGGCAGAGGCTGAAGACAAAGTTAAAACCATTCAGAACCAGTATGAACGTGGCTTGGTGACGCATGGTGAGCGTTACAACAAAGTTATTGACATCTGGTCGCACGCTAACGAGTTAGTGACTAAGTCGATGATGGATCGTTTGCAAGTAGAGCCTGTTCGCAATACAGCTGGCGAAACTGAAAATGATGCTAACGGTGATTTACTGATGCAAACCTCGTTCAACTCGGTTTACATGATGGCGGATTCGGGCGCTCGTGGTAGCGTTGCGCAGATGCGTCAGTTGGGTGGTATGCGTGGTTTGATGGCAAAGCCAGATGGCTCGATTATTGAAACACCGATTACCGCTAACTTCCGTGAAGGCTTGAACGTACTGCAGTACTTCATCTCGACACACGGTGCGCGTAAAGGTTTGGCGGATACCGCACTTAAGACTGCTAACTCAGGTTACTTGACACGTCGTTTGGTTGACGTGGCACAGGATGTGGTAATCACGCAAGACAATACTGATAAAGCATTGTTAGGTACAGGTATTCTGCTCAGTTCTCGTGTAGAGGGTGGTGAAATCGTAGAATCTTTGGGTGAACGCGTTCTAGGACGTTGTATTGCACAAGACGTTTTCCATCCAGAAACAGGTGAATTGTTAATTGCAGACGGTTCGTTGCTTGCTGAGAAAGAAGTTAAATTGCTGGACGATCACGGTGTTGATCATGCCTACGTTCACTCAGTATTAACCTGTATGAACCCTCATGGCTTAGAACGCAAGTGTTATGGTCGTGACTTGGCAACAGGTAAGGTTGTTAACCTTGGTGAAGCTGTCGGTGTTATCGCTGCTCAGTCAATTGGTGAACCTGGTACTCAGTTAACCATGCGTACTTTCCATATTGGTGGTGCTGCTTCTAAATCAGCGGCACAGAGCAGTATCGAAGTGAAGCGTGGTGGTGTTGTTAAGTTGCATAACGCTCGTTTAATTACCAACTCAGAAAACCAGACATTGATCGTTTCTCGTTCGAGTGAGTTGACTGTGCATGATGCACAGGGGCGTGAACGTGAGCGTTACAAGTTGCCTTATGGTTGTAACGTATTGGTTTCTGATGGTGATATGACTGAGGCAGGCAAGACAGTGGTGCAATGGGATCCTCATACGCACCCGATTATTGCTGAAAGTTCGGGTGGTATCGAGTTTGCTGACTTTGTTGTTGGTAAAACAGTCGAAACCAAAACGGATGAAGTCACAGGTATTACTAACTTGGTCATCAAGAGCTCCGACTATCGTGAAGCATTAAAGCCTGGTCAGAAGGTTGTCGAAAGCACCAGCGAAGAAGGTTACACCATTATTGGTGTAACAGGTATCGCAGGTGCGGCAGGTAAGCCAAGTAGTTCACGCGACTTTATTCCTAAGTTGAATATTCGCGGTGTAGGTAACGAATTGGTATCATTGCCATTGCCGAAGAATACGGTAGTCTTGGTTAAGCACGGTCACCCGATCGCTCAGGGTGATATCTTGGCACGTGTACCGCAAGAAACTTCTAAAACTCGTGACATCACTGGGGGTCTACCTCGTGTTGCCGACTTGTTCGAAGCGCGTGTGCCAAAAGATCCAGCGATCATGGCAGAGATTTCAGGTATTGTTAAGTTTGGTAAGGAAACAAAAGGTAAACACCGTTTGATTATTACCAATGAGCAAAACGAACAGCAAGAAATCTTGATTCCTAAGTGGCGTCATATCAACGTTTTCGAAAACGAACACGTAGATCGTGGTGATATCGTGGTCGATGGTGCGCCAAATCCGCATGACATCTTGCGTGTGTTGGGTGTTGAAGCCTTAGCGCGTTATGTGATTGATGAAGTGCAAGCAGTTTACCGTTTGCAAGGCGTTAAAATCAACGATAAGCACATTGAAGTCATCGTACGTCAGATGTTGCGTAAAGTTGAAGTGCGCGATCCAGGTGATAGCCGCTTGGTAAAAGGTGAACAGATTGACTACAACCGTGTGTTGATCGAAAACCAGAAGCTTCACGCAGACAATAAATTACCGATTCAATATGACCGTGTGCTGATGGGTATTACCAAAGCATCACTGTCTACTGAGTCATTTATTTCAGCGGCTTCTTTCCAAGAGACAACGCGTGTCTTGACGGAAGCTGCTGTTAGCGGCAAGCGCGATACTTTAGCGGGCTTGAAAGAGAACGTTATTGTTGGTCGTTTGATTCCAGCAGGTACAGGTTTTGCGTACCATAAAGCACGCAAATCGGGACAATATCGTCCACCGATGCCTAAGCTGCCTCAAGCTCCCGCGCCATTGTTCGCAGGCACCATTATTGATGATGATAGTAACGATTAATCGTTCTTTATCATAATAGTGTTGACTAACTAACGCCTGATTATTTATAATCGGGCGTTTACTTTTATTTGAACTCTTTACGGAGACCCACACTCATGGCAACTACTAACCAGCTGGTACGCAAAGGCCGTACTTCGCCGGTGTACAAGTCTAAGGTTCCGGCCCTAGAATCTTGCCCGCAAAAACGTGGTGTTTGTACTCGTGTTTACACGACAACACCTAAAAAACCTAACTCTGCGTTACGTAAAGTCGCTCGTGTGCGCTTAACGAACAAGATGGAAGTGACTTCATACATTGGTGGTGAAGGACATAACCTGCAGGAACACAGCGTAATTCTTATCCGTGGTGGTCGTGTAAAAGACTTACCAGGTGTGCGTTACCATACTATTCGTGGTGCTTTGGACTGTGCTGGTGTTGCAAAACGTCGCCAAGGTCGTTCTAAGTACGGTGCGAAGCGTCCTAAGTCTAAATAATTAGACTTTGAACATTATTTTTAATTTGATTGTAATTATTACAGGTTAGTATCATGCCGAGAAGAAGAGAAGTCGCGAAACGCGAAATCCTACCTGATCCGAAGTTTAACGACGTTCTGATCGCCAAATTCATGAATATCATCATGGAAAGTGGTAAAAAAGCAGTAGCTGAAAACATTGTTTACGGTGCACTCGATAAGATGGCACAGAAAACAGGCGCAGACGCAGCTGTTAAGTTCCAAGAAGTATTGGAAAAAGTGGGTCCCGTAGTGGAGCTTAAAGCGCGTCGCGTTGGTGGTGCTACTTATCAGGTGCCAGTAGAAGTGCGTGAAGATCGTCGTATCGGTTTGGCAATGCGTTGGTTGCGTGATGCAGCGCGTAAGCGTGGCGAGAAGGGTATGATGTTGCGTCTTGCAGGCGAAATGAACGATGCTCTTGAAAACCGCGGCGCGGCAATCAAGAAGCGTGAAGAAACCCACCGTATGGCGGAAGCTAACAAAGCATTCGCACATTTCCGTTGGTAATTTAACAGGGCTTGAGCCAGCATTTTAGAAGATGTTGGCTTAACCAATAAAACTTAAAAGGTTTAAGACTGTGGCACGTACAACTCCTATCGGGCGTTACCGTAATATCGGTATTTCAGCCCACATCGATGCTGGTAAAACCACTACGACAGAACGTATTTTGTTCTATACGGGTGTTTCACACAAAATTGGTGAAGTGCATGACGGCGCGGCAACAATGGACTGGATGGCGCAAGAGCAAGAACGTGGTATTACCATCACTTCTGCGGCGACAACCTGTTTCTGGAAAGGTATGGATCGCTCTATGCCTGACCACCGCATTAACATTATTGATACCCCAGGCCACGTAGACTTCACGATTGAAGTAGAGCGCTCTATGCGCGTACTTGATGGTGCATGTATGGTGTACTGTGCGGTAGGTGGCGTTCAGCCACAGTCTGAAACCGTATGGCGTCAGGCGAACAAGTATAAAGTTCCTCGTTTAGCATTCGTTAACAAGATGGATCGTGCTGGTGCTGATTTCTACAAAGTAGAAGAACAGATGCGCACGCGTTTAGGCGCTAATCCAGTGCCTTTACAGATTCCAATTGGTGCGGAAGAAAAATTCGTTGGTGTTATCGACTTAATCAAAATGAAAGCGATTAACTGGAACGAAGCGGATCAAGGAATGACATTTACTTACGATCCAATTCCTGCTGAGTTGCAAGACAAAGCTGAAGAATATCGTACCAAGATGATTGAAGCGGCTGCTGAATCTTCAGAAGAGTTAATGGATAAGTACTTAGGTGGCGAAGAGTTAAGCGAAGCAGAAGTGAAGGCGGCGATTCGTGCGCGTACTTTGGCTGGTGAAATCATTCCGATGGTTTGTGGTTCTGCATTCAAAAACAAAGGTGTTCAAGCGATGCTTGACGCGGTGATTGAGTTCTTGCCAGCGCCAACTGATATTCCAGAAACGCCATGTGAAAAAGAAGATGGTACGCCATCGACCATGCCGCATACGGATGAGGCGCCTTTCTCTGCGTTAGCATTCAAAATTATGACTGACCCTTATGTTGGTTCGTTGACCTTCTTCCGTGTGTACTCGGGTGTTATCGAATCAGGTAGCGCAGTGTTGAACTCGGTTAAGGGTAAGCGCGAACGTGTTGGTCGTATCGTACAGATGCATGCTAACAATCGTGAAGAATTAACAGAAGTTCGTGCGGGTGATATTGCTGCGGCGATTGGTTTGAAAGATACCACGACGGGTGATACCTTATGTTCACAGGACAATGTTGTTGTTCTTGAACGTATGATTTTCCCAGAGCCGGTTATCTCTATTGCGATTGAACCTAAGACTAAGGGCGACCAAGAAAAAATGGGTCTGGCTTTAGGTCGTTTGGCGAAGGAAGATCCCTCATTCCGCGTTTCTTCTGACGAAGAAACAGGTCAAACCATTATTTCTGGTATGGGTGAGCTTCACCTAGAGATTTTGGTTGACCGTATGAAGCGTGAGTTTAACGTCGAAGCTAACGTTGGTGCGCCACAAGTATCTTACCGTGAAACGATTCGTTCTATGGTTAAAGATGTTGACGGTAAATTCGTTCGTCAGTCAGGTGGTCGTGGTCAATACGGTCACGTTGTACTACGTGTTGAGCCAAACGAAGAAGGCGCTGGTTTCGAATTCCTGAATGAAATCGTTGGTGGTACTGTTCCTCGTGAATACATCCCAGCGGTACAGAAAGGTATCGAAGAACAAATGAAGAACGGTGTTTTAGCTGGCTACCCATTGGTAGACATTAAAGTAGCACTAACTTTCGGTTCTTACCATGACGTTGACTCGAATGAAATGGCGTTCAAAATTGCTGGTTCTATGGGTCTTAAGGCTGCGGTCATGAAGGCTTCTCCAGTATTGTTAGAGCCGATCATGAAAGTTGAAGTAGCAACGCCAGAAGACTACATGGGCGATATCGTTGGCGACTTAAACCGTCGTCGTGGCAGTATCCAAAACATGGAAGAAGGTCCTGCAGGTTCGAAAGAAATCACTGCAGAAGTGCCTTTAGCTGAAATGTTTGGTTATGCGACTGCAATGCGTTCTATGTCACAAGGTCGTGCTAGCTACTCGATGGAATTCAAGAAGTATGGCGAAGCACCACGTAACGTAACTGAAGATGTCATTGCGAAAAACGCAGGACGTCGTAAAGACGTTAGTTAATTTGATGGCAAGTGTCTCGTGATACGGGATGCTTGCTTTACTTTATTTTCAAAATTTTTAGTTAAGGAATAAGATCATGGCTAAGGAAAAGTTTCAACGTAGCAAACCACACGTTAACGTCGGTACCATTGGTCACGTTGACCACGGTAAGACAACATTAACAGCGGCATTAACAATTGTTTCTGCACGTCAGTTTGGTGGCGAAGCGAAAGGTTACGACCAGATCGACAACGCGCCAGAAGAAAAGGCACGTGGTATTACCATCAACACTTCTCACGTTGAATATGAATCAGCAACACGTCACTACGCGCACGTCGACTGCCCAGGTCACGCCGACTACGTTAAGAACATGATTACTGGTGCTGCTCAGATGGACGGCGCGATTTTGGTTTGTTCAGCAGCTGACGGTCCTATGCCTCAGACGCGTGAGCACATCCTATTGTCACGTCAAGTAGGTGTACCTTACATCGTTGTGTTCTTGAACAAAGCGGACATGGTTGACGATGCTGAATTGTTAGAACTTGTAGAAATGGAAATTCGTGAATTACTGTCATACTACGACTTCCCAGGTGACGATACACCAATCGTTACAGGTTCTGCATTGAAAGCTGTTGAAGGCGACCAATCAGAAATCGGCGAACCAGCAGTGTTGCGTTTATTAGCAGCGCTAGATGACTACATCCCATTGCCAGAACGTGCAGTAGACAAGCCATTCCTAATGCCAATTGAGGACGTATTCTCAATTCAAGGTCGTGGTACAGTTGTAACGGGTCGTATCGAAACTGGTGTGATCAAAGTTGGTGAGACAGTTGAAATCCTTGGTATCAAAGACACAGTAACAACTACTGTAACTGGTGTTGAAATGTTCCGTAAGTTGTTAGACCAGGGTGAAGCTGGTGACAACGCAGGTATTTTATTACGTGGTACTAAGCGTGAAGACGTACAGCGTGGTCAAGTATTGGCTAAGCCAGGTTCAGTTAAGGCACACACTAAGTTCGAATGCGAAGTGTACATCCTGTCTAAAGAAGAAGGTGGTCGTCATACGCCATTCTTCAACAACTACCGTCCACAGTTCTATTTCCGTACAACTGACGTAACAGGCGCTTGCATGTTACCAGAAGGTATCGAAATGGTTATGCCAGGCGACAACGTTAAGATGTCGGTTGAATTAATTCAGCCAATCGCGATGGCAGAAGGCTTACGCTTCGCTATCCGTGAAGGTGGTCGTACTGTAGGTGCGGGTGTTGTTGCTAAAGTTTTAGCGTAATACCAAGTTTTTTTGGTGTGTAAACGCCAAGAAAAAACCTAGAAAAAGCCCGTCAGTAATGACGGGCTTTTTTATTGTTGAATAATTCTTTTGGTTATTGTTTGCTTTTATTTAATCTGTGCCCTATAATGCCAAATTCCGCGGTGCCCTATGGCATCGTTTTATTTGTTCTTTGGAGAATTTTAATGGCAACTCAAAGCATTCGTATTCGCCTGAAAGCCTTCGATCACCGTTTGATCGATCAAGCTGCTCGCGAAATCAGTGATACTGCCAAGCGTTCTGGTGCTCAGGTTCGTGGTCCAATCCCGATGCCGAGCAAAAAAGAGCGTTTTACTGTACTCGTTTCCCCACACGTTAACAAAGATGCTCGTGATCAATACGAATTGCGCACGCATAAACGTATGTTGGAAATCGTAGAGCCAACAGAAAAGACCGTAGATTCATTAATGAAGCTCGATCTTGCTGCTGGTGTGGACGTGCAGATCGAACTGCGCTAATCCATTTTAATGGGCTGTCATCAATTGTAATGGCAACTGTAATAAAACGAGGTTAAAACAATGTGCCTTGGTCTAGTAGGTAAAAAACTCGGCATGACGCGCGTTTTTGATGCGACTGGCAACTCAACTCCGGTAACTGTTATCGAAGTCGAAGCAAATCGTATCGTGCGTTTTATGTCGGAAGAAACAGATGGTTATGTTTCTGTGCAGGTAACAACAGGTTCTGTTAAAGCGAACCGTGTTAACAAGCCAGAAGCAGGTCATTTTGTAAAGCATAATGTTGAAGCTGGTCGTGGCTTGTGGGAATTCCGCTTAACGGCAGAAGAAGCAGCTGCGCATCAAGAAGCTCAAGCATTCGATGTGACTCTCTTTAGCGAAGGTCAGATGGTTGATGTCACGGGAACTACCAAAGGTAAAGGTTTCCAAGGTGGTGTTAAGCGTCACAACTTCCGCACTCAAGATATGACTCACGGTAACTCGCGTTCACACCGTGCGATTGGTTCGACTGGTCAAAACCAGACGCCAGGTCGCGTGTTCAAGGGTAAAAAAATGCCAGGTCATATGGGTAGCGAGCAACAAACTACGCTCAATCTGAAAGTCGTACGCGTTGACAATGAAGCCGGTCTGATTTTAGTAAGTGGCGCTGTGCCAGGTGCTAACGGTACTGACATCATTGTATCGCCAGCGGTTAAAGGCTAAGGAAGGTAGTACATGGATATCAAACTCTTTGATGGCAAGACAGGCGCCGATGCAGGCACTGTAGTTGCTAACGACACCTTATTTGGTGCCGATTTCAATGAAGCTTTGGTGCATCAAGTGGTTGTTGCCTTTATGGCACGCGCTCGTTCAGGCACTAAAGCTCAAAAAACACGTGCCCAAGTGGTCGGTGGTAAAACAAAGCCATTCAACCAGAAAGGTACAGGTCGTGCTCGTACGGGTTCATCTGTCGGTCCTTTATGGGTTGGCGGTGGTCGCGCATTTGCAGCTTCTCCACGTAACTTTGATCAAAAAGTTAACAAAAAGATGTACCGCGCAGCAATGTGCAGCATTTTAGCGGAATTAAATCGTCAAGATCGTTTGATGGTTGTTGATAACTTCACGTTAGAAACGCCAAAAACGAAAGAATTCGTTGCTAAAATGAAGTCTTTAGGTGTTAGCGATGCGTTAATCGTTACTGAAATGTTAGATGAGAACTTATACCTAGCTTCTCGTAACGTTTACGCTGGTGGTGTGTGTGATGTTGATAGTATCGATCCAGTCAGCTTGATTGGTTACGGCAAAATCATCGTAACACGTGATGCACTCAAAGCAATTGAGGAGCGCCTAGCATGAACCAAGAAAAAATCTATACCATTCTGCGTGCGCCTCGCATCTCTGAAAAGAGTGCGCGTATGGCAGAGAACAGCAAGTATGTCTTCGATGTAGACACAACTGCAACCAAGACTGAGATTAAAACAGCGGTTGAAGCCCTGTTTAATGTCACAGTCAATGCTGTTAACGTGATTAATATTGCTGGTAAGCGTAAAGTATTCAAAGGCCGTCCAGGTCGTCGTAATGCATTGCGTAAAGCCATTGTTAGTCTACAACCCGGTCAGCAGATCGAGTTGATGTCGGCAGAATAAGGGCGGAAACTATCATGGCAAAAATCGTCAAGAAAAAACCGACCTCTCCTGGTCAACGTTTTGTGGTTCAGATTGTTGAACCCAATTTGTACAAGGGTGATCCTGTAGCGTCTTTGGTCGAAAGCCTAAAGCGTAAAGGTGGTCGTAATAACAATGGTCATATCACGACTCGTCACCAAGGTGGTGGTCATAAGCGTAATTACCGTATCGTTGACTTCAAGCGTGATAAGCTTGATATTCCAGCGACTGTTGAGCGTTTAGAATATGATCCAAACCGTAGCGCGCATTTAGCGTTGTTAAAGTATGCTGATGGCGAACGTCGTTACATTCTTGCGCCACGTAATATCGAAATGGGTGCGACAGTTGTATCAGCTAACATTGCTGATATCAAAGTGGGTAATACATTACCACTACGTAGTATTCCAGTTGGTACCATTGTGCACGCGATGGAAATGAAAGCCGGTAAAGGTGCGCAAATTGCGCGTTCTGCAGGTACTTCTATTCAAATCGCTGGTCGTGATGGCGCGTTTGTGTTGGTGCGTTTGCGCTCTGGTGAGTTGCGTCGTGTTAACCCAGAATGCAAGGCAACAATCGGTGAAGTTGGCAATACAGAACATAACTTGCGTAAGCTAGGTAAAGCTGGTGCTGCTCGTTGGCGCGGTATTCGTCCGACCGTTCGTGGTACTGCCATGAACCCAGTTGACCACCCGCACGGTGGTGGTGAAGGTCGTACATTTGGTAAGCATCCTGTGACTCCATGGGGCGTTCAGACCAAAGGTAAGAAGACACGTAAGAGCAAGCTTAACGATGCGTTCATTGTACGCAGTCGTCACCAAGCTAAGAAATAAGGATTGAGACATGCCACGTTCGATTAAAAAAGGTCCGTTTGTTGACCATCACCTTTGGAAAAAGGTGCTCGAAGTTAAGGAGTCTGGTTCGAAAAAGCCGATCAAAACTTGGTCGCGCCGTTCCATGATTCTGCCAGAAATGGTGGGGATGACGATTGCTGTTCATAACGGTAAAGAGCACATTCCTGTATATGTATCTGAAAACATGGTCGGTCACAAGTTTGGTGAATTTTCACTAACGCGTACGTTCCGCGGACACGCGGCCGACAAGAAAGCGAAGAAGTAAGGAGCAAACTATGCAAGTAAGTGCAACGCATCGTTATGCCCGCATCTCTCCGCAGAAAGCGCGTTTGGTTGCGGATTTGATTCGCGGCAAGACAGCTGAAAATGCAGTTAATATGCTGGCGTTTTCTGACAAGAAAGCAGCAGACCTTTTCAAGAAAGTTCTGGATTCTGCCATGGCTAACGCTGAAAATAACGAAGGCGCAGACATCGACACATTAAAAATTGTTGAAGTCTATGTCGACGAAGGTCCCCGTATGAAGCGCATGAGCGCTCGTGCTAAGGGTCGTGGTAACCGCATTGTTAAGCGTTTAAGCCACATCACTGTTGTCGTCGGCGACAAGCGTTAAGGAGTTAGCAATGGGTCAGAAAGTCCATCCTAATGGCATTCGACTGGGTATCACTAAAGAGTGGAACTCACGTTGGTATGCAAGTAGTAAAAATTTTGCCGATTTTGTTGTCGGTGACTTCGAAGTTCGTACCTTCCTTAAAAAGAAGTTAATGGCGAACGGCGTTAGTAAAATTCATATCGACCGTGTCGCTAATGGTATGCGTATTACGCTCCATGCAGCACGTCCAGGTAATATCATCGGTCGTAAGGGCGAAGATATTGAGGCGTTACGCAAAGAAGTAACTGCTTTGGCTGGCGTTCCTGTATCGATCACGTTGGAAGAAGTGCGTAAGCCAGAACTCGATTCTCAATTAGTTGGTGAGTCAATCACACAGCAATTAGAGAAGCGTGTTCAGTTCCGTCGTGCGATGAAGCGTGCGGTTACGAATGCGATGCGTGCTGGCGCAAAAGGTATCAAGATTATGGTCTCTGGCCGTTTGAATGGTGCTGAAATTGCGCGTACAGAATGGTACCGTGAAGGTCGTGTGCCTTTACATACATTCCGTGCGGATGTGGATTATGGCTTTGCAGAAGCTCTAACCACTTACGGTATTATCGGTGTTAAGGTTTGGATCTTCAAAGGCGAGATTTTAGGTAAATTACCTTTAGTTGAACGTCAAGCAGAAGCACCTAAGCAACGTCGTCCACGTGCGAACGCGGCAAAGTAAGGAGTAGCTTTTATGTTATTACCTAAGCGTACGAAGTTTCGTAAGGTACAAAAAGGTCGCAACCGCGGCCTAGCGCAGACAGGCAGCTCAGTCAGCTTTGGCGAGTTTGGTCTTAAGTCTGTAGATCGTGGCAATCTCACCTCACGTCAAATTGAAGCGGCACGTCGTGCATTAACGCGTTCAGTGAAGCGTGGTGGTAAAATTTGGATTCGCGTGTTCCCTGACAAGCCAATTACTCAAAAACCACTAGAAGTGCGTATGGGTAAAGGTAAGGGTAGCGTTGAGTATTGGGTCGCTCAGATTCAGCCAGGTAAAATCCTGTACGAAATTCAAGGTGTAAGCGAAGAAGCTGCACGTGAAGCTTTCGCACTGGCTTCTGCCAAGCTGCCTGTTAAGACCGTGTTTGTTAAACGTTCGGTGATGTAACATGGACGCAATGCAAGATAAAACTATGGAACAGCTAAAAGAAGAGTTGTTGGCGCTGCGCAAGGAACAATTTAACCTGCGTATGCAATCTAAAATGGGTCAGGTACGCGATACCTCATTGCAGCGCAAAGTGCGTCGCAATATCGCTCGCGTTAAGACTGTTATGACTCAGAAAGGGGTAGCAGTATGAGCGTAGGCACTAAGCGTACCCTGCAGGGCGTTGTCGTCAGTGCACAAAAATCTCCACAAACGATTGTGGTGACTGTTGTGCGTTCTGTTCGTCATCCCTTGTATAACAAGGTTATGAAAAAGACCGATAAGTACATGGCTCACGATGCGGACAATGCGTGCCGTATCGGTGATACAGTGACGATCTCTGAAACAAAGCCAATTTCTAAGCGTAAAGCTTGGGCGTTGGTGAGTATTGACGAACGCGCTGAAGACTGATATACTTGTCAAAATTTGGTTAAATTACACCGTCTTTTAGACTAAGTCGCTTGCGAAACTGGTCAGAAAGACGGTTGTTTTGTTGTTATTGATTTTTTCTATTGGGGTGCTGCAATGATTCAGATGCAGACGATTCTCGAAGTGGCGGACAATTCTGGCGCCAAACGAGTCATGTGTATCAAAGTCCTTGGTGGTTCTAAGCGTCGCTATGCTGGCGTGGGTGATCTCATTAAGGTCAGCGTTAAAGACGCTGCGCCACGTGGTAAGGTAAAGAAAGGTGACGTGTACACTGCAGTTGTGGTTCGTACCGCACAAGCGTTACGCCGTCCAGATGGTAGTGCTATTCGTTTTGACGATAACGCTGCTGTTATCCTGAATAACAAACAGGAGCCAATCGGCACCCGTATCTTTGGACCAGTGACACGCGAACTTCGTGGCGATAAGTTTATGAAGATCGTGTCTTTGGCGCCAGAAGTGCTGTAAGGAGCATTTAAGTTATGAACCGTATTCGCAAAGGCGATGAAGTTATCGTAATCACAGGTGGTGATAAGGGTAAGCGCGGCAATGTCGTTGCTATTCTTAAGAATGACCGCTTGGTGGTTGAAGGTGTCAATATCCGCAAGAAGCACGTAAAAGCAAATCCAGCTGCAGGTGTTGAAGGTGGAATTATTGCAAAAGAAGCGACCATTCATGCTTCTAACGTTGCGCTCTATAATACTGAAACACAAAAAGCTGACCGTATTGGTTATAAGTTTGTGGATGATAAAAAAGTGCGTTTTTTCAAGTCGACCGGCAAGGTCGTTGACTGATTGCGGGTGGATAGATGTCACGTTTAAAAGAGTTTTACCGCAAAGACGTTGTAGCAGCACTGCAAGAGCAGTTTGGCTATAAGTCGGTCATGCAGGTGCCACGTTTAACCAAGATTTCCCTGAATATGGGTGTTGGCGAAGCGTTGGCGGATAAGAAGGTTTTGGTTAACGCCATGGCCGATATGGAAAAGATTGCAGGTCAAAAGCCTGTGCAGACTTTAGCGCGCAAGTCAGTTGCTGGCTTTAAAGTGCGTGAAGGTTGGCCAATTGGTTGTAAAGTAACGTTACGCGGTGCTCATATGTATGAGTTTTTAGATCGCTTAGTTAACGTTGCATTACCACGTGTTCGTGACTTCCGTGGCTTAGATGCTAAGGGTTTTGACGGCATGGGTAACTACAACTTTGGTGTTCGTGAGCAAATCATTTTCCCAGAGATTGAGTTTGAGAAAGTGGACGCGATGCGTGGTATGAATATTACTATTGCTACGACTGCAAAAACTGATGATGAAGGTCGTGCTTTATTGGCGGCTTTTAATTTCCCGTTCAAGAAGTAAGGTGAGTTATGGCTAAAGTTTCCATGATTATGCGTGATAAAAAGCGCACCGAGCTGGTTGTTCGTTACAAAGCAAAACGTGATGACTTGCGTGCAAAAAGCCGTGACGAATCATTAAGCTTTGAAGAGCGTATGGCTGCTGTTGATGCATTGAACAAGATGCCTCGTGATTCAGCGCCTATTCGTCAACAGCGTCGTTGCCGCTTGACGGGTCGCCCACACGGCGTATACCGCAAGTTCGGTCTAAGCCGTATTAAATTGCGTGAGCTAACCATGCGCGGGGAAATTCCTGGTTTGCGCAAGGCAAGCTGGTAAGTATTTCTAGAAGGATCATTGACCATGAGTATGTCTGACCCTATTGGTGATATGTTGGTTCGCATTTCGAATGCGCAACGTGCTACACACCGTATGGTACAAATGCCATCTTCTAAAATGAAGAAGGCAATTGCTACAGTGCTCAAGAATGAAGGTTATATTGCTGACTTCGCTGAAACCAGCGAAGGTGCTTTATCTACTCTCAAGATTGAGTTGAAGTATTTTCAAGGCAAGCCTGTAATCGAAGCTGTCAAACGCGTTAGCCGTCCAGGTTTGCGTGTGTACAAGGGCAAGGATGAATTGCCTAAGGTGATGGGCGGTTTAGGTATTGCTGTTGTATCCACATCTCGCGGTATTATGACCGACAGCCAAGCACGCAATGCGGGCATGGGTGGCGAAGTCATCTGTACTGTTGCCTAAGGAGTTGTGCGATGTCTCGTATTGCTAAAAAACCTGTTGCCCTTCCTAAGGGTGTAGAGGTAAGTGTTGCGGATGGTATGGTGAGCGTTAAAGGTACTAAAGGTACTTTGTCGCGCAGCATTCACCCGTTAGTTGCTGTATCAGTAACCGCTTCTGAAGTTGTTATTAATGTTGCGAGTGAATCGGCTGTAGCTTGGACTCAAGCTGGAACGATGCGCGCAAATATTGCTAACATGGTTCAGGGTGTTAGCGCTGGTTTTGAGCGTAAGTTATTGTTGGTTGGTGTTGGTTACCGTGCTGCTGTGCAGGGTAATGCTGTCAACTTAACATTAGGCTTCTCGCATCCAGTTGTGCATCAGTTGCCTGCTGGTATTACAGCAGAAACCCCAACACAGACTGAGATTCTGTTAAAAGGAATTAATAAAGAAATGTTGGGTCAAGTTGCGGCTGAAATTCGCGGTTACCGTCCACCAGAGCCTTATAAAGGCAAGGGTGTTAAGTATTCTGACGAAGTTATTGTTCGCAAAGAAGTGAAGAAGAAGTAAGGATTAAGACATGGATAAGAAAACCAGTCGTCTGCGTCGTGCTCTACGCACACGCATGAAAATCCGCGAACTGCGTATGCCACGTTTGTGCATCATGCGTACGCCACGTCACATGTACGCTCAGCTGATTGCAGCTGATGGTGCAACAGTGATTGCAGCTTGCTCGACTGTCGAGAAAGCTATGGCGTCTGAATTGAAGTACACGGGTAATGTGGATGCGGCTGTCGCTGTTGGTAAAACAATTGCTGAGCGTGCTAAAGCTGCTGGTATCGAAGCAGTCGCATTTGATCGCTCCGGTTTCCTGTATCACGGTCGTGTTAAGGCGTTAGCTGATGCTGCTCGTGAAGCCGGTCTCAAGTTCTAAGGATAGACAAGATGAGCGTCGAAATTGAAGACAAAAATGATCAGCAGCGTGATGCGCTGATCGAAAAACTGGTGTCGATTCGCCGCGTAACCAAAGTTGTTAAGGGTGGTCGTGTTATGACTTTCTCTGCACTAACAGTTGTTGGTGACGGCAATGGTCGCGTTGGTTTTGGTACGGGTAAAGCACGTGAAGTGCCGGTGGCAATCAAGAAAGCAATGGATCGCGCTAAGCAGACCATGCGTGAGATTCCGTTGAGCAATGGTACGATTGTTCACCCAACCATCGCTGAATTTGGTGCTACCAAGATTACATTAATTCCTGCGTCTGAAGGTACTGGTGTTATCGCCGGTGGTGCGATGCGTGCGGTAATGGAAGCTGCTGGTGTGCATAACCTGATGTCTAAAATCACAGGTTCACGTAACGATGGTAACGTTGTTCGTGCTGCAGTGAAAGGCTTAACCGAAATGCATACTGTTGATAGCATTGCTGCAAAGCGTGGTAAAACAGTCGCTGAGATTTTGGGGAACTAATCATGGCACAAGTAAAAGTAACATTGGTAAAAAGCCCAATTGGTCGTAAGCCTAACCACCGTGAAACGGTTAAAGGTTTGGGTTTGCGTAAAATGAATTCGTCTCGCGTATTGGTGGATACACCAGAAGTACGTGGCATGATTCGTACCATTGGCTATATGCTGAAAGTGGAAGAGGTAGCTTGATGATGCGTCTTAATGATCTTGCACCTGAAATCGGTGCAAAAAAGGCTCCTAAGCGTCTGGGTCGTGGTATCGGATCAAACCTAGGTAAAACCTCTGGTAAGGGTCATAAAGGTCAGAAATCACGTTCAGGTGGCTACCATAAAGTTGGTTTCGAGGGCGGTCAAATGCCTTTGCAACGTCGTATGCCGAAAGTTGGTTTTACATCATTGAAAGGGTTGAAGGCAACGGACATTCGTCTGGATGCGTTGAATCATATCGAAGGTGAGACAATTGACGTTGCGACTTTGAAGGCAGCAGGCGTTATTGCTGGTAAGTTTGATTTCGTTAAAGTTGTTGCAAGTGGTTCTATCACGAAAGCAGTAACGTTAGTGGGTATCAAAGCGACAGCAGCAGCAACAGCAGCGATTGAAGCGGCTGGCGGAAAACTTCTTGACGCGAAAAGCACAAAGATTAAAGAGTCTGTAAAGCGCGCGGCAAGAAAGGCGAAAGTAGCCTAATATGTCAGTAGTGGCACCAGCTCAAAGTACTTGGTCACAAGAACTCGTTCAGCGCATCCTCTTTGTTGTGGGTGCGTTGATCGTTTACCGACTGGGTACACACATTCCTGTGCCTTCAATTGATCCTGTGGCGTTGGCAGCAATGTTTGCGCAGCAAAAAGGCACAATCCTAGACATGTTTAACATGTTTTCGGGTGGTGCGCTTGAGCGTCTCTCCGTTCTTGCTTTGGGTATCATGCCCTATATTTCTGCTTCGATTATTGTTCAATTGTTGACGATTGTTTCGCCAACACTGGAACAGTTGAAAAAGGAAGGTGAGAGTGGGCGTCGTAAGATAACGCAATACACGCGTTACGGAACGGTAGCTTTGGCTACCTTTCAGGCGTTTGGTGTTGCGATTGCCTTAGAGGCGCAGCAGATTAACGGGTTGTCTGTGGTAATTAATCCTGGTATCGGCTTTAAGATTATTGCAGTTTCGACACTTGTGTCGGGAACGATGTTCTTAATGTGGCTTGGTGAGCAAATCACTGAGCGTGGTATGGGTAATGGTATTTCTATCATTATCTTTGCAGGGATTGTTGCTGGATTGCCTGCTGCTTTTGCTGGCACACTAGAGTTAGTAAGCACGGGTGAATTGGGTGTATTCGTTGTTTTCATGTTATTAGCAGTGATTTTGTTGGTAACAGGTTTCGTTGTTTTCGTGGAAAGCGGTCAGCGACGGATCACGGTACATTTTTCTCAAAGAACGAATGCGCGTTCGATGTTTCAACAACAAGTGACGCATATTCCGTTCAAACTAAACATGGCGGGTGTTATTCCTCCTATTTTCGCTTCAAGTATCATCCTCTTTCCTGCATCGTTAGGTGGTTGGTTTGGTTCTGGTGAAGGTATGGGATGGCTTAAAGATTTAGCGACAACTTTGTCGCCAGGTCAGCCGCTGTATGTTGGACTGTATGCAGTTGCGATATTGTTTTTTACATTCTTTTATACCGCAGTTGTATTCAACCCAAAAGATACGGCCGACAACTTACGTCGTTCGGGGGCCTTTGTGCCAGGAATTCGTCCTGGTGATCAAACGGCACGCTATCTGGATACCATTATGAGTCGGTTGACTTTAGCAGGCGCTTTATATATTACAGCGGTCTGTTTGTTGCCTGAGTTTTTGATCCTTTATTGGAATGTCCCTTTTTACTTTGGTGGCACTTCATTATTGATCATCGTGGTAGTTGTGATGGATTTCATGACTCAAATGCAATCTTTTATTATGTCGGGACAATATCCAGGCATGATGAAAAAAATGCAAATGCGTTAATAAGCTTGAATGGAGTGGAGTAACTCGCTATAATAGTGGGTTACCGCTTCTTGGCGTACAAAATTAGGAGTAGATGGGTATGGCCCGTATTGCTGGTGTAAACATCCCAGTCAATAAGCATATCGTGATTGGTCTTCGTGCTATTTATGGCGTTGGACCCACGCGTGCTAAAAATATTTGCGCTGCTGTAGGAATTGCTCCTACAACAAAAGTGCGTGAATTGACAGAAGATCAACTTGAAGCCATTCGTGCCCAAATCGGCACCTTTGCGGTTGAAGGTGATTTGCGTCGTGAAGTTTCCATGAGCATCAAGCGTTTGATGGACATGGGTTGTTATCGTGGTATTCGTCACCGTCGCGGCTTGCCTGCGCGTGGTCAGCGTACCAAGACAAATGCTCGTACTCGCAAGGGTCCGCGCAAGGCAATTAAAAAGTAATAGGAAGAGAGAATTAGTATGGCTAGACCTTCCAAAGATTCGCGCGTTCGTAAGAAAGTAAAAATTACAGTGAACGACGCGATTGCCCATGTCCACGCGAGCTTTAACAACACGATCGTTAGCATTTCTGATCGTCAAGGTAATGTCTTGAGTTGGGCTACTGCTGGTGGCAGCGGTTTCCGTGGTTCACGTAAAAGTACGCCGTTCGCAGCACAGGTTGCCGCTGAACGTGCTGGTACTGTTGCGCTGGAGTACGGTGTTAAGAACATGGATGTCCGTATCAAAGGGCCAGGTCCTGGTCGTGAGTCGGCAGTTCGTGCGCTTAATGCGCTCGGCTTTAAAATTTTGAACATTTCAGATGTGACGCCAATTCCACACAATGGTTGTCGTCCTCCGAAAAAGCGTCGCGTGTAACCGAGGTTCGATTTCATGGCAAGATATATTGGTCCAAAATGTAAACTTTCACGTCGCGAAGGTACTGATTTAGAATTAAAAAGTTCTTTACGTCCGTTAGAAAGTAAATGCAATTTGCAACAGCCTCCAGGCCAACATGGCGCTGCGATGGCTAAACCAACTGAATACCGTATTCAGTTGCGTGAAAAACAAAAAGTGCGTCGTATTTATGGTGTGCTAGAAAAGCAATTCGCTGGTTACTTCAAAGAAGCAGCCCGTCAGAAGGGCTCTACTGGTGAGAACTTGTTGAAGTTATTAGAAGGTCGTTTAGATAACGTTGTTTATCGTATGGGTTTCGCTTCGACACGTGCGGAAGCACGTCAGGTGGTTTCTCACCGTTTATTAATGGTGAACGGTCGTACCGCTAACATTGCATCAATGCAAATTAAAGCTGGTGATGTTGTTACCATTCGTGAACGCGCTCGTGCACAGCAACGTATTGCTACCGCTATTGAATTGGCTGGTCGTAAAGGCTTGCCAAGCTGGGTTGAAGTAGATAACAGTAAGTTCGAAGGTGTCTTTAAGGCGCTGCCAGATCGTAGTGATTTGTCTGCTGATATTAAAGAGCATTTAATCGTCGAATTGTACTCTAAGTAATCCGTAAACAGGGTTGAGCCCAAGGATAGCCGTAAATGATGAATGAGTTACTGACGCCTCGCTTAGTTGATGTTGTGCGTTTGTCTAACACACATAGCCAAGTAACGCTGGAGCCGCTTGAACGCGGTTTCGGTCACACGCTGGGCAATGCATTGCGCCGTATTCTGTTGTCTTCTATGGCTGGCTGTGCCGTTGTAGAAGCGCAAATTGACGGTGTTCTTCATGAATTTTCAACAATTGATGGTGTACGTGAAGACGTACTCGAGATTTTGTTGAACTTGAAGGGCGTTGCGTTGAACATGGGTTCTCGTGAAGAGGTCATGTTGACTTTGAAGAAGCAGGGTCCTGGTGTTGTGACTGCTGCGGATATTGAAGCGACCCATGATATTGATATCGTTAACCCTGAGCATGTCATTGCACACTTGGAAACAGGTGCTACTTTGTCCATGCAGTTGAAGATTCAGCGTGGTCGTGGTTATTCTCCTGCGAATCAACGTTACCGTGAGGGTGAGACCTCTCCTGTTGGCGTTCTGCGTTTGGATGCTTCTTTTTCTCCTGTGTTGTCAGTGAGTTATGCGGTTGAAAACACTCGTGTTGAAAATCGTACCGATTTAGATAAGTTGATTATCAATATCGAAACAAATGGTACTTTGGATCCAGAAGAAGTCATTCGTCAAGCAGCAACAATTTTGCACGTTCAGTTATCAGCGTTTGTTGATATGACTTACACCGATGTGAAAGCAACAGGTGTTAAGGAAATCGAGTTTGAACCTGTGTTCTTGCAGCCTGTTGATGATTTAGAGTTGACAGTTCGTTCGGCAAACTGCTTGAAAGCGGAAAATATTTTTTATATTGGTGATCTGGTGCAGCGTACTGAAGGCGCTCTGCTCAAAACGCCTAACTTAGGTAAGAAGTCTTTGCAAGAAATCAAAGATGTCTTAGCTCAGCGTGGGTTGAGTTTGGGTATGAAGCTAGAAAACTGGCCACCAGCGTCTTTGGCTGCTAAGGCCACGCAATAATTAAGGGGCATTTACCATGCGTCATATGAACCGCGGTCGTAAATTCAACCGCACAAGCTCGCACCGTAAGGCAATGTTTCAAAATATGTGCAATGCACTGTTTGAACATGAGCAAATCCAGACAACTTTGCCTAAGGCGAAGGAATTGCGTATGTTCGCAGAGCCTTTGATTACTTTAGCTAAAGTTGATTCTGTACATAACCGTCGTTTGGCGTTTGCGCGTACGCGTGATGCACACATCGTTGGCAAGTTGTTTACCGACATTGGTCCTCGTTTCAAAGAGCGCGCAGGTGGTTACACTCGCGTTTTGAAAATTGGTCAACGTGCTGGTGATGCTGCGCCGATGGCAGTGATTCAGTTGGTTGAAAGTTCATCTGCTGCTGAATAAGTAGTATGTTGAAAGATAAAAAGCCGAGCATTGCTCGGCTTTTTTGTATTTGGAACTTCTATGTGGTTTGATAGTCATTTTCACTTGAGTGAGTTATCCGATAATTGGTGTCCCCAAAAGCTTGTTGGTGGTTTGGCTGTGGCTATCGATGAGGGTGATTGGCAAACCACTCATGATCGCTTATTGATTTTATCGGGTGATTGGCGCCAAGCCATTGGTTTTCATCCTTGGGTTGTGCGAGAGGGTTTGCCTTGGTCGCAACTTGTGTCTTGGCTAAGTGATAATGCATGTTTGGCGCTCGGTGAAATTGGGTTGGATGGTTCTCCAGCTAGGCGCGATAATTTGTTATTGCAGTGGGATGCTTTCGTTCGTCAAGTCGCCTTGGCTCATGAAGGTGACCGAGTGATGAGCTTGCATTTAGTGAATGACGATGAGCGTGGCTATCAGTGGATTCGTCAGCATAGAAATAGTCGTGGTATTGTTCATGGCTTTACAGGTTCTTTAAAACAGGCGTTAGGTTGGCAAGCGTTGGGCTTCTATATTGGTATTGGTGAGCGTTTATTAGGCAATATGACCGATAAGCGCCAGCAGTTGTTGAAAGGTTTGGATAAGTCGCTTGTGCTATTAGAAACGGATGCGCCTTACGGAATAAATCGGGGTGAAATTAGGACGCCAGATTCGGTCGTAACTTTAGGACAGCAATTAGCGCTATTTTGGAATGTGTCTGTTTTGGATGTTGAGATGATTTGTCAGAACAATTGGTTGAGATTATGGGGCAAAAATGTATGAGTGATGATTGGCGTACGCGAACACAGTTGCTAATTGGTGATGTGGGTGTAGATAAGTTAGCGATGACTCATGTGTTGTTGGCTGGTGTTGGTGGGGTTGGTGGTTATGTAGCGGAGGCGTTAGCCCGTGCGGGTGTCGGTAAGTTAACGTTGATTGATATGGATGTGGTGAGTGAGTCGAATCGTAATCGACAGTTGGTAGCATTAACGTCGACTGTAGGGTTTTCTAAGGTTGCTGTGATGCGTGATCGTATTGCTCAAATTAATCCCAGTTGTGAGGTCGTGTGCATCGAGCAGATGATTTGTGACAATGCGAGTGATTGGTTGGCGCAAATGCAGCCCAATGTTGTTGTGGATGCGATTGATAGTGTCAGCTGTAAGGTCGCTTTGCTGACGGCTGCAGTTAGAGCAGGGATTCCTGTTTATAGTAGCATGGGAGCAGGTCGTCGTTTGGATGTTCGCGCTGTGTCCATTATGGATGTGATGGATACCCAAGGCTGTGGTTTAGCGCGTCAGGTGCGTGGAAAGCTGCGCAAGGCGGGTATTGGGCGCGGTATCACTTGTGTGGCATCAAGCGAGTTGCCTTGTTCCGCGGGCGATGCAGAGGCGGCAATTACGGGCGGCACACGCGTTGCGAATGGTACTATTAGTTATATGCCAGGGTTGTTTGGTTTGATGTTGGCAGGAGAGGTTCTGCGTAATTTGATATGATTTTTTAGGCTTCCTTGCTCGGTCGTTTTTCAAGCTTTCTCTGTAGTGTACGTCGATGCATATTGAGTGCTCTTGCCGTTGCAGATATGTTGCCATCGTTTTCAGCTAATACTTTTTGAATGTGTTCCCATTCTAAACGATCAACCGATAGTGGTTTGGCTTCAATGTCTAAGTTGGCGTTGCCTTGTGTTTGTTCTAATGCGCTAAGCATTTCTTCTATGGTTGCTGGTTTGGCAAGGTATTGACGTGCGCCGAGCTTAATTGCTTCAACAGCAGTAGTAATGCTGGCATAACCTGTTAATACTAAAATGGGTAAGTCTGGATCGAGTTCGTGTAGTGTTTGTACGAGCTTTAATCCTGAATCACCTGGCATAACTAAGTCTGTAATGGCAGCATCAAATAAGGTCTTGTTAACAGCATCGATCGCTTGTGCAGTATCGTGCGTAAGCGTACACCTAAAGCCTTTGCGTGTCAGTTGACGTGCTAAGGTATTGGCAAAGAATTCGTCGTCGTCAGTAATGAGTAAGTTCATTGTTTAATTATGACATGTTTTATCATTGTTGTGACTGTGGTGTTTTGTCGCAGGCATTAAATTTTCCAGTGTTTTATATTGAATGGGAGTGTAATACAGGCCTGAGCACCGCCTTGTGCTGGATTGCTTAGTTGTATCTTTCCGCCTAATCTTTGAATGCCTGCGTATGCAAGTGTTAGACCCATGCCGTGTCCGTCTGCTTTGTCGCTCATTTGCGGCTGTGGAAAGGTTGTGAGTTGTCTATCTGAAAATCCTTTTCCTGCATTGTGTACGCAGACATGAGTATTTTCGGTATCCCATGTTAGTGTTAGTGTTGCTTTTTGGTTGTTAGCATCACAGGCATTACTTAATAAAGTTGTAATTGCTTGGGTAAGTTGTGGTAAATCTATTGTGCTAGGCATGTTTTCTAGCATGGATATGTTGAGTGTTACGCTGACATTTGGGCGTAGTGCTTGCCAGTGTGCAAGCAGTTGAGATAAATAGTCGGACCAAGGGAGCATTCGTAATTGATGACTTCTGTCGAGGTGGTGCTGGTTTAAGCTATGACTAATTTGTTGTTTACATGTTTGTACTAATGTTTGTATATGCGCAAGAGCCGTTTCTGCTTCTGTTATTTCGTTATGATGATATGCGTCTTGTGCTTCGGATGCGAGCAGACTAATGGTTGCCAGCGGTGTAGATAGTTCATGTGCCGTGCTTGCTGCGTTTAGTCCAAGTGTTAGTAGGTGTTGTTGTTCGCGGCTAGCGACTTCGGCTGTTTGTAGCGCTTGTTGTTGTTCATCTAGGCGCTGATGTAGGCGCGATAAGAAAAAGGCAGTAATGGTTGCCATTAACAGTAGATTTAACCATAGTCCAAGTTTGGCAAGTACATCTAATGGGTTGAATGGAGTATCTCGTACTACACCGCCATCGAGTGCAAAGAGTAGCGCATAAAGTGTGTTCGGAATTTGGGCGATATTGCTTGATGCGGGAGATGGTATCAAAATGAGCAGTGTTGATGCACTTAAAATGGTCGCTAAGAGTGTGTATTGTGCACTTAGCGGTAAAATGCCGACGGTGAGTAATAAGGGAAGTAGTAGCAGTGCGAAGAAAGGGTTATGCACACCTCCTGAGAATGCGAGCATACTAGCGACGATGACAATATCAGCGATAAGCTGTAATGTGATACTCGAAACGTTAACCTGCCATTTGCGTTGACTGAGGAGTACAAATCCGTGGAGTAGTAACCATTCGCCACCAATTAACAATAAGTTTTCGTACGCCAGTGATAGGTGTATCAGCTCAGCACTAGCAAGTAGTAGTGCAAATAATGCGATACCACCTGCACGTATATGGCTTAAGCGCTGACTAAAGTGTGTAAGGGTATTGAGCTTCAAATGAATTGTTTCACCCACTGCGTAAACTGTGGCGCGCCTAATGCGCCCGAAATTTCCCCAACTTTTTGACCACCCTTAAATACCATTAGGGTGGGAATCGAGCGAATTGCAAACTGTGCGGCAAGTTGTTGCTGTTCTTCTGTATTCACTTTAATAAAACGAGCTTGAGTAGACATCTGTGCAGCAACTTGGGCAAAGGTTGGTGCAAAGTTGCGACAAGGACCGCACCAAGGTGCCCAAAAGTCGACAATGAGTGGTAGGTCGCTGTTACGCAATTGTTTACCGAAGCTTTCAGCAGTCGCCTCGATGGGGTTGCCAGTAAATAGCGGTTGTTTGCATTTTCCGCAGGTGGCGCCGCTATCAATTGTCATTTTTTCGTCGGGTACACGATTGGTGGCAGCGCAATGGGGGCAGACAATGTGGGGCATGTTAAACTCCTTAATGAAAATCAATTTCCTTTATTATGGGCATCATCGAGATATTTTTCTAGTGCTTCAGAAATAGGGTAACTTTCGCCAGAGCCTTGACGACCTTGAGCAACAAAGCTGCTAACCGCATGAGCGTGGGCGTGTAGGGCTTCAACCAGTTGAGGGTTGTTTGTTGTGACCATGCTGGTAACGCCATCGGGGTTCATTTGATAGTCGACGTTAATTTGTTCACGGTAGGCAAACAGTAGGGCATAGACCTTATCCCAGCTACGAATGCCTCGCCCTTTAGCAAAGCGGGCTTTCATGTCGGTAACGTGCGTTTGTAGTGTACGTATGATTTCTGGGTTACTGCTGGTCGTGGTTGCGCTAAAGCCGTTTTCGAGTAAGGTTACGTGACGCTGTATGGCTTGGTGATTGTCGAGTAATGTGCCTATGTCAGCCTGATGTTTTTGATGCTCGGCATCGGAACCACCGCGACCGAATAGGTAAGTTTTTTGATTGTTTGGGCATTGTGTCATGGTGTGCCTGTCCTAGAATCGGGTACAATAAAACCATTATTCTACAGGAAAGTTGCCATGATTGACCCCAGTATTTTTCGTGCCTATGATATTCGCGGTATTGTCGATAGAGCCTTAACTGAAGAAGCTGCTTACGGTGTTGGTCGCGCCTTAGCCAGTGAGATTTTGGTAGCTGGTGGCAAGGCGATTGCGGTAGGTCGTGATGGGCGCTTGTCGGGTCCTCGCATGATGGCAGCACTAACGCGTGGCGTGACTGAAGGCGGCGTGAATGTTGTTGATGTGGGTATGGTAACGACACCGATGGTGTATTTTGCAGCTGCGACACTCGAAGGCGTGACTTCTTGTGCTGCGATTACAGGCAGTCATAATCCGCCTGACTACAATGGTATTAAAATGGTGGTCGATGGACATACTCTGTCTGGTGATGCCATTCAAGATTTACGTAAGCGTATTGAAGCACAGGATTATACTGCTGGTGTTGGTACGGTCAGCAGCCAAGATGTTTTTGCTGCTTACAAAGCGCGTATTGCGGGTGATATTCAGCTCAAGCGTCCGCTGAAAGTGGTAGTCGATGCGGGTAATGGCGTGGCTGGGGCTTATGCGCCTGATGTTTTGCGTGCCATTGGCGCGGAAGTCATCGAGCTATTTTGCGATGTCGATGGCACCTTCCCTAACCATCATCCTGATCCTTCTAAACCAAAGAATCTTGTTGATATGATTGCTAAGGTTAAAGAGGTGGGTGCTGATGTGGGGCTAGCCTTCGATGGTGATGGTGACCGTGTTGGTGTGGTCGATGAAACGGGTAAGTTGATTTTTGCTGATCGTCAGATGATGTTGTATGCAGCCGATGTGCTTAGTCGCAATGCAGGCGCGCAGATTATTTATGACGTAAAATGCTCAAGTACGTTAGCACGTCATATCGAAGCCAAGGGCGGTGCGCCAATGATGTGGCGCACAGGTCATTCGTTTATTAAGGCTAAGTTAAAAGAAACAGGCGCGCCGTTGGCGGGTGAAATGTCGGGTCATATTTTCTTTAAAGACCGCTGGTACGGTTTTGATGATGGGATTTATGCTGCTTGTCGTATGCTAGAGATTTTAGCGGCAGATTCGCGGCAGGCGTCGGCTATTTTTAACGAATTGCCCGACAGCTTTTCGACACCTGAAATGGATTGGCACTTTGCCGAAGGTGAGCATTTCGCATTTATGGATAAACTCAAGGCTGTTGCCGAGTTTCCCAATGGCACACTGTTCGACCTTGATGGTATTCGTGTCGACTTTGCCGATGGTTGGGGTTTGATTCGTGCATCGAATACCACGCCGATTTTGGTCATTCGTTTTGATGCCGATACGCCAGAAGGGTTGGAGCGCATTAAAAATGAATTCCGCACGCAGGTGCAAAGAATTTCTGGTGATATGACTATTCCATTTTAAAGGGACAGTCTAGAAATTTCGCTTTGCGAATTTTTAGACTTCCCAGATTTGTTTTTTGGCTGGTGGAAGGGAATTCAATGCGTTGCTTAACTGCTATTCTTACCAATCCCTTCCCCCAGACCCCCAACCCGTTGGGATGTTAGAATGCATTTTCTAAAGCAAGTGCTTTTAGGGGTTTAGATGATGAAGAGGACACAAATGGACGCACAACGCGCAACTGAAATTGCTCAGGTTTTAACACAGGCTCTGCCTTATATTCGTCGCTTTGTCGGCAAAACGATCGTGGTTAAATATGGCGGTAACGCTATGGTTGACGACGAACTCGAGCAAAGTTTTGCTCGCGATATTGTGCTGATGAAACAAATTGGTATGAACCCTGTGGTGGTGCATGGTGGTGGTCCGCAAATTGGTAAGCTGCTGGCTCAGATTGGTAAAGAGTCGAAGTTTATTGATGGTATGCGTGTGACCGATACGGAAACCATGGACGTGGTTGAGATGGTGCTTGGCGGTCAGGTCAATAAAGCCATTGTGGGTATGATTCAAAAAGCAGGTGGTCGTTGCGTTGGCTTAACGGGCAAAGATGCTGGTTTAATTAAAGCGGCCAAAATGAAGTTAGTTAAAGCAAGTGATGTTGCAGAGACTCCTGAAATTATCGATTTGGGTCATGTGGGTGAAGTGGCGCATGTCGATACGCATATTTTAGATCTGCTGATTAAGAGCGATATTATTCCTGTTATCGCACCAGTAGGTTACGATGACGACGGTCATAGTTACAACATTAATGCTGATTTTGTGGCAGGTGCGGTTGCTGGCGCATTGAAAGCCGAAAAATTGATGTTGTTAACCAATATTGCAGGCTTGCAAGATAAGCAAGGTAATCTGTTAACGGGCTTAACCCATGCCATGGTCGAAGGCTTAATCGCTGACGGCACCATTTATGGTGGCATGTTGCCCAAGATTCGTTGTGCCTTAGATAGTGTGACTGCTGGTGTGAAATCGGCACATATTGTCGATGGACGCGTGCAACACGCGGTATTACTCGAAGTCTTTACTGATGAGGGAGTCGGAACGCTGATTACCGCGTAACGATGATGTAAATGCTTCGTGATGTGAATAAAATAAAGCCCCAAGAAATTGGGGCTTTATTGTTTTAGATACTAACTGCAATACTTCGGGTGGTAATATTGCCACCAGAGGTAACCGTTACCTCGACCGAGCCAGTTGCTGCTTGTAGGGGGTCAGCACGAGACACGCTAAAACCAACAGCATGACCATAACCAGCTTGCTTATCAATTGTTGGTGGTGTTGCTGTTACGGTTAAATTGACAGAACTTGCACTGGCTGCAATGGCAACCGTTGTACCATCGCCCATGGTATTACCATTAGTGTCTTGAATGAGCGCGTAATAACTGCCTGCAGCCGTAATGCTGGCAATGGTTGCGTTACCTGCATTATTCCAAAAGCTAATATTGCTACTGCGTGTTGGCATCACAATTTCCATATTGCGGAAGATGTAAATGGATTTTTGTGCAGAGCAGAGTGGCGCAGCTGTACGGTTACATAGCACACCATTGTAAGCGTTGGTATAGTCGCTGGGTGTTAACTGTGCATCGGGAACTTCGTATTCGTTGGGTATGCCGCTATTCGCAGCGCCCGTTTCTTTTACAAAGTTGTAGTTAGCATCAAGATAAGGTGGTTCTAAATCTCTGCGATCAAAGTAGAAATAATCGCTTAAGGTTACTGGTGGGTTGGCATAGTTGGCTGGCGTTGTAGCGAGGGTATCACCATCGTTAAAAATGCCATCATTATTATTGTCGATAAAGCCTTCTGACCCTGAAACCCAAGCCATAATGGTGACGCGTCCCGCTTTATTGATACAAGCTTGGTCGTTATTGTTTCGATTGGCAAGGCTGGTCGGAGTATTGTAGCAAGCTAATCCCGCGCTTGTTGTGCCATCATAGGGAAGTGGCGGATTAGTGTTGGCGGTTTGGGTTGTCCATGTTACCGTACAGCTACCGTTGGTATCGGTACTACACGTTGGCGTGATTTGGCCTGATTCTGCTCTAAAGTTAACCACAGTACCTGCTGGCGGAGGGTTAGAAAACTGGTCGGCTAATAGTACGACAATATTGGTATTTGTTCCCTGAATATCCCATGCTCCTGTTGGGTTGGGCGTAATTGCCGCCATGCTAAAGTGCGGTTGGTCAGGTAGGGTGGTACTAATTGACAAAGTGCTAGACTGAGTTGAAATAGCTCCAGTTGTTGCAGTTACTCTGACGGGGGTTGGGGCTGTTCCTGCGGATACGGTCGTTGTGACATATCCATTCGTGTCCGAAGTGGTTGATGTGGGGCTAACCGTAACTCCGCCAGCTGTGGTGGACAAGGTGAATGATACCGTTTGTCCGCTAATTGGTGTTGCAGTACTGCTACCAATAATTTGAAATCGAATAGTAGACTGTTCTGTTAGGCCCGAGCCGTGTACTGCGATGGTTGTCGGTGTTGCATCAATAAATTGGATACTGCCAGCGGTATCTGCTGCGACAGAAAGCGTGGTACTTGCTGTTAGTGTGCTGTTATTAACGCTTGCTGTCGCAGTAATGGTGTCTGTTGTTGCACAGCCATTATCTTTATACACAGCACTAAATTGACCATTGGTTGCTGTTGTGTTGCTAATGGTCGCTTTGCCAAGCGTAGCACAAACTGATGATAAAGTAATTTGAGTGAGTGAGTTGTAGTAGTTTCCTGCAGTATCAAACAAGACGCCATCAATTGTCGTTTGACCGCCTGCGGATAGTGGTGTGCTTGCTGGTTTTAAGGTACTAGCAGTGAATGTTCCTAATGTACAGCTTGCGTTATTGGTACAACTTCCCATTTGTACCGTAGCACTCGTGACAGCAGTTGTGCCTAATGTTGTTGTTGCGGTGTTTGTATTTTGACCATTGACTAAGGTTGTTGCGCTAATAGTGTTTTGGGCATTTGTTAGTGGGCAGCCAACATCGGTATATGTTGCGGTATAGACGCCATTGCCTAAATAGGTCGGTGTGCTAATGGTCGCTTTGCCGAGCAATTGACATTGCGCTAAAAAAGAAAAGTTGGCACTGACATCCGTTGTGTAAGGAAGGTTGTTAGTGGTATCCCATAAGTTGACACGTAATGTTTGCGTGCCATTTGTTGTAATATTAGTGCTACTACCACCACCATAAATAACACTAGGAATAAAAGCAGAACCATTGTAATAGCCGAGTTGAATGATGCCGCTGCTTGTTGCTGTATTTGTAATTGTTAGTGTTTTATTACTGGGGGAAATTGTGTGTTCTGCTCCCACAATCAGCGCACTAGCTGTAATGGTATCGCTACCAGAACAGCCATTGTTGGTATAAATGCTGCTGTAAGTACCACCATTAATGGTTGTTGTGCTAAAACTTGCCTTGCCTTGTAATGAGCAAGTACTATAAAACGTAACGGTTGCTGAACTATAATCGCTGACAGCTGAGCTGGTTTGTTGTTGTACCTTAACGCTAATTGTGCTCGTGCCAGAGCTGCTGGCAATTGTTGAAGGACTCAGTGTTAGCGAGTTAATATTGTAGCTGATGCCATTAACGCTTACTGTGCTTCCTCCCCCCCCACCGCAAGCGGTTAGCAGCATGCTGATGACGACCAGTAAAACCAGATTGATGAAACGAAACATACGTAATTACTCAGTTTGTTAATTGGGATTGGGAATCTATTTTAACCTGATAGAGAGCAAAGGTTATACCAGATTTGCGTTAATTGAATAGTTTTGTCTTTAATGCGTTACACAGCGTCTCTGCTTCACAAGGTGTCCAAGTGTCGGTGGCTGCGAATCCCCACACGGGCTTAGGCCATGCATCATCGTCATTTCTTCTGCCGACCACATGCCAATGCAGTTGCGACACCACGTTACCTAGTGCTCCAACATTGATTTTGTGTAGTTCAAACTGCGCTAACAGTGCTTGTGCGCATTGGCTGCTTTCGCTTAATAATTGTGCTTGTTGTTCGTTAGAGAGTTGAT
>CAZSGH010000025.1:0-39928 GCA_964606405.1 uncultured Francisella sp.
CTGAAACGACTACAACTGAGTTGGTTCTCAAAACAAACACAACACCCAATTCTCTTATTGGCTGACTAGCCGTTCGTAAAAAGGAATTTAAAGTGAAACAAAGACTTATCACCACAATAGTTACTCTACTGTGCTTAACGGTATTCAGTAGCGCTTCTTATGCTTGGCGAACCGATTGGAAAGCAAAAGCGAATGAAATGATTGTGGTTAGCCCAGAAGTAAACGCTGAAATAGCTAAAAGTCCTGACAAAGCCAAACTTAACAAGGTAGTAAAAGTTGGGCAGGCTTTTATGAAAGAGGAGCTAAATGGCAGTGCGGGTGCTTATGAAGAGGGACCAAAACAGGACGCTTATTGGAAGAGTGTACTTTCCCCACTGATTACGATGACTGAGGAAGAAATTTTTCAGCCAGGACGTTCTTTCACTGCTTTTGAATATGATTTGAATGAAGGCTATTTGGTTTGTAACCAATTTAGTTTAGATGCTATAGAACCAACAGACAAAGGCTATGTACTGACTTATCATAGTATTATAGCCACCAAAATAAACAGAAAACGCTATACGTTAGGCGAATTTACCGAAACCGAGATGCAATCACCGCCCGACTCTGGCAATACCTACTGGTATCGCCTGTATATCAATCATGATAATAAAGTTTACAACGCCAGTTTTCTAAATAGTATGGGTTCTGGCTGGATTGGCTACGTACTAGAAACCGCTAAGCATAAGTTGGAGACTGATAACAAAATAAATATTGGTCTAATTGATGGCTTAGGTCAGAATTCGCGAGAGCATTCCTTTGATTTGCATACCAAACAACTCAATTTTTTAACACAGGCAAATAAAGTCTGTCCTAAATACTAGTTTTTTCATAACCCCAAGAGGAAATCATCATGAGCAATACAAATAACATCCTAAACAGCAAACACGGCTTACAAACAAATTATGCAGCGTTGTGCTCCTAGCAACTCATTAACCTTTTCTGAAGTGTAGACAATTGCAGATATGCTGCAGTCTCAAAGCGTTATGTGTATGATAGTTTCATTTTGTTCGTTAACCTGTTTGCTAGGGAAAATTTAGTATGCGCATTTTACATACCATGATTCGTGTGGGCGATTTAGACAAGTCGATTGCCTTTTATACCAATGTGTTAGGCATGACCTTGTTGCGTCGTAAAGATTATCCAGAGGGAAAGTATACCTTGGCATTTTTAGGCTATGGTAGCGAAGCCGATACAGCTGTCATCGAGCTAACGCACAATTGGGGTGTCGAAAGCTACGATTTGGGTAAGGGTTACGGGCATATTGCTATTGGTGTTCCCGACATTAAAGCAACTTGCGCAGCGATTGAGCAAGCGGGTGGCGTAATTACCTATGGTCCAGCCTTGCATGGCGGCACAACATGGATTGCGTTTTGCAAGGATCCCGATGGTTATGCCATTGAGTTTATTGAGCGGGATTAATGTAATTCCGCCAATGGCCAACGGGCGCGCGCACTAAAATCTAAGTCGGTGTGTTCGCCTGCTTGCAGGCGCTTAAAGCCAGCAAAGGCAATCATGGCGCCATTATCGGTGCAAAACTCGAGGCGAGGGAAAAAGGCATTGCCGCCACGTTGCTTCATGAGTTGCGTGAGTGTTGCCCTAATATGGGTGTTGGCACTAACACCGCCTGCAACGACCAGCGTACGAAGGTTTTCCTGCTGTAAGGCGCGTTTGAGTTTTGTGACCAAAACATCGGCAACAGCCGCTTCAAAGGCAGCGCAAATATCACATTTTGCCTGTTCCAAGTCGCCTGCGCGTTCTGTTTGTGCTTTTTGCCACGTGGTGAGCACGGCAGTCTTTAAGCCAGAAAAACTGAAGTCTAGCCCAGGTCGGTCGGTCATTGGGCGAGGGAGCTTATAGCGATTTGCATCGCCTTGTGTGGCTAGCTGCGACACAATCGGTCCGCCAGGGTAGCCCAAGCCGAGGAGTTTGGCGGTTTTGTCGAAGGCTTCACCAATAGCGTCATCGAGCGTATCGCCGAGCAAGGTGTAATGACCAATGGCATCGACACGAATGATTTGTGTATGTCCACCTGAAACGAGTAGCGCCATAAAAGGAAAGGCTAAGTCTGGTGCTTCGAGCAGGGGAGATAACAAGTGTCCTTCCATGTGGTGAATACCGACTGCTGGAATGTCTAACCCAAAAGCCAAGCTACGCGCAAAGCCCGCGCCCGTTAGCAGTGCGCCAACCAGCCCCGGTCCTGCGGTATAGGCAATACCTGTTACCTCGTCGAGCCTAGCGTTTGCTTGTTGTAACACTTGTTGCGTTAACGGTGTCAGTCGATGGATGTGATCACGGCTAGCGAGTTCGGGCACGACACCACCATACTGTGCATGTAGTGCAATTTGACTGTGTAGTGCGTGCGCCAGCAAGCCTTTTTCGCTGTGATACAGGGCAACGCCTGTTTCGTCACAAGACGATTCGATTCCGAGGATAAGCATGTTTTTCATGTGAGTAGTTTACCTGAAATATCAAGCGTTCCATAGAGGGAATTGTGCTGGTGAGGTACAATAAAGGCATGAAACAGTTTTATATAAGCATTAGCGATCTGAGATTTGCTTTATTGTGCAGTGCATCCCTCATCATGGTGTCGAGTGATTCGTTAGCTCGTGGGGATGATTTGCCAGCGCCTATTTTGCAAGATAGCGTTGTTAATGATTCATCTGTTGTCATGACTCAGGCTGCGCGACGCTGGGTAATTCAGCTTGGCACAGGTAATCCTGTGGCTTTGGAAGCGCAAGCGAATAAGTTGCGTGACGACTGGCCAGATGTTCGCATTGTGATGATTGCTGGTCAATCAAAATTAGTCGTCGGTAATTGGCTTTCTGCTTCGGATGCTGCAAGCAGTTTAAAAACATTGCGAATGATTAATGCGCAGGCGTTTGTACGTCAGATACCCGCCGAGGCTTCGGCTTTAGCGTCAGCCCCAGCCGTGCCGAATCCGACAAAAGCAAAGCCTGCCAAGCCAATGCCCGCAATCAATCGTCCTGTCGAAACCCAGCCCACACCGTCGCTAGTCGAAGAAGTCGTGTTGCCTGTCGCAGAAAAGTCGCCGTTGGTTAGTCACGTGGTTGATGACGATGACGTGCTACCCGCTATTGTTGCTGTTGCCGTTGCCAGTAAAGCCGAGTTAAGTCCGGAAACGCCAGAGTTGCAAGCTGCCGTGGCATTGTTAGAACAAGAAGTGCCATCATCAAGCCCTCCCGAAGATAATGCAGAAAAACATGAGCCAGTAGCCGTTGAGTCCTTGTCGGTTGCGTCGTCAGAAAAGCGGGGCATTGCCTTACCGATGCGCGAGAAAGAAGTCGTTGCTTTTACCGCATCTCAACCGCTGGTGGAACCGTTAAATTTGATGATGTCGCCACTTTATTTGTTGCCAACCGATACAATTGCGCAAGAACATCAGTCTCGTGCTTTGACCATGAAAACGGTGTTGGAAGCCTTGGTTGCACCGAGTTTATTGGTTGTTACGCCAGAAACACAGACGTTATCCTCTTCTAAATCAGATGCCGTTTTAAGTCGTAAGGTTAGGTTGTTTGCTCGAATGGCAGAGTTTGCTAATGCAGGTTTATGGGAAATGGCGCTACCGTTAGTAAAGGAAGCAAAGCTAAAGGATATGCAGTTATCCGCGGTGGACAACCTATTGTTGGGCTGGGTTTGGTTGCAGAATAAAGAAGCACGTGTTGCTAAAGGCTATTTTCAAGCAGCACTTGTGCAGTCACCACAAGATGAAGCACGTTATGCTCTAGGACTATGTTATTTATTATTAGGCGATAACGCTTCAGCTCAAGGTATGCTTAGAGAAATGAAATCAGGTAAGCAGAAGGATCACTTGCGTAGCTTGCTGTTGCACTAGAAAGACCTTTCTGCTGCTTGCCACATTAAAAACGTGCTATTTTCTGTTAATCGGCGAATGAGCCCAATTCTACTGTTATCCTGATCTCTCATAAAAACAAAACTCACGAGCATATCTCCCGATGGTAATTCGTAGGTTTGCCATTGTTTGACAGGGCTGCTGAGTAGTAACCGAATAACATCGGCATCAATTTCTTGATGATATGCAGATACCCACCTTGTCGTTTGAAGGGTGGCTTGTGGTATTTGGCTCGGATTGATGTTTTGTTTGTCGAGTAAGTCTCTCCACTTTTCTGCATCATAATAAGTATCTTTTATCGCCTGCTTTTGCGCCAACTCTTGTGCAAGTTGGTAGCGAACCACATCGTATGGCTGGTTGTTGAGCGAGTCTTTTTGCTGCTGATAATAAGTTTGTGTTTGTTGTTCGTTCAGCCAAGGCTTAAGGTTGTTGCGATAAGGCAAAATCAGCCATGTTGCTTGGACCATTCGCGCTTTGTGATTGACGATTGGCTCATAGTCGCTGAGTAGAATAATGGCACTCGAGCCAATGAGTTGCTCTTTATCGACCTTTGTGGCACTGCTTTTGCTTTCATGCAATAAAAGGTAAGACATTAGTATGAGTATTAGTGTTAATATAATATAAGTAGTTTTGCGTATTTTTGTCATAACTGTCAGTTTTTAAATGATAAGTGATTGCGTATTAAGGATGATAGCATGTTGAAGCGCTTTTTAGCACCCTTGATGATGTTGGTTTCTTCTGTGGCTTTGGCTCAGCAGCCCTCTGTTGCATTTTATTATGGCGATCATCCGCCAATGAATGAGCTACGCGCTTTTGATTGGGTTGTGGTTGAACCGGGGCATTTGCCAGATCCCAAGCCCTATCAGCATGCGGAGTCGGAGGTATTTGCATACGTATCTTTAGGCGAGGTTTTGCCCGATAAGCCTTATTTTTCGCAAATGCCAGTCAGTTGGTTAAAGGGTGAAAATAAAGGCTGGAATAGTCGGGTGATCGATCAAACAGCTAACGGTTGGGCGGACTTCGCCGTCGAAAAACTGTTTGCGCCTTTGTGGCAAGCTGGTTATCGAGGGTTCTTTTTGGATACGTTAGACTCGTTTAACATTATTGCCAATACCGATGCTGAACGTAGCGCTCAAGCCCAAGGTTTGGCGAAAGTGATTGCAGCCATTAAGACGCGTTTCCCGCAGGCGAAGCTTATTTTTAACCGTGGTTTTGAAATATTGCCGTTTACGCACCAGTGGGCGGATGCCGTTGCCTTTGAATCATGGATTTCGGGCTATGATGCTGATAAGAAGCGCTATCGTGATGTGCCACAAGCTGATCGTGAGTGGTTGAGCGGGCAGTTAGCACAGGTTAAAGCATGGCAGATTCCCATTATTGCCATTGATTATGTGCCACCAGAACAACGTGATAAAGCGCGTAGTGTCGCCAAAGTATTGCAAGCTGAAGGCTTTATTCCGTGGGTAGCTAATCCTGAGCTGGATATGTTGGGCGTTGGTAGTGTTGAGGTGATGCCTCGACGCGTGTTAATGGTAACAAGCCCGTCTCCTGATGAATATGAATATCATTTTTCGCCGACGGTGACGCATCCTACCGCCATTCTTAATGCGATGGGATATGCGGTAGATTACTCACCGATTAATCGTCAATTGCCGATGCAGCCTTTGGTTGGGCAGTATGCTGGTGTTGTTGTTTATTTAAGTGATGAAGCTGAGTCTAAGCAAAATAAGCAGCTTGTCCCTTGGTTGCTGCAATTAAGGCAACAGAATCTTCCCGTACTCGTATTAGGTGATGTTAGCTTTTTTAAAGATAAAACTTTGTCTACAGCCTTTGGTATGACTGTGGGGCCGGGGACTGCGGTGAAAAAGCTACAGCTCATGACACTTAGCCCTGAAATTGGTTTTGAAACGAAGCCCGATTTAGAGCGTCTAGGTTTTTTTAGTTTATCGTCAAAGCAAACGCAACAAACATGGTTGGCTTTAAAAGGTGAGAATAGTCAGCAGCAAACTGCTGTTGCCATGACCGATTGGGGTGGGTTTGCAATCACGCCGCATGTGTTTCTGACAGATCCGCTTGAAGATGGTTATTCCTCTTGGGTGGTTAATCCTTACCGTCTATTTGAGCAAGGCTTGAAACTGAAACCCATGCCATTGCCCGATACGACCACCGAAAATGGTAAGCGCTTATTAATGGTGCATCACGATGGCGATGGCTTTGCTTCTCGTGCAGAAATCCCTGGCAATCCCTTTGCTTCACAGGTTCTATTGAACGAAATTGTGAAAAAATATCCCTTACCCATGACCTTGTCTGTTATCGAGGGAGAAACCAGTGCGACAGGGCTATATGCGAAAGACTCTATTGAGTTAGAGCGGATTGCGCGTGAGATTTTTGCCCAGCCGAACGTTGAAATTGCTAGTCATACTTATTCGCATCCTTTTAGTTGGTCTGTCGTGGCTGGTGCTCGGAATGAAGCGAATCTTTATAAATCCTATAACTTGGCGATTCCCAATTACAAGCCAACAATGCTGCGTGAAGTGCAAGGCTCAATTGATTATGTGAATAATCGCTTGGCACCTAAGGATAAAAAGGTGGCGATTATTCATTGGTCAGGTGATTGTAATCCAGGGCAGGAAGCCTTGTTGTTGGCAGAAAAGGCGGGTATTGTCAGTGTCAATGGCGGAGATACCCTGCCAACCCATTCGCATCCGACCTTAACCAAAGTCGGACCTGTTGGTTTGAACAAAGATGGCGTATTCCAAGTTTACGCACCAAATCAGAATGAAAACGTTTACACAAAAGATTGGACTGGTCCTTTTTACGGTTTTGAGCGTTCGTTGGAAACCCATCAGCTGACCGAGACGCCTCGACGTATTAAGCCAGTTGATATTTATTTTCATACCTATTTGATGACGAAGCAAGAAGGGTTAAAGTCGCTTAAAAAAGTATTTGATTGGGCGATGAAACAAGATCTTCATGCCATTACCATGTCGGAATATGTACGCAAAGCGCAAGACTTTAATCAGATTGTTGTTGCCAAAACAGGGGATGTTTGGCTGGTACGTGGGTTAGAGCATCTACAACAGCTTCGTGTGCCCCAAACGATGGGCTATCCCAGTTTAACGAATAATATTGTGGGTTTTAACGATTATCAACAGATGCGTTATGTTCATGCTGTTGGTAAGGAAGCGCGCTTGATGTTCACTCCACAACTGCCCAGCTTTCCCTATTTGGTCGATGCTAATGCGAGTATTACGCAGTTTATGCGTACTGATACGGGATTTAAGCTCAAGTTGTCGGGTAAGATGCCGCTAGCCTTTTCTATTAACGCCCCTAACTGTCAGGTGACCAGTGATGAAAGCCTCCATTCTGCTGCAGCTGCTACGTCAGCCAGTCGAACATACCGCAGTCGACATGCTACCGCCGCGATCGAAGCGGTATGTCGGCCATGACGGACGCATCCCGCGTGAAAAGACGCTCACGCTATTAGAACTGACGGTTGGTTCTGTTGTTTTGTTAGCGCTGTTAGCGCTCATGTTTCCGCGCGATAGTTTGGTGGAGCGGGTATTGCAGGCAAATCAGCAGGACGCATTAACGCACGCCTATTTAGCGAATTTGCTAAAAATTGAACCAGACAATCAGCAGTTGTTGGCATTGGCTGCGCAGCAACAGCGATTTGTGCAACAACGTGCTTATGCAACGCTTTCGTGGCAGAAGCTCTATGAAGATCATTACGCGCAATTGACGAGTGATGATCGAGTCCAACGTAACATGTTGTTAGGTGTCTGGTTTGATAAGGTTCGTTTTGCGCCTGCTAGTAGTGAGAGAACGACGCGTTTGCGAGAATTGTTGCCCTTAGCTCAAGGTGGAGACTGGATAGAAGATCAGCAGAAAATGCTGATCGAGTTGTCTTTTTTAGTCTCGGAACGTGAGTTGGCGCAAAAAATGCTTGATGAATGGTTGGCGAAGAAACCAGCCGATGTTTTGGTTTGGCTAGATTACTTGGCAAAGCTTTTATTAGGACAAGGGCACTATGAACAGAGTGCCAATATTTGCTTTATTGCCATGCAGCAAACGGATGATCGAGAACAGCAGAAGCGCTTGTTTTTAGACGGGCTCAAAACGCTGATGGCGGGTGGCTTGTATCAGCAAACAATGGATGCAATGGATCGTTATGCCGATAGTTTGTTGAACGATGAAGCGGTATTACGAAGTTTATTACGCTTTTCTCAGGCCGCAGGTCAGCAGCAGCGCGCACGTCGTTATGCTAAGTTATTGTTAGAAATGAAATAAAAATGTGAGTGATATGAGTCAGGTAACGGGTAATCAACAGAGAAGATGGCATCGGCACTTAGTGCTGGGATGCCTGTTTTTGTTGTTTGCTCGTCCTGGTTTTGCTATTAATGTTGAACAACTCACCATGAAGGCATACAACGAAGAGGATTATCAGTTAGGGTATCAGGCATTCGTTGGCTCAGGGGCATTGGTTGATGCATGGCGAGTAGCCAAAAGTGCTGTCCAACAACAACCCGATAATCTGCAGTGGCGTCAGCGTTTAGCTCAGTTGTCTGAGTGGACGCAAAAACCACAGGATGCCTATAATCAGTGGTTATATTTGTATGCGCGTAATCGTCAAGATAAGGCTGCTAATGATGCTTTATTACGTTTAGCACCAGCACTGGGTGATAAACAAATGGCGCTAACCTTATGGTTGTCTCGACACAATCGTATCGCGCTCACAGCAACACAGTTGATGGAGGCGATGACGCTGTTTGAAGGCACGGGGCAGCCAGAGGCGGGGGCGCGTTTTTTTGATGATGTGTATCAAAAAAGCAAAGACCCTAATGCACTCGCCATGTCTGCTCGCTTACGTGTTCGTATGGGACAAGACGATCGTGCGTTGCTCAGTTACGAGCAACTCTTGGCAAAACATGCTTTTCAGACTGATTGGTTGGTCGCGGCAGTGATGTTGCAGTTGCGTCAGAAAGAAGCCGAGAAAGCATTACGGTTGATGCAATCTTTTCAAGATAAAGTGCCTGCCAGTCAACATGAGTTTTGGATGTTGCTGGGTGATATGGCATGGTCGCAACAGCAAGATAAGACGACGATACATGCCTATCAGCAGCTCGCAAAGCATCAACCTTTGACAGTCGTTCAGCGTGAACGTTTACTGCTTTTACTGGAAACTTATGCGCCAGATTCTGTTTATGAGTTCAATTACTTAACTTATTTAAAAACGCATGACATGAGTGACTTGTTAAGGGCGCTTAATGTTGCTGTTCAGCGTCAAGATTGGATTGCTTTTTCGGGTGTGCTCAGCAAGCTATCCGCTGAACAGTTAGCCAGTTTAGAAAAAATGGCAGAGTTTTTGTTGTTACGAGGTCAGTATTATGCTCATGACAAGCAAGCAGAAAAGGCAAATTCAGATATAGCGCGAGCTTATCAAATGGCTAAGCAGAATGCTGCCATTGTTTCTCAAGTTTTGTGGTATTACATTGATCAGCGCGATATTAAGCAAGTGAAAGACATGCTGCGCTTACATGGGCAGCAAGCATTAACGGAATCTGTTTTTTGGGCACCTTTTGCAGCAGCTTATCATGAGTTAGACGATATCCCACAGGCGATTGCTTTTTATCAAAAACAGCTTAAAGCAAATCCGAGCGATGCCTTGTGGATGCTTAACTATGCCGATGCTGTTTCGCGTAGTGGGCAAGTGGGTATGGCTGATCGTATTCGTCGACAAGCATGGGCGCTGTTGACGCAGCAAAAAGAAAAGGCACAACTCCCTCCTTTGCCTTTGTCGCGCCATCCTCAATTATTGGCCTATGCTAACTTGACCTTGCAAAACTTGGCGGGCGATGGTGCTAATAAATATATGCAGCGCATGGTCAATCGCTTGCGCGGTTTGGACGAGAAACAACAAGATGATCAGCAAACGAATGATTTAATCTTGTCTTGGGCAATTAGCAATAATGCTATTCCAGCTGCTAAATTATGGTTACTGGGACGTTATGGCAGACATTATCAAAGTCAAGCACCTGAGTGGGGAGAAACAACGGTTGCTTTGCAAACCAACGATACGCAAACGCTTGCTCGCTTGAACGAAAACTCAGATGCTTTGCCACCCTATGATCGTCATGATATTGCTCAGGCACTCGAGTTTGAAGGGCAGGCGGCGCAAATCGCGTTTGACAATTTGCGCGGCAATGCTAGCGACAACCCGATGCATGAGCGCTATGTTTCGAGCTATTTAAGGCAAGCAAATATCGCGGGTGTACAAGTTGATGCAGCGCAGGGTGATGCCCAAACACGCTTGGGAGGGCTAGCTTATGCTAGTTTGCGGATTGCACCGCATTGGCATTTGGGTGTTGAGGTTGCTAACTATGGCGTTTCTCAGGATAGCGATAGTGTTTACAGCGATCGTGTGACGCGCAACAACTTGTATGGGTTAAGTTTGGGTTATGAGCGCTTACGTTATCAATGGTCTGTTGCAACGCGGAATCATCAGTTGCTTGAGAACTGGTGGTCGGGAGAGGCGCAAGCCAATTATAGCTTGAGTAGTAAGCTTGCCTTGTCTGCCAGTATGCGTTATGCCATGCCGAATCGAGATACCAGTGCAATGAGTTTAGTCGGCATGGAAGATGTGTTACAAGCCAGTGCCACATACGCCATTACGGTTAGAGATTATGTGCGCCTATCGACACAATTGGCACAGTATCGTACACAAACCGATCGTTATTTAGGTACTGGAACGCACATTGACTGGGAAATTGGGCATCGTATTCGCACCGAATATCCAGACTGGAATATCAAATTGCTGGGCGCACATCGCCGCTATACAAGGGATGGCTCGGCCGATGTCGCGAGCTTGGCCGTGTTTAAAGATCCTGCATTATTGGGTTTGGCAGGTTTTCGAGAATCATCAGAGTTGTTGTTGCCAGTAGATACCGACTACTTTGCGTTATGTGCTGGTGCGGGTCAAAATCTATCCGAACGACGAAATCTTGATGGTACATCTCAAGTTGGGCGTTATTACAGCAAGGCTTGGCGTCCGTTGGGTGAGGTTTGTGCTACTTACAACAGTGCAGCAGCCACGACGGGATATAGTGCATTAGCGGGTATTCGAGGTAGCATTGATGGTGAGGATCAAATGCTGTTTGTTTATCAAGAATCAAATGGTGGCTTACAGTTGCCGAATCAGACCTTACGAGCCTTAAGTGCTAAGTATGAAAGACTTTTTTAAATCATTTTTATCTGTTTTTAAGGGGAAAATATCATGAAACGATTCATGCCGTGGTTGTTGCTGTTGTTGTTAACAGGATGTAGTTCGTTACAAACATCTGGTACGAACTATTCGCTCAGCGGGAAAGAAAGATGGGCAATGTTGCCGATGGTGAATAATACAGACACACCGCAAGCCGGACTACGTGCGGAAGCCATTGTTCATACATTAATGCTCAACAGAGGACTTAAGTCATTAGATTTATATCCTGTTGAGTTGAATAACGATACCTTGTTTGAGCCTTCTGAACGCAAAGTTGTTGATAAAACACGAGAGTGGGCTAAGGCTCAGGGCATTCGTTATGTCTTGACTGGTAGTGTCGAAGAGTGGCATTACAAAGTGGGCGTTGATGGTGAACCTGCAGTGGGGTTGACCTTAAAGGTGATTGACTTAACGACCAATCAGGTTGTTTGGTCGGCGGTGGGCGCTAAAAGTGGCTGGAGTCGTTCAGCGCTGAGTGCTGTTGCCCAAGACTTAGCGCGCGGATTGTTAAGTGATTTGACAATCGATTGATTAAAAGACTTCTAAACGCAGTACAGGAAAAAAGCTATGCAGGGTGCAACTCGTTCGGGAATTAGCAAAGCGCAGGCATTGCAAACAACGGTCAAAACCGACTGGACTCGGATGATTGCGCCTGAGTCTCAATCCCGACTGGGTATTGTTGAGACATTGGTGATTTCATTGCTTGCCGTGGCGATGGGGTGGTTGATTAGCCCAGATGATCCCCTTATGATTTCAGCAAGCTTCCATTGGGTTTGGTTTGCGCCTGTTCTGGTTGCCCTGCGTTACGGCGTACTGATGGGCGTGTTAAGTATTTTAGTCTTGGCTGCTAATGCTATTTTTTTGGTATTTATTGCGCATCAGTCTGCTGAAATGCCGTTAACTTACTTTTTGGGAGGGGGATTACTCACCCTAGTTGTCGGAGAGTTTGCTACTGTTTGGACGGAGCGCAACCAGCGTAAAGAAGAGGCTAATCTTTATTTAGAAGAGCGCTTAACACGTTTGACGCGTCGTTTCTTGCTGATGAAACTATCTCATGATCGTCTTGAGCAAGAAATGCTGTCTCGTCCTGGATCATTACGTAGTGCGATTCATGACTTACGAGAGCAAGAGTATTTGGAAGGGCAGGGTCAAGCAACGCTTCCCGCTGCTCAAGCGTTATTGGGGATTTTGTCTCAATATTGTTTGATCGAAGAGGCTGCACTTTATCCTGCGCAGCAGTTATCCGATGAACGTATTAAATTAGGTCTGCCTTCAGCAATGCTAGGTAAGCCTCCTTTGTTGACTGAGGATGATAGTCTGCTCAATTATGCAATCCGTCATAAAGTGTTGGCGCATGTGGGGCATATCGCAAATGACAGTTATCAAGCGCAGCTGATTATTGCGCCACTTTATGAAACGAGCTTTGGTTTAGTTGGTGTGCTGGCGGTGCGCAGTATGCCCTTTTTTGCTTTAAATGATGAAAACTTACAATTGATGTTGGTTATCTTGTCTTATTACACAGATACCGCAACCAATGCTGATTTAACCAATCGTGTTTTGCGTGCGTTGCCTCAGCCAGCAGAGGGTTCCTTTGCAGAAGAGATTGCGAGATTAATCCGAGTGGCAGAACGAACTGGTGTCAGTAGCGAATTGTTGGTGCTGCGTTTTAGCGGCGAAAAAAAGGAAGTGATTCCAGGGCAAATAACAACACTGAAACGTGGTCTTGATTTGATGTGGCAAACGCAGATAGTAGGTGAACCTGCACTGCTTGTTTTGATGCCTTTTGGTACACAAGCAGGTATTTATGGGTTTAACCATCGCTTAGAGGGTTGGTTAAAGTCGCGTCATGGTATGAGTTTTGATCACCTTAAAATCGATACCTATGCTATTACCTTATCATCCGAAGCCGATCTTGAGCGGTTATCGCGTTTAACGCAAGGTAAGCTGTAGGAGATAATGATGGATGCGCTTTGGGATCTCCTGCAACGATTAGATGAAAGCCGCGATATTGATTTTGTTGTGGGCTTAATGTCGATACATATTTTAGCGAGCGCATTATTTGCCGCAGTCTTAACTCTCCTGCTGCCAAAGGGATATAGAAGCAGTCATTTGTGGTCTTTTGTGATGCTTTTTGTTGTGTCTGTTTTTACTTCTGTGTTGGGTCTACTCCTTTTGTTTTTCGGTATACAACTTGCACGCTATTTTCCGCTTCCTCCTGACATTGACTATGGTTTTGAAGCGGTCGAATTGCCTGAATATAGCATCTATCCGTGGAACACAACCCAAGGAACGGGCTTGTCGGGTGTGAGAGAGCGCATTAGTCAGCAGAATCTTAATCCAGAGGTACGTATCCAATCTTTAATGGCGCTACAGCAATCTTCAACCAAAGTTGCAACGAGCTTAATTGGGGATTTGTTGTCCGATCATAATGATGATATTCGTTTATTGGCATTTGGCATGCTTGATGGTCGAGAAAAAAAGTTCAACCATCAAATTACCGATATTCGTAAACAGCTCGACTCTTTTTCTGAAACGTCTTTGTCGATAGATGATTATTATCAAAAATCCAACTTGTTACAACGACTCGGTGAACTTCATTGGGAGTTAGTGTATGAGGATTTGGTTCAAGGTGATTTGCGTCAGTTTAGCTTGCGTCAAGCGGAACAATACACACGAGAAGCCTTATCCTTGTCGAAAGAGCAAGATGCCATTGCCTTATTTCAATTGGCTAAAATCTTGAATGCATCGGGTCGTTATCCAGATGCACTCCGTACTTTGCAGCAAGCAATCGGGGCAGGATTGTCTAAAGGAAGAGCTAAGCCCTATTTGGCAGAAATTGCTTATAACCTGCGTCGTTATGATCTTGTTAAACAGGTGCTCGGTGAAATGAAAGATCAGGTTCTGACGCCCAAAATGCGACCACTGGTAAGTTTGTGGTCGCACCCCATAAGAGAGGTTGCTCATGTCGTCTGATGCTTTTTTATCACAAATGCCAGAAACGGGAGTTGCCTTACATCGGGGTGATGTAGACGTGATGCTGTTGCTAGAGGGAACCTACCCATTTGTATCTGGTGGCGTATCTTCTTGGGTACACCAAATCATTCGAGGTTTTCCAGATATACGCTTTGGTGGTGTATTTATTGGTAGTCAGCAAAGCGACTATAAAGGATTGCGTTATCAGTTACCCGATAATTTTACCTACTTGTATGTCGATTATCTATTTGATCAGAATGCACTACCTCCGGTACAAGAAAAAAAGGTTGATACAGAGCTGATGGAGCGTGTGGCGGGTTTGCATGAATGTTTTAGTGCTGTTCGTCAGTGTCCTCATGCGATGAAGCAAGCTTCTGCTTTGTTGGATTTGGCGCTTGATGGCGGTCCTTTGGCGCATGATGTTTTCTTACATAGTCAAGGTGCTTGGGAGTACCTTGCCCAAAATTATCGAATGAACTGTACAGATCCTTCTTTTATTGATTACTTTTGGACGGTTCGTAGCATTCATACGCCTATTTGGAAGCTGAATCAACTTACCACGAAATTGGTTCCTGCCAAGTTGTATCATACGATTTCAACTGGCTATGCAGGATTTTTGGGGTCGCTGCTGAGTCATCGCAATCAACGTCCTTTATTGATTTCTGAGCATGGTATTTATACTAAAGAGCGTAAAATTGACTTGTATCAGGCTCAATGGATTAAAGATAATCGAAATTTATTTCAACGCGATCCTGGTGATGTTGGTTATTACAAACAAATGTGGATTCGTTTTTTTGAGTCGTTAGCGAAGATGGCATACGAACAAGCGACGGATATTATTTCGCTGTATGAAGTGAATCGTCAGCGTCAGATTTCAGAGGGTGCGAGCCCTTCAAAAACTGACTGTATTCCAAACGGCATTGATCTACCGCGTTTTGTTCCACAACGTGCCAAACGTCCTAAACAGATACCACAAGTGCTGTGTTTAATTGGTCGAGTTGTGCCGATTAAAGATATTAAAACCTTTATCCGTGCCATGCGCACGGTGGTCAATCAACTGCCAGCAGCACAGGGCTGGATCGCAGGACCAAAAGATGAGGACGAAGGCTATGCGCAAGAGTGTCATGAGTTGGTTGAAACCTTGGGCTTGCAAGATAATGTTAAATTTTTAGGGTTTCAGAAAGTAGAAGAGTTAATGCCCAAAATTGGTTTGAATATTCTTAGTTCTATTTCTGAAGCCCTGCCATTAGTGGTGCTCGAGTGTTTTGCGGCAGGCGTTCCATCCATTACGACGGATGTTGGCTCTTGTCGGCAACTGCTTCATGGCTTGTCCGATGAAGATAAAGCCTTAGGTAAAGCAGGCGAGGTTGTTCGTATTGCGGACCCAACCGCTTTGGCGCAAGCAGCGCTTGCATTATTAACCAATGAAGCATCGTGGCAAGCTGCCAGTGAGGCAGGTATTGCACGGGTTGAAAAATACTATACACAACAGATGATGTATGAGCGTTATCGCCGATTGTATCATAAGGGGTTGACATGGCAGGGATAGGTTTTGAGCTGCGTAAGCTGCTTAAAAAAAAGAGCTATACAGGGCTTCTGCAAACTTACGCTTATGCAGGGATTATTAGTTCAGGGCCTTGGGTTTTATCCATCGTTGGTATTTTGATTGTCGGTTTATTTAGTATCGGCATCGTGGTTCCTAATGTTTTAATTAGTCAATTTCAGGTGACTGTCACGTATCTCATTTCACTGTCCTTAATTTATACGGGATTGGCACAGCTTGTTTTTACCCGTTTTATTGCGGATCGCTTGTTTGAAGATCAAGATGATATTGTTATACCAACGCTGAATGGATTGTTACTGGTTGTCATGACGATTGGTGGCAGCTTGGTTGCCTTGGCTGCTTTGTTTTTGTTTCCCGAAGAAAGTGCGCTGTACCGTCTGTTGTTAGTTGTTGGTTTTTCTGCTTTGTGCGGCGTTTGGCTGGCGGCAATTTTGTTATCGGGCATGAAGCAATACATGCAAATTGTTTGGTTGTTTGCCATTGGCTACAGCATTGTTGTTGCAGGCTCTTTTGCCTTGCGTAGCTTTGGGTTAGAAGGGCTATTGTTTGGTTTTGTATTAGGGCATTTGGTTTTATTAGGTGGAATGTTTTTCCAAATTTATCGGAGTTACCCTAGTAACCGTTTTGTGGGTTTTGCTTTGTTTGATCGAAAGAAAACCTACCATAGCCTGATTTGGACTGGTTTTTTATTCAACTTAGGTTTGTGGGCAGATAAGTATTTGTTTTGGTTTAATCCTGATACAGGACAGCAGGTTATTGGTCCTCTGCACGCATCAGTCATTTATGACTTTCCCATCTTTTTGGCTTATTTGGCGATTATTCCTGGTATGGCTGTTTTCTTGGTGCGCATCGAAACTGATTTTGCTGAGTATTATGATCGTTTTTTTACCGCAGTAAGAGAAGGTGCCACGCTAGAATATATTGAGCGTATGCGTAACGAAATGGTGTTGGCTGTCCGTAAGGGTTTATTTGACATTGCTAAAATTCAAGCCATTTTTACCTTGGTAACCTTTATTTTTGCGCCTAGTTTTTTGTCGTGGTTGGGCATCTCTTTGCTGTATTTGCCCTTGTTATACATTGATGTGTTGTCGGCAGGATTGCAGGTCATGCTTTTGGGGTTGATTAATATCTTATTCTATTTAGATGAACGCAAAGTTGTTCTATGGTTAATGATTCTTTTCGTTGTCAGTAACATTCTCTTTACCTTGTTAAGCTTTCAATTAGGCGTTGCTTTCTTCGGTTACGGTATTGCTGCCTCGTTAATTGTGACTCTAATTACGGGATTACTAATTTTGAACACCAAACTTGCTTGTTTGGAGTTTGATACTTTTATGCTGCAATAATAGTCGATAAGGGGTTGCCTTTTTGTCTTAGAGTTTGTTATTATGTTCGTCTTTATTCCGTTAAGCGGAATTCCCTTATTTTATTTTTAACGCCAAACTGGAAAGTACAGAAAACATGCCTGCAGTTAAATTACGCGAAACCGAACCCTTTGATGTTGCTCTGCGCCGTTTCAAGCGCACCTGTGAGAAAGCAGGGGTATTGGCTGATGTTCGCAAAAAAGAATACTATGAAAAGCCAACGTGGGAACGCAAGCGTAAGAAAGCAGCTGCTGTAAAACGTTTAGCTAAGCGTCTTTCTCGCGAAAATCGTCGCATGGAAACCAAGTATTAATTTCTGAAAAAAGGTGTGCTGATTATGTCCGTTTTACGCGAACAGCTAACGCAAGACATGAAAACCTGTATGAAGTCAGGTGAAAAAGCACGCTTGTTGACGATTCGTGGCATTCTCGCTGCGATTAAGCAAATCGAAATTGATACGCGCGAAACACCAACCAACGATCAAGTGCTTGCTGTGCTTAATCGCTTGGTTAAGCAACGCAAAGACTCGATTAGTCAGTTTGATGCCGCTGGTCGTCAAGACTTGGTGGATACAGAACGTTTCGAGTTGGATATCTTGCAAGCTTATTTGCCGCAGGGTTTAAGTGATGCTGAGGTTGATGCTTTGGTTGCTCAAGCTGTGCTTGATTCTGGTGCAAGCGCACCAAGTGATATGGGTAAAGTGATGACATTGCTCAAGCCCCAGATTGCTGGACGTGCCGATATGACGCAAGTCAGTGCGCGCGTCAAGGCGCGTTTGGCTGGTTAATCCATTCTCGTTGGCGGCCTAGTCTATGGCTGGTCGCATCCCTAAAGCTTTTATCGATGATCTTATTGCTCGTTCTGATGTGGTAGAGGTTGTTGGTCGACGTGTGCCGCTTAAACGAGCGGGTCGCGAGTACAAAGCTTGTTGTCCCTTTCATAACGAAAAATCTCCTTCTTTTCATGTTAATCCGCAAAAGGGTTTTTACCATTGCTTTGGCTGTGGCGCACATGGCGATGCTTTGCGTTTTGTTATGGAATATGATCATTGCGACTTTGTGACGGCGATTGAAATTCTGGCTTCAGAAATGGGTTTGTCAGTACCTCGCGAAAATCTATCGGATGCCCAGCTCATTAAGGAGCGACAATATAAAGCAGAACAGTTACAGGGGTTCTCTTTGTTGGCGCAATCGGCAGCGTGGTTTTCTCGTAATTTACGTGAGCATGTTGCACGTGCACAGGCGGTTAGCTATTTGCAAGGCAGGGGTGTAACAGGAGCAATCGCACGCGATTTTGGTGTTGGTTTTGCGCCAAGTGATACGGATGCCTTGCAACGCGCTTTCCCTCAGGTAACAACCGAGCAGTGGTTGGCAGTGGGGTTAGTGTCTGTTCGTGAAGATGGGCAGGTTGTTGATCGCTTTCGTGGAAGAGTGCAGTTTCCTATTCGCGACATCAAAGGGCGTGTAGTTGGCTTTGGCGGTCGCATTATGCAACCATCAGAATTTGCACCCAAATACCTCAACTCTCCAGAAACCGAGTTTTTTCATAAAGGACAGATGCTTTACGGCCTTTATGAGCTATTGCAGTCCGTACGCCATATCGAACATATTCTGGTTGTAGAGGGTTATATGGATGTGGTTGCCTTGGCGCAAAACGATATCCGTAATGTTGTCGCAACATTAGGAACGGCAACCAGTGAAGAACATTTGCGTTTGCTGTTTAAATACAGCAAAGATGTGGTATTTGCTTTCGATGGCGATAAGGCCGGTCGACAAGCTGCATGGAAAGCCTTGCCACTCGCGTTGCAACAGCTAACAGGTGATCGTGGTGTGCGTTTTTTCTTTTTGCCTGACGATGAAGACCCCGATAGTTTTGTGCGTCGCGTAGGGAAGGCTGGGTTTGTGTCGGCACTTTCTGCTGCGCTGACAGCGGGTCAGTGGTTGGTTCAAGGATTAGCGATGCAGACGGGTTTGAGTTGGCGTCGCCAAGAAGATGTACGTCGTTTGCTGGTTCAGGCAGTTAGTTTGGTTAAAGATGTTTCTGACCTACCTGTTCAGTACGCATTGGTTCAAGCCTTGGCACAAGCTGCCGATATGCAAGAGTGGCAAGTAGAAAAGTTGATGGGCATACGAACGGGGTTGGCAGTGAACCGTCGTCCAGAAGCTAAGAAGCAAATTGCGAATCATGATGGATTGACTAAGGCTCAAGGGTTGGCATCGCGGTTACTGCTCCTGCTTTCTGCTTACCAGCAACTCTCGACTGATTGCCTAGAAACAGATTTGAGTTTGTTAAGACAGTTTGGTGAGCGGGGTGTTGTTCCTTTATTAAATGCATTGCATCCAGAGTCATCTCGCGTTTTGGCAGTTGAGTCTGTCTCTCGTGATGTGGCGTTGAGTTTTGAAGAAGCTCAAACTGAGTGGCAAGATGGTTGGCGTCGTTTAGTGTGTCAAACCGTCGAAAATGCACGTCGTTCTCTCTTGAAAATGACTGAGGGCGGCGCTATGAATGAAGAACAGAAAATGCAATTACGTCAGTTGTCTGATCGATTGCGCGAGTGTCGAAAATGAGTATCAAGTTGGTGGTCATTCAGATTTAGTATTTATTTTTATGTTTGTTACGTTTTAATTTTGATATAATTTTCGGTTCACCAAGCTCCACTAGAGGACAATATGGCATCTTACGAAGAACAACAACAGTTAGCAGATTTAATCGCGCGTGGTCGGGAGCAAGGCTTCCTGAATTATCAAGACATCGCAGAGATGTTGCACGATGAGTTTGAAGACGAAGAAAAGATTGAAGAAATCGTTGTCCTATTGGGCGATATGGGCATTAACGTCTTAGAAGATACGCCAGTCGGTACCGATTTGTTGGTGCCAGGTGCGGTGCCAGAAGGCGATCCAGAAGTTGCAGCAGCGAGCATTATTGGTGACGACGGAGAGTTAGGTCGTACCTCTGATCCTGTTCGTATGTATATGCGCGAAATGGGTTCTGTCGAATTGTTGACACGTAAAGGCGAAATTGAGATTGCTCGTCGTATCGAAGCAGGTACGCGCGATATGCTGGCTTCGCTTGCGCTTTATCCGCAAATGCCAACCATCCTCTTTCATCACCTTAAGCAAGTAGAAGAGGGTGAAGTTAAGCTCAGTGATCTGGTTATGGGTTTCTTATTACCAGAGTCAGAAGAAATTTCGACGCCTGCTCCTGTTGCTGTCGAAACAGCGGAATCAGGTAGTGACGAGGCTCATGATGATGATGCTGATGGTGTTGCAAAAGAAGATCCGTACGACACAGAAGGTGTGACAGCATTTTTAGCAGAGTTGCGAGATTTACATGACCTTGCTACTGGCTACGAATTAGAGTTAGGACATGCAGATGAACGCGCGAAAGAAGCGCGTTTGGCTGTGGCAACACGTTTGATGACGGTTAAACTAGCACCATCATTTGTGGTAGAAGTATTAACCGATTTACGTAAGTACGTTGATCAGATTCGTCAAGCAGAGCGTAATATTATGGATTTGGCAACTGAGCAGGGCAGAATGCCTAAGCCTCAGTTTGTGCAATCCTTTGTTGGTAGTGAAACAGATTTAGCATGGATTGATCGAGCGATTACACTAGGTGCTGATGGTTATGGTGTGCGCTTAGAAGGATTGCGCGATCAGATTACCCGTTCACAGAAACGCCTACGTTTTGTCGAAAAACGTATTGCGATGGACATTACGACCATCAAAGATATTAACCGCAAGGTTGTTGATGCTGATGTGCGCACACGAGCGGCTAAAAAGGAAATGATCGAAGCAAACTTGCGTTTGGTTATTTCAATCGCCAAGAAATACACCAATCGTGGGTTACAGTTCCTCGACTTAATTCAGGAAGGTAACATCGGCTTGATGAAAGCGGTGGACAAGTTTGAATACCGTCGTGGTTATAAGTTTTCGACCTATGCGACTTGGTGGATCCGTCAAGCGATTACTCGTAGTATTGCCGATCAAGCGCGCACCATTCGTATTCCCGTACATATGATTGAAACGATTAATAAACTGAATCGTATTCAGCGTCAATTATTGCAGCAAATGGGGCGAGAGCCGACAGCTGATGAGTTGGCAGAGTCAATGGAAATGGCGGAAGACAAAATTCGCAAGGTGATGAAAATCTCGAAAGAGCCGATTTCGATGGAAACGCCGATTGGTGACGATGAAGACTCTTCTCTAGGTGATTTTATCGAAGATGGTAATATGTTGTCTCCGTCAGATTCTGCAGATAATCAAGGTTTATCTGAAGCCGTTGAGTTGATGCTTTCAACGCTGAGTCCGCGCGAAGCTAAGGTGTTGCGTATGCGTTTTGGTATTCAAATGAATACCGATCATACTTTAGAAGAAGTTGGTAAGCAGTTTGATGTGACGCGTGAGCGTATTCGTCAAATCGAAGCTAAGGCATTACGTAAGTTGCGCCATCCGTCGCGTGCCGAGAAGTTACGCTCTTTCTTGGATTAAAAACTCGATAAAGCCGCGCTAACTGCGATAAAAAAGGGATGCTTTAGGCATCCCTTTTTGCTTTAAGGCATATTTCTGTTGTCGATTAGGTATTCTGTTTCGGTAACAACATTCAACATTTCTGCCACACTGTCAGGGTTTAACGACAGGCTGGTAATGCCTTTTTCGACCAAATGCTGTGTGATTTCGGGGAAGTCACTGGGTGCTTGCCCACAAATACCAACATACTTGCCATGGCGATGACAGGCATCAATCGCCATGTCCATGAGCGCGGTGACGGCAGGGTTGCGTTCATCATAGCCCGATAGTAAGCCTGAGTCACGATCAACGCCGAGCGTCAGTTGCGTTAAGTCGTTTGAGCCAATCGAAAAACCATCGAAGTGTGGTAAGAATTGATCCGCTAAAATGGCATTGGCGGGGATTTCGCACATTAAGTAAACTTTAAGGTCGTTTTCGCCACGCACTAAGCCATAACGCGCCATTAAACCCAAGGTTAGTTGTGCTTCGGGTACAGTACGTACAAAAGGAATCATTAACGACACATTGGTTAAGCCCATTTGTTCACGTACTTTTTTAAGTGCCGCACACTCCATGGCAAAGGCATCTCGGAAACGGGGATCAAAATAGCGAGCTGCACCACGTAAGCCGATCATCGGATTTTCTTCGTGTGGCTCAAACTGAGCGCCACCAATCAAGGCAGCATATTCATTCGATTTAAAATCGGATAAACGAACAATAACCTGACGCGGATAAAAGGCTGCAGCAATAGCACCAACACCTTCGCTTAAGCGTTCAATGAAAAAATCACGGGGGCTAGCGTAGCCAGCGATGAGTTCATCGATTTGTTTTTGTAGCTTTTTACCGAGCGTGTCGTACTCAAGCAAAGCGCGTGGATGGATACGAATGGCGTGGTTGATAATAAACTCGAGTCGCGCTAAGCCGACACCTTTAACAGGCATGGCAGCATGAATAAATGCTAACTCGGGATTGGCAACGTTGACCATAATCCCTGTGCGTGTATCGATGCTATCGGGGAATGTTTCGGTATTAATCGTAAAAGGCACTTCACCACGATAAATCATACCGCTGTCACCTTGAGAACAGGAAACAGTAACGGTTTCGCCATCGGGAATGGTTAAGGATCCGTTTTGTGTGCCGACGACAGCAGGTATGCCCAGTTCTCGTGCAATAATCGCCGCGTGACAGGTGCGACCACCACGATTGGTTACAATCGCGCTGGCAATTTTCATAATCGGTTCCCAGTCAGGGTCGGTCATGTCGGTGACCAGTACATCACCAGGCTGAATGCGCTCAATTTGGGCCGGTGAATCAATGATTTTTGCTTTGCCCGTGGCAATTTTGGCACCGATGCTACGCCCCGTTGCTAAAATTTCAGCTTGTTTGGCATCACCAAGTTGGTAGCGCTCGCTCATGGCAGCCGTTACTTTTTCGGCATGAACCGTTTCGGGGCGGGCCTGCAAAATATATAACTCACCATCAAGCCCATCACGCGCCCATTCGATGTCCATTGGCATTGGGCGACCATGTAAGCCGCTGTAATGCGTTTCGATGATCATTGCCTGACGAGCAAGGGTGAGCACCTCATCGTCGCGCAGGGCAAATTGTTGGCGCTCTTTTTTAGAGACTTTGATGTTTTTGGTTGAGCTACCTGCAAAGGCGTCATCACTGTAAATCATGCGTAAGGCTTTTTCACCCAATTGACGCTTTAATATCGGCGCAAAACCAGCAGCCAGCGTTGGCTTATGTACCAAGTATTCATCGGGATTAACTGCGCCTTGCACCACGTTTTCGCCCAAGCCATAAGCAGCGTTAATTAACACGACATCACGAAAACCTGACTCGGTGTCCAGCGTAAACATTACGCCCGAAACACCTTTGTCGGCGCGAACCATTTTTTGTACGGTGACCGATAGGGCGACCTTGTCATGTGCAAAGCCTTTGTCGATGCGGTAAGAAATGGCACGATTGGTGAATAAACTGGCAAAAACACGCTTAGTCGTGTGAATGATATTACGAGCGCCAGCAATGTTTAAGTAGGTTTCTTGTTGTCCTGCAAAGGATGCGCCAGGCAGGTCTTCAGCTGTCGCTGACGAGCGGATGGCTGTTTCGACCATCTCGTGATATTCACCTTCTAGCGTGGTGTATGCTTGCGTAATTTCTGCTTTGAGTTCAGGCGGCATTTGTCCGTTAATAATTAAATTTCGGATCGTTTGCCCTGTTTGTTGCAGCGATGTTAAATCATTCGCTTTTAAGCTGCCCAATAGCTCTTGAATTTTGTCGGTTAGACCATTATAAGCAAGGAAAGCCCAATAACCATCGGCTGTAATCGCAAAGCCATTGGGAATGCGTAGCCCTTGTGCACTAAGCTGCTGAAACATTTCCCCTAAGGATGCGTTTTTGCCGCCGACAAGGGTTAAGTCAGACAGACGAATTTGGGAAAACGTTTTAATGTAGCGCATGAAAGCACTCCTTAAATAACCATAATGGTTCAAGGGTAGCGAATGCGCTGTTAATTTGCAATCTTAAAAAGGAGTAAACATGCACACTACTGAAACTTATGGTTTTCAAACTGAAGTCAAACAACTACTACAATTGATGATTCATGCACTCTATTCAAATAAAGAAATTTTTGTGCGTGAATTAGTCTCTAACGCTTCCGATGCATTAGATAAATTACGCTTTTTGTCGGTTAAAGACGATAGTCTTGTCGCTGAAGATAGCGACCTGCGTATCGAAATCGATTTTGACAAAGATGCTGGTACGCTGACCATCCGTGATAACGGTGTCGGTATGAGCAAAGAAGAAGTGGTACAGAACTTGGGTACAATTGCCAGTTCAGGTACGAAGCGTTTTATGGAAGCGATGGAAAGCGCACAGAAAAAAGATGCTAACCTGATTGGTCAGTTTGGTGTGGGTTTCTATTCTGCTTTTATGGTGGCGAGTTCGGTTACGGTCAATACGCGTCGTGCGGGCATGGCAAGCGACGAAGGGATCACGTGGCAATCGACAGGCGAGGGTGATTACACCATTACGCCAGCGAATATCGAGCGTCGTGGGACAGAAATTATTCTGACCCTAAAAGACGACAGTAAAGAGTTTGCTGAAGGTTGGAAACTGCGTTCGATCCTGAAGAAATACTCAGAACATATCGCTTTCCCGATTATGCTACCAAAACCACCTGTACCAGCAGCCGAAGGTGATGAAAGCGTGGTCGCCACTCAGCCAGAGTGGGAACAGGTCAACGATGCAACGGCATTATGGCAACGTCCTAAATCGGAAGTGACAGAGGAAGAATATGAAGCTTTCTACAAATCAGTTAGCCACGACTGGAATAAGCCGCTAACGCACATTCATAACAAAGTCGAAGGTAATTTAGAATACACCACCTTGTTGTATGTGCCAGAGCAAGCACCGTTCGATTTATGGGATCGTGATCGTCGTTATGGCGTGAAATTGTTTGTGAAGCGCGTCTTTATTATGGATGATGCCGAACAGTTATTGCCAAGCTGGTTACGTTTCGTGCGTGGCGTTGTCGATTCTGCCGATTTGCCATTGAACGTATCGCGTGAAATTTTACAAAGCAATGCCGTCGTCGATAAGATTCGTGCAGCAACGATTAAGCGCTTGTTAGATCACCTTGCATATATGGGCAAGGAAGATAGCGACAAGTATGCAACATTCTGGGGCGCATTCGGTCAGGTGCTAAAAGAAGGCGTGATTGATGATCATGCGAACCGTGAAAAAATTGCAGGTTTGTTGCGCTTCGCTTCGACCAACCATCTAGAAGGTCAGACCGTATCTTTAGCCGACTACATCGCACGTATGCCAGAGGGTCAAAAAGATATTTATTTCTTAACGGCAGAGACCTTAACGGCTGCTAAAGGTAGCCCACAGCTCGAAGTCTTCCGCAAGAAAGGCTGGGAAGTTTTGTTGTTGACTGACCGTATCGACGAATGGGTTGTTCAGCATTTAACCGAGTTCGATGGTAAGTCGTTAAAAGCGATTAACCGTACTGACTTGTCAGAAGTGATGGGCGATGAAAAGCCAGAAGTGAGCGAAGCGCAAGAAGATGTGTTAAAGCGTCTGAAAGAAGCATTGGCTGAGCAGGTTTCAGATGTGAAAGCATCGGCACGTTTGGTCGATTCGCCAGCTTGTTTGGTGTTAGGCAATAGCGATATGGCACCACACATGGCTAAAATCATGGCGCAGCTTGGTCAGGCAGTGCCAGAAAGCAAGCCTGTGTTAGAAGTGAATATCGATCATGCGATTGTGAATCGTTTATCGGGTGCAGAAGGTGATGTGTTTGCTGACTGGGCACTGTTCTTGTTAGATCAGGCGCGTGTTGCCGATGGTAGTTTGCCGACCGATCCTGCCGCATTTGTGGCGCGCGTGAATCGTTTGTTAGCCTAATTTTTGGTACGCTGAAAGAAAAGCCACTGGAAACAGTGGCTTTTTTATTTGCTAGTGTAAGCTTATTATTCAATGCCTTACGGCTCATGCTTGGCAACACATTTCTCTTGTTAGCGGTTTCGTTGTCTTTTTCAGAGCCTACCTATTTGTACATTTTGGTGTTGTTTTAATGTTCCACGGTCTTAATTTAGATATAACTTTGTTAAAATGATCGCAATGATGATTGTCAAAGGGGAACGAGAAATGAAATTGGGTCAGTTAATGGGGTTCTTGATCCTATTGTTGATGGCGGTAGGGTCGGCATATGCTGGGGTTTCCTGTGGTCCTCAGACAACGATGGGACGTTGGGTTCCTGATATTTTTAGTACGCCAATGAGTCCGCGTAAAGCGGTTTTTGGGCGTGCCTGCGAAGCACATGATGCTTGCTATGGCGTAGCGGGTATCGATAAAGACTTTTGTGATGCTGACTTTGCGCGTCATTTAAAAATGGAATGCAACTTTGCCTTCCGTGATTGGCAAGACGAACCTGCACGCATGGCGTGTTTTGGTGCGGCGAGCGTTTATGTCGCAGCGGTGCGAGAATTTGGTGATCCTTATTTTGAAGGCTCGCAAGCGGGTGCTTATGCACGGTCGTGGATCGCACAGCAAATGGCTGCTAAGGCAGCACAACAACCTATAACAAGAGGAGAAGCGCATGGCCGCTAATACATGGGGCGAGGCGTTTCGCGTCACCACTTTCGGTGAAAGTCATGGTATTGCTTTGGGTGCCATTGTTGATGGTTGTCCTCCAGGTCTTGAATTGACAGAAGCAGATTTGCAGCTTGATTTAGACAGACGTAAACCCGGTACTTCACGTTTTACCACTCAGCGTCGCGAAGACGATGTGGTGAAGATTCTATCGGGCGTGCTCAACGGTCGCACGACTGGCACACCCATTGGATTGCTGATTGAAAACACCGACCAGCGCTCACAAGACTACGGCAACCTGATGGATGTGTTTCGTCCAGGTCATGCCGACTATACTTATGAGCATAAGTATGGCATGCGTGATTTTCGTGGTGGTGGACGCTCGTCGGCTCGCGAAACCGCGATGCGTGTGGCGGCAGGCGGCATTGCTAAGAAATGGTTAAAAGAACGTTTTGGTATTGTCATTCAAGGGTATTTGTCACAGTTAGGTCCTGTCAAAATCGACAAGGTCGATTTTGCCGTCATTGATACCAATCCGTTTTTTTGTCCCGATGCTGATAAGGTTGCGGCAATGGAAGACTACATGAACGAGCTGAAAAAAACGGGTGACTCGGTTGGTGCTAAAGTCAGTGTCGTTGCGCGTGGCGTACCTCCAGGATGGGGCGAGCCTGTTTTTGATCGTTTGGATGCGGATATTGCAAAAGCAATGATGAGTATTAACGCTGTCAAAGGCGTGGAAATTGGCGATGGTTTTGCGGTGGTCGAACAGTTGGGTACGCAACATCGTGACGAAATGACACCGACGGGCTTTTTAAGTAATCATGCGGGCGGTGTGCTGGGTGGTATTTCGTCTGGGCAGGATATTGTGGTACACATGGCGCTCAAGCCGACATCGAGTCTTAAAATACCCGGTAAAAGCATTGACCGTTGGGGCAATGAGCAAGAAGTGATTACTAAAGGTCGTCATGACCCCTGTGTTGGTATTCGCGCCACGCCCATTGCCGAAGCGATGCTTGCATTGGTGCTCATGGATCATGCCTTGCGTCAGCGCGGACAAAATGCCGATATTCAAGTAACGGTTCCTGATATTTCACGCTCATGAGGAATCTCTAAAAGCCTCGCTTCGCTTGTTTTTAGACTTTCCAAGTTTTTTTTAGCTGAAGGAAGGGGTTTAATCAATAGATTACATGCTGTTTCAGTATTTCCCTTCCTCCAGACCTCCTACCCATTGGGTTTTTAGAGGCGTCCATGAGTTATTTGATACAAGGGAGTCGTCCGATTCCCTTTATTCCCTTATCTGCTTATTATTTTTTCTATTTCGCTGCTGTCGGTACGCTGATTCCTTATTTGGGATTGTATTTACAATCCCTATCTTTTGGTGCGATGGAAATTGCTCAAATTACTGCCGTATTAGCTATGGCTCGGATTGTGTCACCGCCCTTGTTGGCGCTGTTGGCAGACCGACGTGGACAGTTTTTGTTCTATGCACAGCTCACTTCGTTCATGTCGGCGCTGCTGGTATTGGGGTTTTGGTGGCTTGATGACTTCGGTACCTTGCTCTGGTTAATGTGGTGGTTAGGGTTTTTCTGGCATGCCGCCTTACCACCGATGGAAAGTTTAACGCTTCGTACCTTGGGTGACGATCTTGCGTCCTATAGTCGCATTCGATTGTGGGGATCTGTCGGCTTTATTGTTGCGGTTCTTGGTGTTGGTTACTTAATCGAGTCGTTTGGTATCGTTGCGTTTTTGTGGTCGATGACGCTGTTTTTTGTGCTCATGGCGTTGGTCACATTGGTTAATCATGAGCAGCCCCATACGCGAGAACAGGGTTTGGATTTGGTAGGACTGTGGCAATCGGTTAAGCAACCCGTTGTTTTGTTGGTGTTGGGGCTTGCGTTGCTGGTGCAGTTGTCGCACGGCGTTTATTATGCGTTTTATTCGTTGCTATTAGACGCGACAGGTTATTCTGCCAGTGAAATCGGTTTGCTATGGACGCTTGGAGTTGTTGCTGAGGTCGTGTTGTTTTGGCAATTTTCTCGTTTTCAGACATTCTTATCGTTCAAGAATTGGTTGCTGTTGGCAACAGGATTAACCTTGCTGCGTTGGATCATGGTTGCCAGTTTTGCAGATGTTTGGTGGTTGTTGGTTATCGCTCAGCTCTTGCATGCGGCTACGTTTGGTGTTTTTCATTCGGTGGTGGTGCAGTGGTTGCATCGGGCGTTTCATGCGCATCAGGCACAGGGACAGGCGCTATATGTCAGTATCACCTATGGTATTGGTGGCGTATTGGGGAGTTTGTTGGCAGGCTATGCGTGGGTGTGGGGGCAGGGTAGCGCAACCTTTGCTTTGGCTGCTGTTGCAGCAGCCATGGCGTTGGGCTTGGTTTTTTGCTTGCCTAAGCGAGGATAAGCTTTACATAGCTCGTCGTTCCCGCGAGAGCGGGAATTTTCTTTTTGATGTTATGGATCCCTGCATACGCGGAGGATGACGAGGTGTTTGGTATTAGCCTTGCCTTTCAATAAGTCTCATCATTCTTCGCCTTAGATGTTTTGCTTTCTTCAGGTTTTTTGCCCTGTTGCATTAGCCACACGACCGCAAAATGTCCTGCAACCAATAAGACCAAACTGATGACGATAACCAACCAGAAATTCTGCATAATCCAGTGTTCAAAACCCATTTTTTATTCCCTTAAAAATAGTCGCGATTAAAAACGCGCATTGACGTTAAGCGTATGAACTGCTTATGATATGCGACTATTGCAAAAAGTTTAAGGAAATCTTGATATGGCGCACGTATTAGTTCTACCTGGTGATGGTATTGGTCCTGAGATTGTGGCACAAGCGGTTAAGGTCTTGTTAGCACTCAAAGAAAAACACGGACTGGCTATTGAACTGTCGGAAGGACTGGTTGGTGGTGCGAGTATTGATGCTCATAACACGCCGTTAACAGAGGCAACCTTAGCACAGGCAAAAGATGCTGACGCAGTGCTGTTGGGCGCTGTGGGTGGTCCTAAGTGGGATGGCTTGGCGATGACTGATCGTCCTGAAAAAGGGCTGTTGGCGTTGCGTAAGGGCTTAAATTTGTTCGCTAATTTGCGTCCTGCGATTCTTTATCCTCAATTAACCCATGCTAGCACCCTTAAGCCTGAAGTTGTTTCTGGGTTGGATTTGTTGATCGTGCGCGAACTCACTGGCGGTATTTATTTTGGTCAGCCTCGTGGTGTGCGCACCTTAGAAAATGGAGAGCGTCAGGGTTACAACACCTTGGTGTACAGCGAGTCAGAAATTGAGCGTATTGCGCATGTTGCTTTCCAAGCTGCGCAAAAACGTAGCAAGCGCGTTTGCTCTATCGATAAGTCGAACGTACTAGAAACCACTGCCTTATGGAAAGAAGTGGTCACGCGTATTGCGCCACAATATCCTGATGTCGAACTCACCCATATGTTAGTGGATAACGCGGCGATGCAGTTGGTTAAAGCGCCTAAGCAGTTCGATGTGATGTTGGCAGACAATATGTTTGGTGATATTTTGTCGGATGAAGCGTCTATGCTTACGGGTTCGATTGGTATGTTGGCTTCTGCCTCGCTCAACGAGCACAATAAAGGCATGTACGAGCCAAGTCATGGATCAGCACCAGATATCGCGGGTAAAGATTTAGCTAATCCGATTGCCACTATTTTGTCGGCTGCGATGATGTTACGTTACTCATTGGCAGATGCGGCTAATGCAGATCGCATCGAAGTTGCGGTAGGCAAGGTACTTGATGCAGGTTTACGTACAGGTGATATTTGGACAGAAGGTTGCACACGTGTTTCAACCAGTCAAATGGGTGATGCGATCGCACAAGCGCTCTAACAGCCTCTAGTTACTCGCGAGGGCTTGCTATGCGCAATTACCTGACCATTACCATTACCGACGTGCATGGCTCGCGTCAGTTCACCTTGACGCATTTTTTCAAGCGTTTTGTGCTGTGGTTTCTAGCGATTATTTCGCTGGTTGTGCTGGTCGGTGGTGGGGTCTTGTCGCAAATCTTGTCCGAGCGTGCTGAGCTGGAAATGCAAATTCAAGATTTGTATCAGCAAAAGTCGCAGTTAGAGTCAGGTTTTAGTCAGGCATTAGAAAAGCAAAATGAGCTTTATGTTGAGTTAAGTAATGATAAGCAAGCGCTTGAAAATGAAGTGCAGGCGAAAGATGGGCAGCTTAATTTTTTACAGGGCGCGTTAGGAAAGTTAGAAGACAATATCAGTGATGCTTTATCTAAGCAAACATCCAAACGTTTAACCGAGTTGACTGAACTTGATTTACGCTTGATGATGGGGAAAATTCCCAGTGGTCTGCCAACTAACTTTAAAATGATTACCGACGGTTTTGGTTGGCGCACTCATCCGATTACTAAAAAGCGCGCCTTTCATGACGGCTTAGATTTTAGTTGTGATGTTGGTACGCCTGTTCAGACAACAGCAGATGGCGTTGTCGAAGAGGCAGGATGGGATAATAGCGGTTATGGATTGCGTGTTATCGTTAATCATGGTTATGGGTTTAAAACAGTGTACGCGCACTTAAGTAAAGCATTAGTTGCGCGAGGTCAGGTTATTATGCGAGGTGATGATATTGCTCTGTCTGGTAACTCAGGCGCATCAAGCGGTGCACACCTACATTACGAAGTTCATTATTTAGGCAATAAACTCAATCCTAGACAATTTGCGGATTGGGGGTTGCGTAAGTTCGATACCATCTTCAAACAAGTCAAGGAAGTACCATGGGACTCATTCGCAGATCTGGTCATACAGGAAAAACAACTCGTCCTAAAACAGTCATTGCCGACGGCTGCCGTATCCACGGAGAAATTGCCTTAGAAGGTGATTTGCATTTAGATGGGCAAATTGATGGCATTATTCGTGCAATTAATGTATCCATTGGTAAAACAGGATTGCTCAAGGGTGAGGTGATGGCAACGCATATCACCGTTTCAGGGCGAGTTGATGGTAAAATTCGTTGTGAATTATTGGAGCTGCTTGATGGTTGTCAGGTGCATGGTGAAGTGCAGTGTCAAAACTTGGTGGTAGAAAAAGGTGCTAAGTTTGTCGGTTCGACACGTGAAACCTTTGAGAATATGGTTGATGTTAATGCGGTTTTGCCGCCAGTGAGTTATAGCGGATAAAAACGAGGGTGTCTCTAAAAATTTGCCATTCCCGCCAAAGCGGGAATCTATACCCGTTTTTTATGGAACCCCGCATACGCGAGGATGACGAAAATCGCTTTATTAAAGATGCTCATGAGATAAAGCCGCTCTATACAGAGAAATTAAACAGAAGAATTGAGGAAGTAAAATGACTAAGTTGTATGATATTGCGGTTGTTGGTGCGACAGGTGCTGTTGGCGAAACGATGATGAGAGTATTGGAAGAGATGGACTTTCCTGTTGGCAAGTTGTATCCATTAGCAAGTAGCCGTTCTGCTGGTAAGACCATTACTTTTCGTGGCAAAGAAGTCACCGTAGAAGACTTAGAGACGTTTGATTTTTCCAAAACACAAATTGGCTTGTTTTCTCCTGGTGCGAGTGTTTCAGCGATTTATGCGCCTAAGGCTGCTGCTGCGGGTTGTGTTGTTATCGATAATACCTCTCAGTTCCGCTATGACGATGATATTCCCTTAGTTGTACCAGAGGTCAATCCGAAAGCGATTGCTCAGTATAAAAACCGCGGTATTATTGCCAACCCAAACTGCTCAACCATTCAGATGTTGGTCGCCTTAAAGCCCATTTATGATGCAGTCGGTATTACGCGCATTAACGTGGCAACCTACCAGGCCGTCTCGGGTGCTGGTAAAGAAGCTATTGAAGAGTTATCGACTCAGACAGCAAACTTGCTGAACTTTAAGCCAACACAAAACGATGTTTTTGCTAAGCGTATTGCCTTTAACGTCATTCCTCAAATTGATGTGTTTACCGAAAATGGCTACACCAAAGAAGAAATGAAGATGGTGTGGGAAACGCAAAAGATTTTGGGTGATGCTAGTGTTAAAGTTAACCCAACAGCAGTTCGTGTGCCTGTTTTCTTTGGTCACTCAGAGGCTGTTCACATCGAAACACGCGACAAAATCACTGCAGCACAAGCGCGCGAATTGTTGTCAAAAGCTGAAGGCATTGTGATTATGGATGAGCAGGTGAATGGTGGTTATCCAACGCCTGCAGATGTCGCTGATACCAATCCTGTTTATGTCGGTCGTATTCGTGAAGATATTTCTTGCGATAACGGCTTAAATCTTTGGGTGGTTGCTGATAATGTGCGCAAAGGTGCAGCAACCAACGCGGTACAAATTGCGCAAGTACTTATCCGTGATTATTTAAAATAATAGACTTCGTTCGCTCGTTTATTATTTAGATCATTTATTTCTGTGGGAAGGACGTGAGGAGCTGCACTATCTGCTGTAGTTTCTCCCTTCCCTCTGTCTCTCTTCCCTTTGACTGTAGGTATTATGTCTCGTATTGTTTTGGGCGTTGAATACTTAGGTTTTTCTTATTGCGGCTGGCAAAAACAGCAAGATTGTCATGGGGTGCAAGAGCATCTCGAGTCGGCATTAGCCAAAATTGCCTGTGAGCCGATTGAAGTGTTTTGTGCAGGGCGTACTGATCGAGGGGTTCATGCCATTGGGCAGGTCGTGCATTTCGATACAAGTGTTACGCGTCCTGTCGATGCATGGGTGCGCGGTACTAATACGCATTTACCTAATGACATTCGTGTCACTTGGCAAGAAACAGTCGATGAGACGTTTCATGCTCGTTTTTCGGCTGTGGCGCGTCGTTACCGTTATGTGATTGTTAATCGTCCTGTGCGATCTGCTTTGTTTTATGCGCAGCAAACCTCGGTAACGCGTCCGCTCAATGTTGAACTAATGCATCTTGCTGCTCAGTCATTATTGGGCGAACATGATTTCTCCTCTTTTCGAGCGGCTGAATGCCAAGCGCATCATCCCAATCGTAATGTGATAGAAGTGACGGTGATGCATGAAGGTGATTTTGTTTTTGTTGATATCGAAGCCAATGCTTTTTTGCATCACATGGTACGTAACATCGTCGGATCTTTATTAAAAGTCGGGCAGGGCGAGCGCCCCGTGTCGTGGATGGCAGAGTTACTCTCCTTGCGAGATCGAACTAAAGCAGCACCAACGGCACCAGCTAACGGTTTGTATTTAACCCATGTGCGTTATCCTGAACCTTATGGTTTTAAGTCGGTTAATATGGCAGATTTATGGAGGGCATAATGGGAAGAACTCGCGTTAAAATCTGTGGTTTGACTAGAGTAGAAGATGTGCAGGCAGCTTGTGCGCTGGGAGCTGATGCAATTGGTTTGGTGTTTTATCCACCTAGCCCTCGAGCAGTAACGATTGAGCAAGCGCAAGCGGCTCTGGTTAATATGCCCCCCTTTGTGACGGTAACGGCTTTGTTTGTCAGTCCGAGTGTCGACGAGGTGCAAGCGGTATTGCAAGCGCTGCCAAGCGTTGGCTTGTTGCAGTTTCATGGCGATGAGTCTCCAGAGTTTTGCCGATCCTTTGGTCGTGCCTACATTAAAGCAATCCCGATGCGCGATGATGTCGACTTGCTACAAGAGGCCAATCGTTTTAGTGATGCGCTGGGGTTATTAGTTGACACCTATAAGCCCAATGTACCAGGTGGCTCGGGTGAGTCGTTTGATTGGCATCGCGTGCCCCGTAATTTTACGAAACCAATTATTTTGGCAGGAGGATTAACTGCTGAGAATGTTGGCGTAGCAATTGCGCAAGTAAAGCCATTCGCGGTAGATGTTTCGGGTGGTGTCGAAGCCGTCAAGGGGATTAAAGATGCATCCAAAATGAAGGCGTTCATTTTGTCAGTACAGGGTAGCGCTATTTAATGCTACTGTTCTCAATGAGATACAAAAAAGACGTCATGAGACGTCTTGATAGGTAATTGGTCCGCCCACCGCGACTCGAACGCAGAGCTGAAACTTAGGAGGTTTCCGTTTTATCCTGTTAAACTATAGGCGGCTAAAAACGCAATATCTGTGTCAGCATTACCTCGCAGTACCAAATGTACAGCTTCGGTTTGCTTTCGCGATCTTGCCTTTTTATAAACTTTATTTTTGTGCTTCGAAATAAGCAGCGATATCAGCCATATCGGCTTCAGATAGACCTGCAGCAAAAGGCGACATCATTGAGTTTTTACGTTCACCGCTTTTGAAGTCACGTAATGCGGACTCAAGATAAACGGCGTGCTGACCCGCTAGTTTAGGAAAAGTTGGAACAAGACTTTTGCCTTGAGCACCATGACAGCCGACGCAAGCTTGAGCTTTGGTTTCACCTGCTTTTATGTCTGCAGCCAGTGCAGAAAAAGAAACGCCAGCTGCCACGAGCATCCATACCATTTTCATTTCAATACTCCTGTAAAAGTTATCGCAGCATTAAACAGTGTTTAAGACGCCACGTCAAGCATTCATCAAAAACAAGAAAGGGAGCTAAAGCCCCCCTTCTTGTGCAACTAAGCGATCAAAATTACTTTTGAGCAGCTAAGAATGCAGCAATGTTTGCCATGTCAGCGTCAGAAAGACCTTTCGCTTGTGGTGACATCATTGGGTTGTTACGCTTGCCAGACTTGAAGTCTTTCAATGCAGCTTCAAGAGTAGCAGCATCTTTACCTGTTAAAGATGGGAACGCTGGAGATGCGCTTTTGCCATTTTGACCGTGGCAACCAGCACAAGAAGCATATTTTGCTTTACCAGCAGCTTCGTCAGCAGCTTGAGCAGTGCCCATTGCTAAAACAGACAGAGCAGCAGCAACGATAATTTTTTTCATTTGAAACTCCTAAAAAGGGTATGTCGAAAATGACATGGATTATGCCGTTGGTAATTACAATGGATTTGTCGGCTGATGTCAAGAAAGATAACATGCTTGAGGTCAACTTTGTGGTGTTGCATGCAGTAAGCGCAGATAATGTTGATAACGATGTAAGGCAATTTCTTCCGCTTCTACTGCCTGAATGATGGCACATTCGGGTTCATGGCTGTGGGTGCAGTTGTGAAAACGACACTTGCCTAGGTAGGGTCTAAAATCGCGCCAGTAGCGATCAGGGTGCTCAATGGAGAACTCGCCTAGCTCCAGTGTTCTGATGCCAGCAGCGTCGATTAAAATGCCGCCTGAGGGTAGGTCGTAAAGCGTAGCATTGTTAGTGGTGTGCTGTCCGAGTCCTGTTGAAGCAGATAAAGTTTGTGTACGAATATCCATTTCGGGTAATAGGGCCTTAGCTAAAGAAGATTTACCCACGCCAGAGTTCCCCAAAAAGACACTGCTTTTATCCTTGCAGCGTGTTCTAAGTTCTGACAAGCCTGTTTGAGTGTGTGTGCTGGTTTCTATCCATTGATAGCCAATGCTTTGATAGATGTGCGCCAGTTCATCAATATAAACTCGATATTCACCAGATACCAAGTCGGCTTTATTTAACAGAATAATTGCATCTAATCCCTGCCACTCGCAATAGCAAAGGCTCCTATCGAGCAAGTCTAAATCAATGCCAGGAGCAGGAGCAATGACAACTAAAAGCTGGTCAATGTTTGCCGCAACGGGCTTAATCACGCCTCTAAAACCTGGTCGAGACAGTAGGCTGTTACGCGGCAATAAACTTTCAATAACTGAATTATTATTCTCATCTTGCCAAACCATGACCTGATCGCCTGCGACCACATTGGCAAGGTTGGCGCGTTGGTGGCAGCTATGCAGCGTTCCATCTGCAAAGCGCACCACGGCTTTCTTGCCAGAGTTCATTACCACCAACCCTAATCGGGAATCCTGATGGTGAGAGTCACCTTCGCGTCGTTGTTCGATGCGTTGTTGTTGTTGATTGGTTAGCTTGCGTTTGCTCATGCCTGATACAACTGGTTGATGTGTGCTGCCATAATCATGTCGTTAAGTGTAACGCCTTTGGCAATATGGGTGGTCAATGTAATTTTTACATGGTTGTACCCATAACAAATCTCTGGATGATGATCTTGCTGGTGACACATATAAGCCAGCGCATTCAAAAAAGCCATGACCTGATAATGATTTTTGAACGTGATATTACGTTCAATACTTTTATAGTCAAATGCAGGCTGCCAGCCTGTTATCATACTCAAATAGCTTTCGATAGTTGGTATGACCATTGCAGGCGTTCCTGCTTTTAAGGGTTGACAAGATTGCGTCAGTAAGGCGTTAATATCCAAAATTAGGCTCCTGTGAATGTTTTATGTAACCATTATAGGAGATAGCGATACTAACAGGTCAAGGAGATGCTATGCAGAGCACAGATAACCTCGTGTGGATGGATTTAGAAATGACAGGATTGGATGTCAATCAGTGCGTTATTATGGAAATAGCCACCTTAATTACCGACAGCCAGTTGAATTTGGTTGCTGAAGGTCCTGTCATTGCGATTGCCCTGAGTGACGATGAGCTTTCTACGATGGATGAATGGTGTCAAAACACCCATGGTGCGTCAGGACTCACTGCGCGTTGTCGCAATAGTGATATTGATTTGGCTCAGGCAGAAGCCTTGACGCTCGCGTTTATTCAGCAATATGTTCCTAAGGGCGTGTCGCCATTGTGTGGCAATAGTATTTGCCAAGACCGTAAGTTTATTGAGCGCTATATGCCTAGTGTTGACGCTTATCTCCATTATCGATTGATTGATGTGAGTAGCTTCAAGGAAGCGGCAAAGCGTTGGAATAAGCCTGTTGTTGAAGCTGTCAAAAAATCGGGAAGTCATACTGCCTTAGAGGATATTAAGGAGTCGATTAGCGAGATGCGTCACTATAAACAATATTTTTTGATCACAGCTTGACTCTAATTTAATAGTTGACCAAAATAGTAGGTTATTGATTGCCACTAAAACCCTAGAGGGGTTGGAGGGCTGAAGGAGGGGGAGCACTGGTGTAGCCGATTGACTTAATCCCCTTCTTTCAACTGAAAAACAAGCTTGGAAAGTCTAAAAATAGGCGAAGCGAGGTTTTTAGAGACTTCCTATTGCGGTTTTTGATTAAGATGGTGGTTTGTGCTAGGTATTTTACGTTACAATACTAAAATTTTTACCGCTGCCAATTGCATACAAAGGAGAGGCTTGTGGAGTTGACGGGTGCTCAGATCGTCATTAAGTTTTTAGAAGACGAAGGGGTTGAACATCTTTGGGGTTATCCAGGTGGTGCTGTTTTGCCCATTTATGATGCTTTAGATACAACGGCAACAACCCTAAAACATATTCTGGTTCGTCACGAACAAGCTGCAACTCATGCTGCGGATGCCTATTCGCGCGCGACAGGAAAGCCAGGTTTGGTCTTGGTGACTTCTGGTCCTGGTGCCACGAATGCCATTACAGGAATTGCAACCGCTTACATGGATTCTATTCCGCTGATTGTCTTAACTGGTCAAGTGCCGACAGCCATGATTGGCTTAGATGCTTTTCAGGAAGTTGACACGGTTGGTATTAGTCGTCCGATCGTTAAGCACAACTTTTTAGTAAGAGATGTCAACGAGTTGGCAATAACGCTCAAAAAAGCGTTTTATATTGCTATGACAGGTCGCCCAGGCCCTGTTCTGATTGATATTCCTAAAGATGTGCAGAATGCTAAAACGACATATGTATATCCGGACTCGGTAGATATCCGCTCGTACAATGTGATTACGAAAGGGCATACGGGACAGATTCGTAAAGCGGTCGATTTAATGCTGGCAGCTGAACGTCCCATGTTTTATACGGGTGGCGGTGTTGTTCTTGGTGAAGCAGCAACCCAGTTGACAGAACTCGTGCGTTATATGGGGTATCCGATTACGCAAACCTTAATGGGTTTGGGGGCTTTCCCTGCGAGTGATGCGCTTTCAGTTGGTATGCTAGGTATGCACGGTACTTACGAAGCCAATATGGCAATGCATCATTGTGATGTGTTAATTGCCATTGGTGCGCGTTTTGATGATCGTGTAACTGGCAACATTGAAAAGTTTTGCCCGACCGCAAAAGTCATTCATATTGATATTGACCCTGCATCCATCTCGAAAAATGTCAAAGTTGATGTGCCGATTGTTGGTCCTGTTTCTCAAGTATTGGACGACGTGCTGGATATCGTTAAAGCCGATAAGCGCAAGCCGAATTCTGATGCAATTGCTGCTTGGTGGCAGCAAATTGATACATGGCGTGCGGTCGAGTGCATGAAGTATCAGACATCAACGAAAGTTATTAAGCCTCAGTCGGTCATTGAGTTGTTGCACAAGATCACTAATGGTGATGCTTATGTTACTTCCGATGTCGGACAACATCAGATGTGGGCAGCCCAGTATTACAAGTTCGACAAACCACGTCGTTGGATTAATTCAGGCGGTTTGGGTACGATGGGTGTCGGCTTGCCCTATGCGATGGGCGTTAAAATGGCTTTCCCAGACGCAACCGTTGCGTGCGTGACGGGTGAAGGTAGTATTCAAATGAATATTCAAGAGCTGTCAACCTGCTTTCAGTATGGGTTGCCAGTTAAAATTGTCTGTTTGAATAATCGTTTTTTAGGCATGGTTCGTCAATGGCAAGAATTCTTTTATGATCGTCGATACTCAATGTCTTACATGGACTCCTTGCCAGACTTCGTTAAGTTGGCTGAGGCTTACGGTCATGTAGGCATGAAGATTTCGGAGCCTGCTGAGTTGGAAAGCAAAATGCGTGAAGCTTTCGCTATGACTGATCGTTTGGTGTTTTTGGATATTCAGACCGATCATACTGAAAACGTCTATCCGATGATTCCAGCTGGTGCGGGTCAGAACGAAATGATTTTGGTTTAAGGGGGCTGGAATATGCGTCATATCATTTCCATGCTAATCGAAAATGAGTCGGGTGCGTTATCGCGTGTTGCGGGTTTGTTTTCGGCACGTGGCTATAATATTCAAGAGTTAACTGTTGCGCCAACAGAGGACGAGACTGTATCTCGTTTAACCTTGGTTACTCAAGGTAATGAACAACAGATCGAACAAATTGTTAAGCATCTCAATCGACTCATTGATGTGGTTAAAGTTGTTGACCTCACCAATGGTGAGCATATTGAACGGGAGTTGCTCTTGATTAAATTGGTTGCAACAGGAACCAATCGTGAAGAGCTAAAGCGGCTAGCGGATATTTTTCGTGCGCAAATTGTTGATGTTACAGCGTCGACTTATACGGTGCAATTAGTGGGTGATAAAGGTAAGACAGATGCCTTTATCAACAGTGT